>DBYV01000050.1:9387-38803 GCA_002310995.1 bacterium UBP6_UBA1177 | reverse complement strand
AACAAAGGTTAATCTATTTACACTTCAACCTCTGTCCAGTTTTTGTTTACCACTATAGAGTTGACAGAAAACGGATACGTTGTTCTTCGAGGAAAGCAATTGAAGAGTTTTCTTGCTACAGCTTCAGAATACTATGCTAAGGACATTAATGTCCCTAGCAAAATTAGTCAGCTGGGTCTTTTTGATTTCAAAGCATTTCTTCGAGGTTATGGAAAATATCAGCTATCATGTTGCAGCAGGGAAAATTGATAAGGAATTGCTTCATCGGATTATGGTCGCTGTCATGGATGGAACATATGATTCAGATGAAGAATTGAAATTGGCAATTATTAAAGCAATTCAATAAATAACGTTTTTAACCTTTTTCGCATTTCCTAAAAAAATCAGTATAATGCGGCGGTTTTTTGAAGGAGAGCACCATGACAATAAACGTTACCCGTTCCTCGATGCCCGATTTTGAGGAATACTGTGCCGAAATAAAAGAGCTTTGGGAGAGCCGCTGGCTAACGAATTCGGGGGCAAAGCACCAGAAATTCCAGGCGGAGCTTGAAAAGATGCTCGGTGTGCCGCATGTTGTGCTTTTTACGAACGGACATCTGGCGCTTGAAAACATAATTGCGGTGTTCGGATTTCCGAGAGGGGCGGAAGTCATTACGACTCCTTTCACTTTCGCTTCGACGACTCATGCTATCGTGCGGAACGGTCTGAATCCTGTTTTCTGCGATGTAAATCCTGAAAATTACACGATGGATGCAAGCAAAATCGAGGCTCTGATAACCGAAAAAACTGTTGCGATAGTGCCAGTACACGTTTACGGGAATATGTGCGACGTGGAAAAAATCGCCGGTATCGCGAAAAAGCACAAGTTGAAGGTGATTTACGATGCGGCTCACGCTTTTGCGGTGAAATACAAAGGCATTAGTTCGGCTTGTTTCGGTGATGCTTCGATGTTCAGCTTTCATGCTACCAAAGTTTTCAACACGATCGAAGGGGGCGCGGTCTGTTTTTCGGACGATCCGCTTGTGGACAAACTCAACAGCATGAAAAATTTCGGCATAACGAGCCCTGAAAGTGTCGGATTTGTCGGCGGAAACGCGAAAATGAGCGAGTTCCAGGCGGCGATGGGGATTTGCAACCTGCGTCATCTTGAAGGGGAAATCGCAAAACGGAAAGCTGTAGTAGAACGTTATTTCAGTCACCTCGACGGAGTGAAAGGGATAAAACTCTGCAAACCTGATAGTGACGTAACTCCGAATTACGCATATTTCCCTGTTGTTTTTGACGGTTTTGCCGCTTCAAGAGACGAAGTTTTCGCAAAACTTGCCGGAAACGGAATAATCGCGAGAAAATATTTCTATCCGCTCACAAATACATTCGACTGCTACAAAAATCTTCCGACTTCAGGCGCGGAAAAAACGCCGGTCGCCGCATACTTTGCCGACAGAGTGCTGACTCTGCCGCTTTACGCCGACCTGACTAAAGAAGATGTTGACAGGATCTGCGGAATAATTTTGGAAAGGAGATAAAAATGAAAGGAATCATTCTTGCCGGCGGCAAAGGAACAAGGCTTTATCCGATGACAAAGGCTGTTTCGAAGCAGCTTCTGCCGATCTACGACAAGCCGCTGATCTACTATCCTCTTTCGATCCTTATGCTTGCCGGGATCCGCGAAGTGCTGATAATTTCGACACCTGAGGATACACCGCTTTACGAAAGGCTGCTTGGAACAGGCGAAAAACTCGGAATGAAGTTTGCGTACAAAGTGCAGGATACTCCGCGCGGACTTGCCGATGCCTTTATTCTTGGCGAAGATTTCATCGGGGACGACAGCGTATGCCTTATCCTCGGCGACAATGTCTTTTACGGCCAGGATATGACAAGAATGCTCAGAAAAGCGATGGAAAACAAGGTAGGAGCGACGATCTTCGGCTATCCGGTGAAGGATGCGCGCTCTTTCGGTGTGGTCGAATTCGACAAAAACCACAAAGTCGTATCTATTGAGGAAAAACCGGCGCATCCGAAGAGCAACTACGCTGTTCCGGGGCTTTATTTCTATGACAACCGCGTAGTGGAGATCGCGAAAAACGTTAAACCTTCGGCACGCGGAGAGATCGAAATCACCGCAGTAAACAACGCATATCTTGAAATGGGTGAACTCAATGTCACCCTGCTCGGACGCGGCATGGCGTGGCTCGACACCGGAACGCCCGCAAACATGCTGAAGGCGGCCGAATTTGTTGAAGCGGTGCAGGACAGGCAGGGATTTTACGTTTCCTGCATCGAAGAGATCGCATGGAGGCGCGGATTCATAACGACCGAGCAGCTTAAAGAAATAGGTTATGAACTCAGAATGACCGACTACGGCCAGTATCTGCTTTCAATCGCGGGGGAAAAATAATGAATATCATAGTTACAGGCGGCGCGGGATTTATCGGCTCGAACTTCATTTTCCACATGCTTGAGGCGCATCCCGATTACAGGATCATCTGCCTCGACAAACTGACTTACGCGGGAAATCTCAGCACTTTGAAAAGTATAATGGATAAACCGAATTTCCGCTTTGTGAAGCTCGATATCTGCGACAGATCTGGGGTCTACAAACTTTTTGAAGAGGAAAAACCTGACATCATCGTCAATTTCGCCGCGGAAAGCCACGTTGACAGAAGTATCGAGGATCCTTCAGTATTTCTGCAGACAAACATCATCGGAACTTCAGTTCTCATGGATGCCTGCCGGAAATACGGAATAACGAGATATCATCAGGTTTCGACAGATGAAGTTTACGGCGATCTTCCGCTTGACAGGCCGGACCTTTTCTTCACCGAGAAAACTCCGATCCACACGAGCAGCCCGTATTCAAGTTCAAAAGCTGGCGCAGACCTTCTGGTCATGGCGTATCACCGCACTTTCGGGCTTCCGGCGACGATCTCACGCTGCTCGAACAACTACGGTCCTTACCATTTCCCCGAAAAGCTTATCCCGCTGATGATCGCTAACTGCCTGAACGACAAGCCGCTTCCGGTTTACGGTGAAGGGCTCAACGTCCGCGACTGGCTCTATGTCGAAGACCACTGCAAAGCGATCGATCTCGTTATCCACAAAGGAAGAGTCGGCGAGATCTACAACATCGGCGGCCACAACGAAATGCGTAATATCGATATCGTAAAACTCATCTGCAAAGAACTCGGCAAGCCCGAAAGCCTGATAACACACGTCAAAGACAGGCTGGGTCACGATATGCGCTACGCGATCGACCCGACGAAGATCCACAATGAACTCGGCTGGCTGCCTGAAACCAAATTTGCGGACGGGATCAAAAAAACGATAAAATGGTATCTCGACAACCGCGGATGGTGGGAAGAAATAATAAGCGGCGAATATCAGAACTATTACAAGAAAATGTATGAAGGGCGATAACGGCGATCCTCTCCGGTCTCTTTAACCTCCCAAAATAAACGAAAAATTTTTCAAAATTGACTCTTGACTCTGGGGGTTTGTGCGGGGGGAAATTGTGAACCGCCACCGCAGAGATGTCGGGCATGGTCGAGTTTTATACTGCGGTATAAACAGTGTTTTTACCTGTGCCGGATTTAATGATCTTACCTTCGGATAAAAGTTTGGTGATTATACGCTGGACTGAGGTGCGGCTTTTAAAGCCTAAGGCGTTTTGAATTTCTGCTGCGGAAGCTACTCCTTTTTCTTTAATGAAAACAAATATTTTTGATTCGTTTGTGCTTTCGGTAATAAACGAGATGGGATTCTTCGACACTTCTTTCTGAGTTAGTGAAATTGTGGTTTTGAATATATCACCTTCTTCCAGAACGGGTTCGGAATTTGAATAGATTTTTGTGAATTTGTATAAATTGCGGACTCCTGAACCGAGAGTATCGGCTCTGCCGATTTGCGTAAAGAATTTAGCTATCAGCGGATTTTTCGGATAAGGGGTGAAATTCTGCGGAGTAAGTCTGCCGAATGTTGTTGCCCGATTCCAGTTTTCTGCATAAAGTTCATCCTTGGTTATGATCAGTTTTGCCGGAAAGGCACTTGCATATTCACGGTGGACAAGAATGTTTGAAATTACTTCACGTGCGATTTTGTCCCGCACGCTCGTGGAAATGTTGTCTAATAGAAAAAAACGGTCATCGGTGTGTTTTTGAACAAACTGCATGAGCAGATCATAGCTTTCAATTAAGTTTGTTTCGACAATAAGCCTGTCATCATAGCGGTCAGGGTTTGTGTCGCGGAAAATAGCGTCGGTTTTGTAAGCCGGAAGACATGATTGGATGGTAGTATCCTTTCCAAAAAGCAGTACTGCTGCGAGGTTAAAGCCTTTTTGCCCTGTCAAAAGATTCTCCTCATACAGTCCGGCGCTTTTAAAAAGTTCCATAGGCTCCATGTTTTTCCACGGATGCTGCCCGTTTTTGAGCAAAGCGAGCCTTTTTATCTCAGGAATAAGATCCAAGCGAAGATGTTTGGTTGTCACGTAGGGAAACAACTGTTTTTCGTAAAATGTATGTGATTTTCGGTTAAAGAGATTGGCAACAAGATCGACTGATTTGGTAATGTTCTGGTCGGCGTCTCCGTTACGGTCGAAAATTTTGTCGTCACAATACTGTACTTCGGAATTGACAGGAACATAAACCCATAAAATTGTTTTGCCGTTGCATTCCGCTTCCTCCAAATTAAGGAAGAGGGAAGGGTGGATCTTGGTGGGATTATTCAGCGTATTGATGAAATCTTTTTTTATTTTTTCTACAGCATTTTTTTCAACACCGACAACTTTGCCGCTATCTTCAACTCCAAGCAGAATAAAGCCGCTGTAACGGTTCGAGAACGAGCAGACAGTTTCAAACACGGAGCTGCTTAAGCCGTTCCGACAGGTTTTATATTCCACGGTGAAATTTTCGCCGTATTCAAGAAGTCGTTGCAATTTTTCTTCTGTCAAAATATTGTTTGTGTTCATTTTCGCCCCCTTTCAGACACATTCTAACACAATGCTGACACATTCTAACACAATGCTGACACAATGCAAAGAAAAATAATAGTTTACTGAGGCAGTATTACTGCCTCAGTAAACTTCGGTGCTGATCATTTTTGGAAAGAAAAAACCATTCGCCTCTTTAACCTCTGAAAAATAAATCAAAATTTTTTTAAGCGGCCTCTTGACGTGAACTTTGAATGTGCTATAATCGATTTACCTCTGAGGTAAATTTATATTGAGGGGCGAGGAGTTGGATATCACGTACAAAACAAGAAAATTGGAAAAGATTTGTACTGATGCCAAGGCTGCAGAGAGAGCGGAGAAAACATTATGGTGAGAAGTCAGAGTTACATTGCAACGCCTCCTGGAGTAACCATCAGGGAGCAGCTTAAGGACAGGGGTATGAGTCAGAAGGAGTTCGCTGCCAGAATGGATCTGTCGGAGAAGCATGTCAGCAAACTCATCAATGGAGAAGTTCAGCTTACGCCTGAAGTCGCGGCCAGGCTGGAAATCGTTCTCGGAGTGCCGGCTAAGTTCTGGACCAATCTTGAGGCTATCTACAGAGAAAAGCTTTTAAAGGTTGTGGAGGAAAATGCCATGGATGAAGATGTGTTACTCGCACAACGATTTCCTTACACTGAAATGGTGAAATACGGATGGGTTCCGATAACGAGGAATTTAAGGGAAAAAGTAGCTCATCTCCGCCAGTATTTCGGTGTGGTCAAGTTGTCGCTTTTAGGAGATGCTCAGATTACTAAAATCGCCTGCAGAAGACTGGCAATTACAGAAAAGAGCGATCTGGCTCTGATGGCGTGGGTACAAGAGGCAAAAATTCAGGCACGAGAAATTCAAACATCACAGATCGATATTAAAGGACTTGTCTCTGCTATTCCTGAGATCAGGAAGATGACTGTAATGAAACCGGAGGAATTTTGCCCGAAGATTAAAATTATACTGGAAAATTGCGGAATAGCTCTGGTATTTCTTCCGCATTTGAAAGGCTCTTTTCTCCAAGGAGCAAGTTTTCTGGATGGTAACAAGATCGTAGTCGGGCTTACGGTAAGAGGCAAAGATGCTGATAAGTTTTGGTTCAGCTTGTTCCATGAACTTGCTCACATTGTGCTTGGTCATATTGGGAATATCAATGGCACAACAGATCAGGACGAAAAGAATGCGGATAAATGGGCAGGGGATACATTGATCAATCCGACAGAGTTTGTTGCTTTTAAAAGCGGACGAGATTACTCGGAGAGAAATGTTTTGGCGTTTGCCAAAGAGCAGGGAATTGCTCCAGGAATTGTTGTGGGGAGAATGCAGCGAGAGGGAATGATCAAATATAGTGTGTTGAACAATTTGAAAGTTCATTATGAAATTAAAATATAGTGGTTAGGCAACGAGGAAATGATGGAAAAAGGAAAGAGCAGGCGAAAGGAGCCTCTTTTCTCTTGGAATTCTTCTAAAATCTCTCGAAAATATCGAAAATAATTAAAAAATTTCAACTCTTAACCCTTGACTTGGCTGGATTGTGCGGGGGAGAGGTATTGTTTTTCCCTTGGGAAATTGGTTTTGCGAAAGATGAAAATAATTTGATATTTTTCTTTATTTTGTTATAAATATTTTAGTTCTTTCAATTCATACAATAATTTTCTAATTTTATAGTACCAGTTGCTTGAGAGGTTATGTTGGCAGATAATGTGGTAAATAAAATAGCAAGAGATAAAAACGGCTATTTTACTTTGAAAAATGCAACTGATGCTGGAATTTCACGCTGGCAGCTGCAGGAACTTTTACAGATACAAAAAATTCAGAAAATCCGTTTCGGTCTCTATGCCTTGGGTGATGTTGTTCCTGACGAACTTTTTATTACGCAGTTGCTTTGCCCGAAAGCTGTGTTTTCGCATGAGACGGCATTGTTTCTGAATGGTTATTCGGATCAGATTCCGTTTAAATATACGCTTTCGGTTCCGCACGGTTACATTTCAAAAACGCTTTCCGCTGAATACGATGTGCGTCACGTGGCAAAAGAATCCGCGAATGAAGGAATTGTGGTTGTAAAGTCGGATCTGGGTAACGACTTGCTGGTTTACTGCATTGAAAGAACCTTGTGCGAGCTCCTGCACAAGCCTTCAGGACTTGATAAAGAGCGGTTTATTCCGGCTTTAAGGAAATATGCGGCATCAGCGCAGAAAGACTTTCTCTTGCTTATGAAATTCGGAAAGATTTTCCGTGTCGAGAAAAAACTTCTCTCGTATTTGGAGGCGATCCAATGAAAACCGGAAACGTGATGCAGCTGAAAGCCAGAATCAATAACAAATCCAAAGAACTTTCCGTTCCGCCGCAAATCATGCTGCAGAATTATCTGATGGAATGTTTTCTCGAACGCCTTGGAAAATCGGAATATGCTGACCGTTTCATAATAAAAGGCGGTGTTCTGATAGCATCTTTTGTAGGAATTTCGCACCGCACTACGATGGATATCGACACGACTGTCAACAATCTTCCTCTTGATGAAAATGTCATAACAAAAATAATTTCAGATGTTTGTGCAATCGAAAACGATGATGATTTTATCTTTTCTCTGGATCGGGTCGAACCGATTCGCGAGGACGACAAATACAACGGTTTCAGGGTGTTCGTGCTGGCTGATTACGAAAAAATGCACCACACTTTGACTTTGGATATTACTGCCGGAGACAGCATTTATTCGAAACCGCGCAGACATGAATTCGCTAAAATTTTTGAAAACCGCTCTGCAACGGACCTGCGAGCACAGAGGCAGCGAAAAAATTCTTTCACAGATTCCAGATTTGATTGCAGCCATAAAAAATTCGGAAAACCTGAAAGATTTGTGGCAGAAATATACAAAGAAAATGCCGTATGCAGCTGATGTTTCGTTTGGACAAGCTGTTGAAAGTGTTGAGAAACTGCTGGAATTAATAGCGTAATCCAATCGATTTAAATCCCCCAAACCGCATGACTGATGTCGGGAAAATTGGAGACGTGTTGGAATGGTTCTACCGATTCAAGCTTCCACGTCAAGGCGCCCCTGATGTGCGGGAGCTGCCGCAAAGCGGCGGAGGGGTCGGATGTCCGCATTAACGGAGGGCTTTGACGCTTCTACAAAGCCCTTCTTCAGATTGTGGGAAAAGAGGTAGGGGATGGTAGTGGTGCGAATCTGGAAAGAGTTTTTCGCATCAAATAGTTGTTTTAGCCTTTTCTCAAAATAATCTTTCATTCATATTTAATACAAAAAATTGATTTTTGTCCCTTTTAATGTAACATCACGCCCGATTTTGTATTGTATTTGAGGTTTGAAATGTTAAAGTTAGTGATTTTTTTGGTTTTTTCGGTTATCTTTTGTTCATGTGCATCTGAATCTTCCGTTAAGGATGATCAGCCTTCCTCTTCAAGAACATCAGCTGCTGCGCGTGCTGCTCGGGAGCGTTACAGACTCACTTCGCAAGGGGATGAAATTAAGGTTGACGATCAAGTTTACGAGATGAGACATTACGACGTAAACAAAGACAAAAATCCCGATATCGTTAATATTTTCAAGAAAGTCCCGAACGAAAAGGGTGGCCATGACCTTGTGATTTCTGTCAAAATGATGGATCTTAACCACGATTCAAAGATTGATGTATGGCGTTACTTCAACGAAGAAACCGGCGCTGTAGTCAAAGAAGATCTTGATCTTGATTTTGATAACAAGATTGACCGCACCGATTACTTCATCGGCGGCTCTGTAAGAAGAAGCGAATTCGATTTCCAGTTCGATGAAAAGCCGGATGTTATTAAAAATTACGATGAACTTGGTCAGCTCATTGCAATAGAATCAGATCAGAACGGCGACGGCATTATAGATTACTGGGAATACTACAGAAACGGCGTTATCGAAAAGATTGAAAAAGATACAAACAAAGACGGCAAACCTGATGTTTCTAAAATGCCGGGCGAGGAAGGTTTCAAAAGCATGGCTCCTGTTGACGAGAAACTGGAAGCCGATCCTGCAGCAAACGTTCAGGAAAAGCCGGAAGACGAAATAAAGGTCGAAATCGAAACTTCCGAGGCGCCTGATCCTGCTGCTGCACAGCCTGCAAAAGAAGAAACCGAAAAGGAAGAAGCCAAACCGGCGGAAGAATCCAAATAGCTTCGTGTTGAAGCCCCTTTTTCTCCCTTTTTAAGAGATTATAAATGAGTGAATTCGTCAGGTTTATTGCTTTAAGGTACTTCACTCAAAGTCATCGTAAACACACGCTTTCTCTGATTTCTCTGATTTCGGTGCTCGGGCTTTCGCTCGGTGTCGCCACTTTGATAATAGTCCTTTCCGTTATGGACGGTCTTATTGCAAAAACAGAGGAAATTGTTCTTAAATCCACTACTCATGCCAATGTTTACAGATTGATAGGAAATTTTGATACGTACACCGATGTCCAAAAACAAGTAGAATCAATTCCGGGTGTACTTGGGGCGACTCCAGTTGTTTTCAGAGAAGTTCTTCTCATGTCGGAAAAAGGGCTGGCTACCGCATTTCTCAACGGGATAGAGCCTGAGGGTTATAAAAAAATCTCTGATTTGTCTGAACTTGTGATCGAAGGTGATTACGAATGTCTGGGAAAAAAGGAAAAATGCGGATATGTCGAAAAGAATCTCTCCAAGATGAGTGAAATGGATGATTTTTTAGGCGAAGAATCGCAGCTTTTTCCGGTCATTTTAGGTGTCGATCTTGCACAAAAACTTCAGGTTTCTCCAGGTGCGCTTATTTCGCTTGTAACTTCGGGAAGCAGAAAGATTGTTGGAGAAGATGCGGTGCCTGTGAGCGGCAATCTGGTCGTTGCCGGCATATTTGAATCAGGGATGTACGACTACGATTCGCGGTATCTATACGCCGGGCTTGAAGAGACTCAGACACTTCTTGATATCGGTAAGAATGTGAGTTTTGTTTCGACAAAAGTTGACGAACCGGGAAAGATTCTTGATTTCAGAAGCCGTATGACTGAACGCGTGGGCGGTTTTCCGTTTGCTGTGCAGGACTGGCGCGATCTTCACAAAACTACTTTTAAGTTTTTTCATCTCCAGAAACTGATAATGTTCATAATTCTTGTTTTTATCGCAATCGTAGCTTCGTTCGGGATAATCACGACTTTAATCATGCTCGTCATCGACAAAACCAGAGAAGTTTCTATTCTTCGTTCTGTCGGGGCGAAAAAGAGCGTTATTCGCGGAATATTTATGTTTGACGGCTTTATAATCGGTCTGTTAGGAACGATTTTAGGCTCTGTTTTAGCTGCGGTAATCTGTCTTTTGCTGAAAAACGTGGAATTCCAGATAAGCAAGGAGATTTACTTTTTTTCGACTTTGCCTGTACAACTTTCTTTCGGAACATTTGCTGTCGTTATATTTTCAACGCTTCTGATTTCGGTCGCGGCAACGCTTTATCCGAGTATCAAGGCTTCAGGAATAACTCCGGTGGAGGGGCTTAGACATGAGTGAAAATGCGATTCTGACTTTGGAAGATATAAAAAAATCTTACTTTGTAGAAGGACACAGAATAGATGTTCTCCGCGGTGTCAATCTGGAGTTGAAAGAAGGCGAACGTCTTTCGCTTACCGGCAAAAGCGGTTCTGGGAAATCAACATTGCTTAATATTATGGCGACTCTGGAAAGGCCTGACAGCGGAAAAATCCTGCTCAAAGGTGAAAACCCGGCAAAGATGCCAGACTCAAAACTGAGTATGTTCAGAAACCGCGAAATAGGCATTGTTTTTCAGTTTCATCACCTTCTTCCGGAATTTACGGCAATCGAAAATGTCGCGATTCCGCTTATGCTGACACAGTCAAAGAAAACCTCTCTTGAAAAGGCTGAAAAAATGCTCGAACGGGTTGGTCTGTCGCACCGTATGCAGCACAAACCGGCCGAACTTTCAGGTGGTGAGCAGCAGCGTGTTGCCATTGCCAGGGCTCTGGTTACGGAGCCGTCGCTTCTTTTAATGGATGAACCTACAGGAAATCTGGACAACGAGACGGGAAAAATGATAATAGCACTCATTCTTTCCGTTGCAGAGGAAAGAAATTTGACGACTCTTTTTGTTACGCACAATCAGGAATTTGCTGCGGAAATGGGAAGAGTTATTGAAATGAGCGAAGGAGTTGTCCGCAGTATATGAATAAATTTTTTCTTTTTTTCGCTATATTTCTTCTTTTTCTGCCGCTTTTTCCACTTCAGGTGGATGATGTCACGGTCGAAGGTTCGGTAAGAACGGAACAGTCCATTCTGACTCAGTATTTTAAGGAAAAACGGGATTATACTGAAAAAGAAATCAACGAAATTCTTGAAAAAATCATTGCGATAGAGATTTTTGAGGATGTTTCTATCTACTACGATGACGCGAAACGCCTTCTGATATTCAAAGTCGTAGAGTTTCCGATAATCCGTTCAGTAAAATTTTCAGGCAATAAAAAAATTGACGATGACGACATAAAGGAAGTTCTCACAGTCAAGAAGAACGAGCTTCTGGACATGAACAAAATCAGCAAAAATACATCGGCGATTTTAGGTGTTTATCATGATAAAGGATATCTCTCGGCAACTATTGACGCAGAGGTCAAGCACAACAAAGAAAAACAGGAAGTTGATATCAACTTCAAAATATCGGAAGGGAGTAAAAGCCGCGTCAAGAAAGTTACGATTGTCGGCAACAAATACCTCGAAGAAGCTGAGCTCAAGAAGTATATGAGCGTTCAGGAGGACGGGCTTTTCTCGATATTCAGTGACGGCGGCTATAAAAAAAGTGCGCTTGAAGAGAGCATGGGGGCGATAACCTATCTTTACAACGAGAACGGTTTCGTTGACGTCAAAGTCTCCAAACCGACTGTCACGATTTCAAAAGACAAGCGGGATATTTATGTCTCATACATTGTCGAAGAGGGAAAGCGTTATAAAGTCGGCGAATATTCGGTTGAAGGCGATACGCTCGACAGCGGAAAAATGCCAGACTTTAAGTTCACGCAGAAGCAGGGCGAATGGTATCAGCATTCGAAAACCATCAGGGATTTCGAGAGAATAAAAAGCATCTATGGAAACGAAGGTTATCCGTTTGTCGAAATTATGCCGGGAAGGCATCTCGACGACAGAAAGCAGTCGGTAGATATGAATTTCATCGTCAGAAAAGGGGAAAAGTGCTTTATAGAGGAAGTCGCGTTTGCCGGAAACGACAGAACGCGCGATAAGGTTTTACGGCGCGAAATGGAGATTTCTGAGGGTGATCTTTTCAACTATTCGCAGCAGAAAGAGAGCGAATACAATCTCAAAAGAACAGGTTTTTACGATGAGGTCAAAATCGAGGTTGTTAAGGGCTCCTCTCCGAACATGGCCAAAATGGTTGTCACAGTCAAGGAGCGCAAAAGCGGAACGTTCAATGTCGGCGCAGGTTTTTCCTCGTTCGAGAGTTTCCTTTTCAATGCAAAAGTCGAGCAGAACAACTTCCTGGGCTACGGTCAGAGCCTCAGTCTCGCAGGTCAGCTCAGCAAAATGCGGCGCGAAGTGAGCCTCAGTTTCTATGAGCCGTGGTTTGTCGATTCGAATGTTTCGTTCAATGTTTCGTTCTACTACAGATACTTGAACTACGATTCCGACATTTACGAGTACTACGCCGACTACAGCCAGAACAGTTTCGGTTTCAGCGTGACATTCGGTATTCCGATCGCGAAGTATCTGCGTGCATATCTCGGCTACAAGCTGAAAAAAGTCGATATCAACGGCGCTACGGAACACCAGATGAACTATCTTTACAGAGATATTTTCTCGTCAGGTCTCACGGCGCGTCTCGCACTTGATATGAGAAACGACAGAATGTACGCGACGAAAGGTATCTATGTCATCGGCGGAGTCGAATACTTCCCGCGCTGGATGGGAAGCGACGAGGATATTCTGAACCTCGATTTCAATTTCAGGTGGTATCAGGAACTGTTCTTAGGTGTCGTTTTCAGAACAAATATCGAACTCGGTTACAACATTCACCTTCAGAACAAACCTCTGCCTTACGCCGAAAGATTCAAGCTCGGCGGTATGTACAGTGTCCGCGGATATCCGTTTTATTCGATCGGACCGAACCACGACCGCAGTGACACTGAATACAATATTCCGTCCGACGGAAAGGACCCGACAAGTTCGACTTATCCTTACATCATCGGCGGCGACAAGCAGTTCATAATGAACAACGAACTTGAGATTCCGATTGTAAAATCGATGAGAATCAGCATCGTTGGCTTTGTTGACCTTGGTAACTCGTGGGCGAAAGACGAACATCTTTTCTACATAAATTCGAAGGATAAGGATATTTACGACCTTCCGCTCGGTGTTTTGTGGAGCGCCGGATTTGGTCTGCGATGGGTAACACCGATGGCTCCGCTTTCGTTCGAATGGGGATTCCCGCTTACTCCGAGACCTGGAGATCCGAAATTCCAGTTTGAATTCAACATCAAGAACTCTTTCTGAGGATTGTGCATGAAAAAAATGAAAGGCTTGGCAAAAATTGTTTTTCTTCTCTTTCTGCTGAGCTTTTTTTGCGGTTGCGCGAAAAAAATGGAAGTTCAGAGCTTAACTTTCCAGGGTATGGGAACAGTTCTCAGCGTAATTTACACCGGTGAGAGAAACGAAGCTCTCGAAAACGCGGTGAAAAAAGACGCTGAAACAGTCGAAAACGATCTCAGCTACTACAAGAAATCAAGTTTTGTATCTATTCTCAACCGCGAGGCGCATGAAAAAGAGGTTGAGGTGCCTTCTCATGTCTGCCGCCTGATTGAGCAAAGCCTTGAATACGGCGAGATGAGCGGCGGTGTTTTCGACATAACCTACAAAAGCACGGGTGAACTCTGGGAAAACAACGGAAACAAAATTCCTGACGACAAAACTATTGAGGAAAAACAGCGTTTTGTGGGCGGGGACAAAGTTTCGGTCAACTGTGCCGGAAACAAAATAAAATTCGCCGGTAAAGGGGTAAAAATTGATCTTGGCGGAATTGCTAAAGGTTACGCTATAGACAGAGCAGGAGAAATTCTGAAAAAGCACGGAGTTGAAAATTTCATTGTGAATTACGGCGGCGACATGCTTTTCTGCGGAAACAAAGGCGGAACCCCATGGTCAATAGGAATAAAAAATCCTGATAAACCTTCGGAAATACTTAAAAAACTTGAACTTGGCGCTTCTGGTTGCAAAGGAATTGCGACAAGCGGTGACTATGAGCGGTTTTTCGTGATAGAAGGGCAGACTTTTTCGCATATAATGAACCCGAAAACAGGGAAACCGGTCAAAGACGCGAAATCGGTTACTGTAATTGGCGAAAATGCTACTGTTGCCGATGTTGCAGCGACTGCGGTTTCGGTTGCTCTTCACGATGAAGAAACTGTTGAAAAAATAATGGAAAAATTCCATGTAAAAATATATACTCTGAGCGGAGAAGATTCGGTCTTGAAAGAGTGGTGAAATAATATCGGAAAAATGGGTGCCAAATGAAATGTTTTTATTGTTCATACTCGGATGAAATCAAAGAAACAGGATTTTGTCATGGCTGCGGCAAAGAACTTGCCCGGTTTTGTCCGGTCTGCGGCATCAAGTATGATAAAAGCGCAAAGTTCTGCATGTCGTGCGGCGGAAAACTTGAAGATCTTCCTCTGCGGAAGGCTGAAAATGCGGCGCCGGCCGCATCGGAACAGCCTGAAGACGACGGAATAAAAATGGATTTCGACGACGGGGTTCCGCGCGGTGTTTCCTCAGCAGAAAGCAATACGGCACGCAAAGAAAAAGAAGATTTTCTCGAAATAGACCTAGGTATCGAGGCGGCGCCTGAGGAAAATCCTGGCGAAAAAACACTCAAAGTCGAGACAGAGCAGCCTCCGGAAAGAAAACCGCGTGTTACAATCGAAATAAAGATGGATGACGAACCGGCAAAAAAAGAAGATGACGGGCTTGAACTCGATTTTGAAAAAAAGGTAGCCGAACAGCGCAAACGCAATACAGAGCCTCGAGCATACAGAAGGACAATGGAATCCATTGAAAATGAGAAGTCTGCTACGGATTTCATAACAAAATGGGAATCTTCTGCAAAAGAAATTATAAAAGAGTCCAAAAAAAGCGAAAAACCTAAGAAATCAGATGACAGTTTTGATGCTCTTTTTGCCGAACTCACCTCTTTGACAAAAGAAGTTGTACTTGATGTTGCCGAAGTTTCGGGTAAACGCGAAAAGGAGGAACCGCAGGAACTGTTTGAGGTCGTTCAGGAACAGCCTGAAGATCAGAATGATCATGATCATCCGATTCAGATTCCAGGAGAATCGGATAGTGCGGCGGAACTTACGCTTGAAATTGATTCTGCCGAATCACCGTCTGTACAACCGGAAGTGCTTGAACAACCAGGCGAAATATCAGAACAACTGAAAATAGAGTCAGCAGCAGCATCGGCTGTCTCAAGCGGGATTCTGATGAAAAATGCGGAAACCTATAAACTTCATCCACGACAGGTGCATGAAACTTACGATGTTTCTTTTGATGAACTGATAGGCGATACGATAACGCCGGAATTTGAAGAGTCGTGTTTGCCAATGCTTCGCAAAATAGAGCAGAATTTCAAAATATGCAAAGGTGGAGCTTTTTTTCTGCGCGGTCAGTCAGGCATCGGAAAAAGCCGTTTTTTCAACAGTGTCAGGGCTTTTGCCGACAAAAATGAAAGCGCTGGAAACCAGACTTTCAGAGTTGTTGCAAGCGATGCGAATATTTTTGATTTTGATTTTATGATTTTTATCAATCTCATCAAAAAACTGATGAAGATTTCTTCCGACGATGCTTCAAAGGTCGCGGAAAAGTTTGATTCTCTCTTCGGAGATGCCCTCCCTGACGGAAAAAAAGAGTGTCTTACGGCTTTAATGTGCCTTAATTTCGCGCCTCTTAAGGCAAAACTCCCGAAACATGATATGGAGTATCTTCTTGCATACGTTCTCTATTGTCTTAGCCGCAACAAACCTGTTCTCTGGGTTGTTAACAACGCAAACGCTTTGAATGTCAGGACTGTGAAGTTTCTGTCTAATCTGGAGTCTGTTTTTGACTATACGCCGCTGGCTGTTGTCTGCATTGTTGATCCTGAAGCCACGGTCCTTGTAAATGCAAAACAAGAAAATATCTATGATTTCAGCGGTTTCGGCGAAGAAAGACTTGCTGAGGCAATTTTTTCAACTTTGGGTGCGAGAAGAATTCCGGCCGATATGGAAAAACTGCTTCGCGAAAAGGCTGAAGGAAATATGCTTTTTACAATACAGTTGACGGAATATCTTAAGGATCTTGGCTTGATTTTTGAAATGAAGGGAAGCTGGCGTTTTGCAAAACTGCCGGATGATTTTGTGTGCCCGGCCGATATCGAAGAACTGATAAGTAAGCGAATAGCTTTGCTTTCGGAAGATTTACTCCTCACATTGAAGGAAATAACGCTCCTTAACCTTTACTCTGTTCCGAGAGAATTCTTCTCGCTTGTTTCAACAACAGGATCGGCATGTGTCGATGAACTTGTAAAGAAAGGTTATCTCGTTTCGGACGGAGATTCGGTAAGATTTGCTTCGAGAGCAATAATGAATGCTCTCAAAAAGATGATCAAAATCGGCAAGTCAGAGCGTAATTTTTATCGCAATACAGTTGACAAACTTGCTGCTTCGCAGTCTGAAATTGCTTCCATAAACAGACACTGGCTTCTTTTGAGCTATATTAATTTGGGCGGCATAGTCGACAAGAAAATGAATTCGTTCCTGTTCTCTTCCGCTGCATATATGGAAAAACTCGGATTCTTCGAGATAGCGCAGAGAAGTTATCAGACAATAATCTCTTCTTTTGAAGCGGACGATACAGAAGACGATTTCAGAATTCTTCCTGAAATCAAAAATGCGCGTCTGTGGCGTATCGTCGAACCGCAGTGGGCTAAGATTTTCTGGGAGAAGCTGCTGACTTATGCAAAACAGCATTTTGACTATCACCTTGAACTGCTTGCTAAATCGGAACTTCTGCTTTTGGATGAAAAGAACATCAATTTCACCGCTGTAGCCGATATAATCAAAAAATTCCACATCTCCGGCTGCTACGAAGACGAGTTCCGCCTTATAGACAAAACTACGGATATCCTTATTGATAACGGTAATCATCTCGAGGCTAACACTTTTGCGGTCCGCGGTTATAAACTTCTTCGTGACGTTATTGTAAAATCCGACGGCAAAGGGGTCCGTCCGGCAGAATTCATTTATATCCTCTACATCAGAAGCGCATGCAAACTTTCCGAAATCTGCATAATGCTCAAAAACTATCCTCAGGCTACCGAAATCCTGGAAGAAGCTCTCAACTATGCTGAAAAATTTGATGCTTCATACTTCAAATCAAAGATTATGTTCCTGCTTGGAAAAATCAGGATGATGAACCACGAAAAATGGGAAGATCTCATCAAAGACGGTTTCTCCAATGCCCTTATCAGCATGGATTTCTCGATCATCAAAGCATTCCTTCACTTCTTCGAGGAAAATGAACTCGAAAACACAGAGTGGGTCGAACCTTTCCTTGAATACAAGAACTGCATGAATTTCTAAAGATCAAAAATCTTAAATAAATCAATCGCTTACATGGCAAATCTGCAAATGTAAAAAATATAGCGGATTTTTTTTGAACGATGTTTTTCTATGGAAATATTAGATTTTTTGTTGACAAATATTTTGCAAAATATAATTTAATATCGTATGATTTTTTGTTCTATTCTCAAAATATGAAAGAATTGATTAAAATACGAGCAAATTTCTTGACTTTCAAACTGATATTACACATAATTTCTTGTTGTTTGTTAAGAATTGAGGCTTTTATGAAGTTGAACAAAAGTTTGTTGGAAGAAGCAGCAAGAAATAACGGCATTATTACCACTGAAAATGTCGAGAAACTTGGTTTTTCGAGAGCTTTGCTTTCGGAATATGTAAAATCAGGAACATTGCTCAGAGTCCGGCAAGGGGTTTATATTCTTCCTGATTCTGTGCATGACGATATGTACACGCTGATGCTCCGCTCTTCAAAGATAGTTTTTAGCCACGGTTCGGCACTTTTTTTGAACGGAATCGCCGAGAGAACGCCCTTTATCCATCATGTTACGATTCCGAGCGACTTCTATCTCCCTAATTCTATAAAAAACGAATGTGTTTGCTTTTATGTAAAATCGGATCTGTTCGCTTTGGGGCTAACCGAAAGAAAAACGAGCATGGGCAACGAAGTGCGCTGTTACAATGCAGAACGGACTATTTGCGACATTCTTCGTTCAAGAAGCAGGCTGGATGAAGAAACTATTGCCGGAGCTATGAAAAATTATGCTGCATCTGAGCAGAAAGATTTGAACCTGCTTGCTGAATATGCGCAGAAATTCAAAGTTTTTTCGGAAGTTAAAAGATATCTGGAGGTTTTGTTGTGACGGAAAGCTCAGCTGCGAGAAGTTTTAAAGCAAAAATCAATAATTATGCGAAAAAATGCAGCCTGCCTTCGCAGGTTGTTCTGCAAAACTATATGTTTGAGCGTTTTCTGGAACGCCTTTCGATTTCGGAATACCGTGACAAGTTCGTTATAAAAGGCGGAATTCTGATTTCCGTGCTTGTCGGATTGCAGACCCGCTCGACAATGGATCTTGACACAACGGTAAGGGGAGTGACTCTCACAGAAGAAAATATCTCGGAAATTATTGATAAAATTTGCAATGTTACGGTTTCGGATGGTGTCCATTTCAGTTTTGTTTCTGTCGCGCCGATCAGAAAAGACGACAAATACGGCGGCTACAGAGTCCGCCTTGACGCTGTTTTTGAATCAATCAAAACGCCGCTTTCCATTGATATTTCCACGGGCGACATAATAACTCCGCAAGCGATGAAATGCGAAGTTTCGGGAATTTTCGACACCGATTTGCGGATTCCGCTCTGGGGTTACAATATCGAGACGATTCTTGCCGAAAAGACTGAAAGTATTTTGTCACGCGGAATTTTGAATACACGACCTCGTGATTTTTATGATGTCTACATTTTGTGCACGACAAAAAAATACGACAAAAGTATTTTCAAGGAAGCCTTGAAAGCGACTTCGGAACATCGCGGAACTGCCGGAATAATCAATGAAATCCCACATATTCTTGAGAATATAGGTGAAAGCAGCGAATTGAAAGAAATGTGGGAAAAATACCGGAAACAATTTCAGTATGCGAAAGATATTTCCTACGAACAAACCATTGAAGAATTGAAAAAGTTGCTAGATTAAGTTCTGTTCATGGAACGAGAAATTATCAAGAGAATCAAACACTTAATCATCGTTCCTTGAGCTTTCCGAAGCAGTCACTCCGCAACCCGCAGCAGTTTGTCATCTAAAGGGTATTCCATTCAATATCCTGTTTTTATGACACAAAAATTATACCGTGCAATCATGTTTGAGAGCTGAGCAATGGGAAAAAATCAGGTGTTGTTGAGGTCCAAATGTCTTTAATTCGAGGGATGGAAAATTAAAAATGACCTATAAAAGGACGAAAATCGCTATTAAAATAGCCAATCCTCCGACAGCCGGCCACAAATACGCGCGGAGATAAGAGTTGAAAAATTTTACCAGAAAAAGAAACGGTGCTGATAGGAGGTTGCCGAAATGATAAACTATGTGGTGTTCATCTTTGATATAGGAAAATGTATTTTGATATTTCCCCATCGTTTTGATAATTACGCCGAAAAGGGCGATGAACCATGCTGCGGCTGCAAGAGCAACGAGAATCATTTTTATCAGCGTGAAAATTATGAATTTAAATATTATCCATAAATTCTGCCCGATGCTTCGGTGTTCGCGTTCAACAGGATTGGTGTTGAAATCTTCAGTGTTCTGACTCATTTTATCTCCTTAAATGCGAGCTGAGTCAAAACTCAGCCCTGAATTGTTGGTTCTTTAACACTGCCCTTTCAGATTTCCATAACAATTATACAAGAAAGTAGTATTGCTATTTTTGTCATAAATAGATACCGTGTCAGAAGTATATCCTGCTAGTGTCTGGTGTGAAAATACACCGATTGCTCCAATAGGAGCTCCTGCCGCATTGTAGATAACATACGAATCGCCCTGTTTTTTTACTGTTGCGATAGCTTCCATTTTTTTCTCCTTAAAAAAAGTTAATAAAAACAATAAAAAAGATACAAAAGCCAGCTGACATTGTCACTTATATCATACAAAATTTGAAAAATCAAGAAAATGTCACTTATTTCATGTAGACTTAAATCATGCATCTTTTATCTTTTTCCGCTATGGAAGAGTGCGATATCAAAATAAAGTTCGGGCTTCGCCTAAGAGAGCTCAGAAAAGCTCGCAACATCAGTCAGGAAGAGCTTATGGCAGCCACCGGAATTCACCGAACATACCTCTCGGAAGTGGAGCGCGGGATCAGAAATATCAGCATCGTGAATGTCGAAAAACTTGCCCGTGCACTCGATGTAGATGCGATGGAAATGTTTAATTTCAGGAAAGTTACAAGCACAAAAATGTGAAAAACTGCGTGGTTTTGCGAGGAAATTTTGCGTTATTTGCAAGTTGTTGTCGTAATTCTTCTCACGGTCTTAAACCTTTTTGAAAACTCTGCAACGATTTTCTGAGCGGTTTCTTCGCTTTTTGTCATTGCGATAAGTGTTGAACCGCTTCCCGACATGAAAACTTTGGATGCTCCCGCAAGTTCAAGTTCGGTTTTGACTTTCGCGATTCCGGGAAATTCTGCGAAGACTATCTCTTCGAAATCATTGAAGATATGCTCTTTTTTCCATGAGAAATTTTCCGGAACGCGGTTTGAAGTGCCACAGTCGGGGTAAGTTTTGTCAAAAAGAGAGTAGGCGAGTTTTGTGTCGACGTGGATTTCGGGGTTTACGAGAACGAAAAACTTTCCGCTTTCGGGGAGTTCGACTGTCTCTATTTTGTCACCGGTTCCCGAAACTATTGCCGGTTTTCCGAGGATAAAAAACGGAACGTCGCTTCCGACTTTTGAAGCGATTTCAACGAGTTGAGTCAAACTTAAATTAAGCTTGCAGTATTCGTTCAGAAACTTCAGAAATGCCGCCGCATTGCTGCTTCCGCCGCCGAGACCGGCTCCGCTCGGGATCGTTTTTCTGATGATGACCTCAAATTTCGGAAGTTCTTTCCCGACATAACTCTGCAAAGCGGAATAAGCCTTGAAAATTATGTTTTTTTCGGTCGGGATATTTTCGGAAATTCCTTCCGTGACTACCGAAAACGAGCCGCTTTCTGCAATGTCGATCGTGTCAAAAAGGTCGATCGGGGCGAAAAGAGAGTTGATGAAGTGCATTCCGCTCTCACTTTCGCGCCCTTCGATCTTTAAGAAAATATTGATTTTTGCCGGAGAATAAACTTGTGAAATCATTAAAGATTTACTGAAAACTTAGTTGTTGAGCCACTTTTCGAACTCTTCAAACGAAAGCTCTCTGCCGAGGAAATCGCGGACCATCTGCATACCGTCTTTCGCGCCGCCTGCTTTGAGAACCTGATCTCTGTATCTGCCCATGATTTCGGGGTTCATGAGACCGCCGTTCTGCTGGATGTAGCCGTAGAAATCTTTTGCAACCGAGAGCGACCACATGTATGTGTAGTAGTTCGAGCTGTATCCTTCCAGGTGTCCGAAATTCTCGATCTGATGAGTCTCTTCGTAGGTTTTCCACGGTGAGAACTCTCTTTCGGTCTTCTTTTCGAAAGCATGGTGATTGAAACCTTCTGCATCGGGATCCTGAAGGTAAACTTCAAGCGAAAGGATAGCGAGGTAAAGCTGTCTCGAAGTGTGGAGACCTTTGCCGAATTCATCTGATTTTTTCATTTTTTCTACAAGTTCAGCCGGGATCGGCTCGCCTGCGTCGTTGGTTGCCCAGAGCTGAAGGATCGGAGCATCCCAGACATATTCTTCCATGAACTGCGACGGAGTTTCGACGAAGTCTCTCTGGCAGTTGGTTCCTGCGAAACGGATATATTTGTGTTCGCTTGCAAGAATTCCGTGGATAAGGTGTCCGAACTCATGGAAAAGGGTCTGGACGCTGTCGTGACCGACATAAGCCTTGCCGTTTACCGGTGTCGGGAAGTTGCCGACGATAGCCATTCTCGGAAGTCTTCCTTTGATTCCCTGCTGGTTCGTGAACATTGCGAAATGTTTGTATTTGTTTTCACGCGGATAAAGGTCAAGGTCGAATGTTCCGATCTGTTTGCCGTCGGAATAAACATCATAAGAAAGAATGCTTTCGTGCCATACGTCGTCACGTTTGATCTGTTTGAACTCAAGACCGAAAATCTTTGAATTTACTGTGAAAATTCCGTTCAAAACTTTCTGGATCTCAAAGTAGGGTCTGACTGTTTCAGGATCGTAGCTGAACTTTTCCATTCTGACGAGACGCGGAATGTAGAATCTGTCCCACGGCTCGACTTCGACATCGTCCTTGCCTGTGAGCTGTTTTTTCTTCGCAAGAAGGATCTCCGCCTCTTTTTTAGCGTAAGGCATTGATATTGCAGCGATTTTCTTAACAAAATTTTCTGCGTTTTCCGGGTTTCCGATCATAAGTTTAGCCTGGGAATATTCAGGCCAGTTTTTGTAACCAAGAAGGTTTGCAAGTTTTTTTCTTGCTCTTAAAAGTTTGTCGAAAACCTCTTCGTTTGAAGGATAAGCGACTGTCTGAGCCATGAAATACATCTCTTTTCTCAGAGTTTCGTCGTCAGCCGATTCCATTACCGGGAAGTAATCAGGATAATCGCTGGTCAGAGTGATCATGCCGTTTTCGTCTTTCGCATGACCGTTGATAAAGTCCTCGGGAAGCCCTTTGAGTCTTTCAGGAGTGACTTTGATGCTCTTTCTGTCGCTTGCGATGTTTGCATTGAACTGCTGAGCGATTGCAACGAGTTCAGCATTGACTTTTTTGATCTCTTCACGTGTTTTCTCGTCTTTGTCAACACCCGAACGTTTGAAATCGTCAATGACATCTTTGAGGAAGTGTTTGTCTTCATCGTCGAATGACGGATCGTCAGCCGGGATCGCAGCCATGACTTTGTAAAGATCTGCGTCAAGGTTGATTTCCGAAAGGATCGCCATAAGTTCGCTTTCAGCAGCCATTGCCGCATCTCTCATTCCTTTGTCGGGGTGATTCATCTGATAAATTTCGATTTTTCCCCAAGCGTCTTCGATTTTGATTTCGAAATTGTTGAAAAGCTGAAGCTTTTCGATGGGTTTTCTTTCTGCCGGATTTGCCTTGATGTCAGCGATGATAGCTTTTACAGCTGCAAATTCATCAGCACAGTGCTTGTAGAAAGCGTTTCCCTTTTCACCGAAATCGGGAGCTTTTGCTTCAGCCTGTTCGGGCTGCGCAGCCTGTTCTTGAGCCGGAGTCTCCGACTGTTTTGCAGGCTCTTCGTCTTTTGCCGGCTGGCTTCCGCACGAAGCGAAGAAAATACCGGCAATAACTGTCAGAATAACCAAGCTTTTTTTCATTTTTCCCTCCTGTTCTATTTGCTGAGTTCTTTAAGAAGTTCTACGCAGAAATCCCAGACTTTTCCGACAGTTGCGATTTCAAGTCTTTCGTCTGGAGTGTGCGGATTTTTAATGGTCGGGCCGAATGAAACCATGTCCATTCCTTCGTTCTTCGAGCCGATGATTCCACATTCAAGGCCGGCGTGGATAATTTCGACTTTCGGTTCGTTGCCAAAAAGTTTTTTGTAGATTTCGACACATTTTTTGTTGAGTTCGCTCTCCAGATTCGGTTCCCAGCTCGGATAACCGTCGCTTGTCGCCGTCTTTGCACCTGCTGCAACTGCGATTGCTTCGATTTTTCTTGAAATCCAGTCAAGTCTGCTTTCAACCGAGCTTCTCTGGCTTGAAAGTATCGAAACCAGTTTTTTATCCGAGATCAGTCCTCTTGCTTCGCTCATTTTGATTGTCGCGAAGTTGTTCGATGTTTCGGGAAGACCTTCGATATCCTTGCTCATAGCTGCGACACCGTGAGGCATAGCCATCATTATTCCGATGAGCTTTTTCGTGTCTTCAGGATTGATTTCGTTGCGGTAAATGTTTGCGACAGGATTGATGTCGATTTTCATTCCGGGTTCAGCATAGCCGATTTCGCCGATTATTTTTTCGCGGAGAGTTCCGAGAACAGCTGCGATATCCTTGTCTGTCGAGATGATAGCCTTGGTTTCACGCGGGATCGCGTTATGCGCGCTGCCGCCTTCGATGTGGATAAGTTTTGTCGCTGCGTTTCTTGCTGCTTCGTCAAGAAGCCTTGCTACTATGATGTTGGAGTTTCCTCTCGGAAGGTTGATGTCAACGCCGCTGTGGCCGCCGGAAAGTCCCCATACTCTGATTTCATAGACTTTGTCGTCTGCCGGAACAGCTGTTGAAGAGCATTCAAGTTCGATTTTGGTGTCTCTTCCGCCTGCGCAGCCAATTGTGAAAACGCCTTCGTCCTCGGTGTCGATGTTGAGGAGGATTTTGCCGCTAAGCCAGCCGGGTTTAAGTGTGTTTGCGCCGGTAAGACCTGTTTCTTCGTCGATTGTGAAGAGAAGTTCAAGCGGCGGATGAATGACGTCAGGATCAGTTGCAAGAAGAAGTCCCATTGCAAGTGCGATACCGTCGTCAGCTCCGAGCGTCGTGCCGTCAGCCTTCAGCCATTCGCCGTCAACGATGCATTTGATCGGATCTTTGCTGAAATCGTGGCTGCTGCCCGCGATTTTCTCGCAGACCATGTCCATGTGACCCTGGATGACGACTGTCGGTTTGTCTTCATATCCGGGAGTTGCCGGAGCTTTGATGAGAACGTTCATCGACTCGTCTCTTTCAGCTTTGAGACCGTGCTTTTCAGCCCATTCAACAAGCCATGCGCTGATTTTTTCTTCGTGTTTGCTCTGTCTCGGAACTTTGTTGAGTTCTGCAAATAAATCAAGAACTGCCTGAATTTTGTTGTTCATTTTTCCCTCCGAAATGATTGTAAAACATCAAAAAACGGAAAATTATAGTCATGTTAAAAAAAAATTCCTGTTTTTCGACAAAAATTGTGTGCTCCGGCGAAAAACCGGCGCAATCACGAAGACAAAGGCGACATTACTTGATTTTTAAACGTGCTTAATATAAAAATCGCGGTTTTGATTTATTGACATGGAGAATCTGATGTCAGAAGAAAAAGAAGTGCTTTATAAATTGCTTAAAGGCTGGGAAGATGCGCTTCCGGCCGACCTTGTTCCTGTTGTCAGGGATTTTGTCGATTCACAGCCTGACAGCGCCGTTTCGGAATTCCTTGGAAAATACGAAGTCGCAGGCGCGGACTGGGGTTATTCGGAAGGTTCCGAATTTGTTCGTAATATCATGAAATTAGTGCTCAGCATAATGCTTAAATTCGATATTCATGGCTCGGAAAATCTTGATGCAGCTCTGAAATTGCTTGCTGAAGGAAAGGCCGACAGGCTTGTTTTCGTTGCAAATCACGTCAGCTACTCAGATGCCAATATTTTTGCTGCGGCTTTTGACGACAACTTCAGTAAAGCCGGTCTTGCCGGAAAACTCGCAGTCATTGCCGGTCCTAAGGTTTTTTCACATCCTGTCAGAAAATTCGCGAGCATGCACTTCGATTCACTGCTTATTGCCCAGTCGCAGACAGTGGCTACTGTTCCTGTAGCTTATCCGATACGTGTGATAGCCAGAGCTGCTGCCAAAGTTGCTGAGGATATCAGGGAGCGGGTCAAGATGTTTCTTGTTTTCCCAGAAGGCAAAAGAAGCCGCGATGGAAGCATGGATCACTTTCTTTCTGGTGTTTACAGAATGATTGACACTGACGAAAATGTTCTCGTTCAGCCGGTTTCTATACGCGGCGGAGAAAAACTTCTTCCTGTTTCGCAGGGTGTTCTTCATCCGGCAGATATAAAAATATGTGTCGGTAAAGCGGATTATGTTTCTGATATTATTGATGAAATTGGCGAAACTCAAGGGCTGAAGCAGGCTTTTATGGATAATCTTGGAAAAAAAGTCGCTGCACTTCTTCCGGAAAATCAGCGCGGTGTATACAAATAAGGAGATATTTATGTCGAAACTTTTTCGCTTTCTGCTTCTTACGGCTTTTGCCGCAGTTTTTCTGTCATGCGATTCCGATACGAAGCTCATCTATCCGCCAGACGATGTAGTGAACCGTATTACCGATTTTTACTTTTTCAACGACGGAAAAAGTTTTATTTACCTCAGCAGCAATATGAACCGCAAATATGATTTCGGCGAGATGGTTCTTATGGAGATAGACGAAGAGGGTGATTTTGTCTTCAAAAATTCCCTTCTTATTCCTTCAATTGCTGGGAAAATGGCTGTTTCGTCTGATGAGAAGGATATTTTTGTCACGACACGAGATAAACATGGTGTTATCAAGGCTAAAATAGCAGGAAAATCAGGCTCTTACAGGTTGCAATACGAAGAAGGTACGAAAGGTGATTATCCTGATATACTGAAAACAAAAAAAGAGCCATATGCTCTGGTGCTGAACGAAGACGAGTCTAAACTTCTGGTTACTCATATCCTCAACGGCGAGCTTTCTGTCGTAGATGTTGCGGATTGGAAAGTAATAAAGACTTCAAAACTCAAATACGGCGTGACAGAGATACTTTACGACAAGAATTCGGGTTATTTCCTCGCTTCGCACAGAAGTTCGGGCAACATTTCGCTTATCGAGGCGAAGGAGACTCTAGAAGATTTCGTGGTCGCTGTAAAAGAACTTCCGATAGATTTGCCAACTAAAGGTTTTGATGTCCGTTCGCTCAAACAGTCGGGTGACGGAGAGCTTTTTTACGCCGTTTTTCAGAACAGTTACAACGAAAACACCTACGACTATTCATACGATGAAGATACCGCGCCGCAAATTGTCACTTTCAAAATTGAAGACAAAACCCTCAAAATCGTGAAAACTCTTACTGTAAGAGGAAATTTGGGGGAAATGGCAGTGCTTCCGTACAGTTCCGAAGTGGCAGATAATGGTGATGAAGAAGATGACGACGGCGAGGCTGCCGATGACAGAGATGCAGCAGCAGATGAAGACGAGACTTCTGATGACAGTGATGTTGCGGAAGATGAGGAGGAATCGGCTGACGACAGCGATGCAGTTGAAGAAGAGGAAGAAAGCAAAACGACACAGCGGATAGGGGATCTGATTTTTGTTTCGGCTCCTAATGACGAGAAAGTTTTCGTAATCGACTCGGCAAGAAATTCGATTAGGGACACAATATCCTACAGGGATGACAAAAAGGATTGCAAACCTTATCAGCTTTATGCAAAAAGTACTGGGAATACAACTGGTTATCTGTTTGTTTCATGCTTCCAGAACGACAGGGCATATCTTTACTCGATAGATCTTATGTCGGAAGAAGTCATTAAAAAAATCGGAGTTCTCGAATGAGATTTGCGTGCGGATTATTCACGGTTTTTGCACTTTTTATGACGGCTGTTTCGTGCAATTCGAGCGGTCCTAACTATATTTTTGAAGGTCCTGCGGCATACACGACTGTCAGCGGCACGGTTTGTAAAAACGGCAGAAGTTCTTACACCGCTTTTGTTGTTGACAACACAGTGAAATATGGTGCCAGAATAAGGAAAATCAGCGGCTGTGAGAAAAAAATCGACCAGGGTCTTAAAGATAAGCGCGATAAAAAACGCGCTATATATGTCGGCGGAACAGCTGCTTCTATAGACAAAATTGTCGTCAACGGAGAAGCGGTTGTCGCTGTTGCGTCAAGCGGACGCGTTATTGCCGACCACTGGAAAGACAACAAAAAAGAAGAGTTGCATCTGGCGGACCACAAAGGAAGGATCGTTTTCAGAAAATTCGACAACGGAATGGGGCACGATAAGGATTTCAACCGCAGTTTTCTTCTCGATTTTTATCCCGAAATTGTGAAAAGTTACACGGATGAAGGCTTTTTCTTTTCGGGTTCCGATTTTGCGGCTTACTACCTGGGATTTGTAGATATCGAAGGAAACGGCAGCTGGAAAGAGATCGATTTCCCTGTTGCCGAAATTGCCGTTATAGGCAGACAAGTCTACCTTTTTGACGATCTGACCGGTACGGTTTACAAAACCGGCACCGATCTGGAACCTGAGGAAGTCGCGGTTCTTGATGATTACAAGGAAGGGCGTATGGTCAGGCTTTACGGCGGAAAACTCGCATTTTTTAAAGATAACAAACTTGAAATATTTGATGCCGACCTTAATTCTTTGAACACTCTTGAAACCCCTAATGGTTTCGATATTTCGGCAGTAAATGTCTTTCCGTACAGTTCCGGTTACAAATACAGGAAATTTGCAGGCGAAGTTCTGTCGGAAAAAATTCAGGTTTTCAAAAAAGGTCTTTCTGACGAAGAAAAGGATGCTCTTTCGGAAGCGAATATTGCAGTATCGTCTTCATGGGAAACCGTTGACGCTGAGAGTGGTGACATAATCTGGATAGGGATGAAGAACGGATATGTCAGAGCCTATGATTTTGCCGCTTCAAGCTGGCTTGTAGAGCCTTTTGACGCGAAAGCGGCATCGACTTACGAACTAGAGATGCGCCCGTATCTTGCTGCAAGCCATTCTTTATTTCCGAAAAACAGCGAAACCACCTACGATAATGCTCCTTTTGTCGATAAAATCGAAGTTGCGCGCGGTTTGCCTTCGCCTGTGACTTACAGATTTATTTACGAAGGTCTGAATGAAGGAGGCTCGTTCACGAAAGGCACCTACACTGTTGTGCGCGAAGCATTGGGAGAAACGACTTTTGTCGGAAACGCCACGGAACTCGGGAGCGGAGATTCGGAAGATTCTTTTTCCTTCGAGGATGATTACGTTTCAGTTGCGATACGCCGTTCGGATGACAATTTTGAAACTGAACCGGAGACCTCTTTCTATTTTACGCTGGGTCAGGGAATTCCGTTCGTAGGCTTTGCTTCGGCGGACGTGATGACTGAAATCGAAAGTCCTGCGCCGATGAGATTTTTCGGTTTTTCGGCTCTGACGCGCAGATTCGTTGAATATAATATGCTCAAGGACGAAGTTGAAAAAGTTTATAAATAACAGGAGGATACAATGAAATTTGTGAAAATTCTTTTTGTTCTGCTTTTCGCGTTTTCACCGCTTTTTGCAGCCGATGCGCCGAAAAATGACGGCGAAAGTATCGCGGCAGCGATTTTAGGTCAGTATAACAATCTCAAAAGTTTTTCCGCAAAATTTGACCGCGTCACGACGCAGAACGCGACCGGAAAAAAGAGCCACGACAACGGAACTGTGATGTTCATAGCTCCGTCGGACATCAGAATGGACGCTCTCATGGGCGGAAAAATGGTCGAGCAGATCATCGTCGATTCCGAAAAAACCTCGATCAT
>DBYV01000050.1:0-9234 GCA_002310995.1 bacterium UBP6_UBA1177 | reverse complement strand
GGCTCGAAAATGCTCAAACTCACCCCGAAAACGCCGAATCAGCAGGTAAAATACATTTTCATAACCGCGATAAACAATGAGATCGACAGTGTCATCATCATCGACCTGATGAAAAACATGACCCAGTTCACTTTCAGCGACATCAAACGCAATCCTGCTCTCGACAAAAAGGATTTCAAAGCCAATATACCTGCCGGATTCGAAGTAACGGATTTCTAAAAAATAAAAAACACCAAATATTTCAAGGAGTTGAAATGATTCAAAAAATTCCTGTGATTGAGTATAAAAAGGATTTTTCATACACTGAGATCACTCTCTGTTTTCCGGGCGGAAGTTCGCTCGAAGACGATAAAACGCTTGGCTTCGCCCATTTCTGCGAGCATCTTGCGTTCAAGCTCAAGTTCAAGGGAAAGTCGATTTTCGAGTTCGTTTCGGAACTCGGCGGAAGCAGCAACGCCTACACTTCAAACGATGTGATTGCGTTCGAAATTTCGATCCAGAGCAAATACGCGCTCAAAGTTCTTGCGTTTATGGAAAAGCTTTTTGCCGAAAGTTTTCTGACTATCAGCGATGCCGATTTCAACGAGGAGAGAAAAGTCGTTCTCGAGGAAATGGCGATGTATGACGACAACCCGACCGATTCTCTGCATGAAAACCTGATGCACAACCTTTACAGCTCTCACATTTACGGGCAGAAGATTTTAGGCGAAGAAAGCACAGTCGGAAAGGCTACGAAAAAAGAGATCGCGGACTTCTGGAAGAACCGCGTTTTCAATGCACCTTATCTTGTTATCGCAGGCGGCTACGACGGAAAACCCTCGATGAAACTCGATGTGAACCCTGAGTGGAAAAAGGGAAAACTCACTCCGTGGAAAGGAGAAAAACGGTTCGAAACAAGCCACAAACAGAATAAATGCTACTTCGCCGCAGGGTGGAAACTCCCGTCGCAGACAGGAAAAACCGAGGCGGTGATGAACCTCATCAGCTCGATAACTTACGGGATGGATAGCGGTGTTCTCTACAACAGCCTTGTCTATGAAAGCAATATCTTCGATTCTTATGTCGAGGCGGTGGAATGCGGCGTTCAGAGCTCTTCCTACGTTCAGCTTTTCGCGATGCCGGCTTCAAACATAAAGCGCCGTCTCGAAAAATGGGCTGAGATCTGGAACGGCCTCGTTTTCACGCAGAGCCAGGTCGCAAAAGCGCGCGAAGTGCTCCTCAGCAAGGAATTTTTCAATTCGGAAGGGCTCGGAAACACCCCTGCGATCATGGGAAAAAGCTATCTTCTCTTCAAAGACGCGGAAAAGCTCGACAGAGACTATTTTTACGAACTTTTCCATCTCACAGCCGAGGATCTGAACACTTTCAAGCGTGAATGGCTTGGTTTCGACAAGGTTTTTACAGGCTTCATGAAGTCGCCGCGATGCACTTTCGACATAAATTCGTTCGAATTCCCGGCAAAAAAAGGCGATGACAAAAACAAAGAGCGCGAAATCATTAAAAACGGCAGGACAAAGTGCTTCGTCAAAAAGCTTGACGCTTCTCCTTTCATCAGCGGCTGCATCCTCAAAAAAGGTGGCGCTGCTATGGATCTGAAAGGGCTTCCCGGCTCTTTCAAACTCGCAGTCTCTTCGATTTTCGCATCTGCCGACGGCATGAGTTTCGACGAGACCAACAGCTTTCTCGACAAATTCGGAATAAAGATAAAACCCCTCAACAGCAATTCCTACGCAGGGCTCGAATGGACGGCGCGCGACAGCTTCACCGAGGAAGCTACGGGAATCATCGAAAGATTTTTCAACAACAAAATCAAAGAGGACGACTTTGAAAAAGAGCGCTTGAACGCCCTTTCAAATATCTCGATGATGAAGGAATATCCGGGATATCACATCAAAACAGCGGCCTGCAAAGAGCTTTTCGCCGGAACGCCGTGGGAGTATCCGTCAGACGGAACCGAAGAAGCGATTTCCAAGATGACGCTTGAAGATGCAAGAAAAGTCCGCGATATTTTTATGGAGAAAAACGATTTTGCGATCTCTATCGCGGGTGCCGCCGACACGGAAACGGCAAAAAGTCTGCTTTCAGGCTTCAAATCAGGGAAAAGCCAGCTTGCATTCCCGGCGCGTATCACCAAACCTCTGAGCGGAAAAACGATAAAGATCCCGCTTAAAGGCAAAGATCAGGCATACATTACGAAAATTTTCAGAGGCCCGACGCACTACGACAAGGATTTCGAGACGATGCAGCTTCTTGAATGTTATCTCACCGGCGAAAGATCGCCTCTTTTCACCGAACTCAGGGAAAAAAGCGGCCTTGTCTACACTTTCACTTTTTATGGAACGAACACTCCGGTCGGCGGAGCCGAAATGTTCGCAGCGATAACAAGCCCCGAAAAGATCAAGGCGGTCCAGGAAGTTTTTGAGAAAGCGGTCGATGAGATCAGAAGCGGAAAACTTGTCGAAGAACGCCTGAACGAAACCAAAAACACCCTTGCCACAAACTTCGCGAAAGTTCTCCAGAGCAGCAGCTTCTATGCGAAAAATATGGCGGTAGAAGAAGTTCTGGGAATAAAAGCGGGTACTTACCTTCGCCAGCTTGAAATCATAAATTCCATCACTCCCGAAATGATCCGCGCAGCCGCAGAAAAGTGGCTCAAAAAAGGAACGTGGATTATGAGTGGTGCGGTGTAAATTTCATATAATTACGCATAACTTTATAAAAAATCTGCAAAATTTAGCAAAGAATTGAGTAAAAAATTTGCAAAAATATTTTTTTTGTGTATATTTCCGCCGTTATTTTTTTGTTTTCTTTTAGGAGGAAAAGATGAAACGCTTTATGTTTATGCTTTCGTTTATTTTTATTTTTGTTTCTTTGACAGCTCAGGAAGCTCCGGCAGAAGCTCCTGCTGCTGATGAAAACCAGCCTGCCGCTGAACAGGCTGCACCTGCAGAAGAAGCTCCTGCAGCAGAACAGGCAGCTCCGGCAGAAGAACCCGCAAAAGAAGAAGCTCCTGCAGAGCAGGCAGCTCCGGCTGAAGAACCCGCGAAAGAAGAAGCACCGGCTGAGCAGGCAGCTCCGGCTGAAGAACCTGCAAAAGAAGAAGCACCGGCTGAAGAAGCTCCTGCAGCAGACGCTACCGCTGAAGCACCGGCTGACAACTGCAACTGCCCGAAATGCGATGCTCCGGCAGAAGAAGCTCCGGTTGCTGATCCGCATCACTTTTTCTATTTCAAACCTCAGCTTTCGGCAAGCTACATGCACAACCATTCCGTTGCAGGAAAAACTGACGGCCACTACTTCCAGACGGATGCAAACATTGTTTTTAACTACAAGTACAAAAAGGAAATCCACGAAGTTCTTACCGACCTCAACTGGAAAGAGGGCGTAAGCTACACTCCCGCATTCGACGGATGGGTAATCGCAAACGACCTTTTCAAGTTTGATTTTCGTTACAACCTTATGTTCCACAAGATTGCAGGTTACTATTTGAAAGCCGGTCTCGAAACCCACTTCCTTCCGGGATACGACTATCGTAACGAAGATACTGACTATCTTGTAAAAGGCGACAAAACAAGAAATGAAAAAGGTAAGAGAAAATTCAAAACTGCAGAACCTGGCAAACCTCTCTACCTCACTGAAGGAACTGGTATTTTTGTTCGTCCGGTAGAAAGAGAAGATGCTAACCTTGAAATCTACGCCGGTCTTGCAGGCAGAGAAGTTTTTGTCGGTGACACCCTCGTTCTTGCTGACGATGGCGATACCGAAGAACTTGATTTCAAAGGACTCAGCAATGTTTACGAAGTCGGCGGCGAAGCTGGACTTTCTCTCAAAGGTTTCCTTAAGAACAGAGTAGTTTCATATGACCTTATGGCAAAAGTAGTTATGCCGTTCTATATGCCGGATGACACGAAAGAGAACTACAAAGCTGATCCTGAAGATGAATTCAAATGGAAAGATGCTCTTCAGTTCGAAACCCGCTTCAGACTTGACTTTAATGTTCACAAATATGTTGCTTTCAACTATGAACTCAATGTCAAGAAGGACTACGCAGTTGTTCGTGACTGGCAGGTTTCAAACGCTCTTTACCTCTCGGTATTCTACGAACTCGAAAAGACTCTTCAGTAATTTTTCAGAATTTAAGCTCTAAGATTTCTTCAGGTTTTTTCCACAAAACATAATCACGGTTTCTAAGCCATGTCAGCTGTCTTTTCGCAAGGTGTCTTGTATTCTGCGCGATAAGCTCCTGAAGTTCTTCGATTGATGTGATTTTGCCTTTTAGATAGCGTTCTGTCTCGATGTAGCCGATTGACGCGAGGGCTTTGCAGTTTTCGGAACTGAACCCTTTTCCGTTAATTGCGCGGACTTCATCGATAAGTCCTGATTTAAGCATTATGTGAGTTCTGAGGTTGATTCTTTCGTAAAGTTTTTCGCGTTCCATTTCGATTCCAAGAGCGAGAAAATCTCCTTTGTAAGCGTTGATTCTCCCCATTCTGTTCCATTCGGAGAGAGTTTTTTCAGTAGTTTTCGCTACGAAAAGCCCGCGTTTTATCCGCTGTCTGTCGTTCGGCGAAGATATTTTTGATGCCCATTCGGGATCTGTTTGTTGGAGTTCTGCAAAAAGTTCCTCAGTTGAAAAACGGCTGAACTCCTCTTCAAAAGTGTTCATTGTCTCTTCGTCTGCCGCGGGAACAGGCGAAAGGCCGTTTATCAGAGCATCGACATAAAAATTGGTGCCGCCGACAACTATCGGTGTTTTGCCGGATTTTTCTATTTTGTCGATTATCGGAAGAGCCGATTCTATGTAGATTCCGGCGCTGATTTCGTCTTTCAGATCGCGTATTCCGATGAGGTGATGCGGAATTTCCTGCATTTCTTCTTCGGTAGGTGCGGCTGACCCGATAACTAAATCTTTATATATTTGGACTGAATCGGCGCCTATGATTTCCCCGTTGACTTTTTTTGCAAGTTCAACTGAAAGTTTGGTTTTTCCTGATGCTGTCGGGCCTAAAATGAATATAAGCGTCATCGTCTCTGCACTTTTTTCTCAAATTCGTTTTTTGTCATTATGAAGAAAAACGGACGACCGTGCGGACACGATATGAAATCACTTTTGTTGACCGCGTCAATAAGTGAATCAATTTCCTCATCGGCAAGCACATCGTTGCGTCTAACCGAGGCTTTGCAGGCCTTTTGCGACAAATGCGATACAAAAAACTGTTCCATTTCCTGCGAGCCTGCGTATTCTGAAAATTCACCGAGAATCTCCTTTACAACTTTTTCCCAGTCGGTTTCGAAACCGAGTGCCGGAGTAGCACGCAACGTTGCCGAATTTTCGTCGAAAAGATCAATTATAAAGCCTGCTTTTCTGAATTTGTCTTTGTTTTCTTCAAGAGTTGCTGCCTCGGTCGGGGAAAGCCGTATCAAAAGCGGGGAAATCAGTTCCTGCGAAAGTCCGTTGTTAAGTGCAAGCGCGTTTTTCAGCCTGGTGTAAGTTATTCTTTCGTGAGCAGCGTGCTGGTCAAGAAAGACGATTTTATCTTTCATTTCAATTACGAGGTATACACCGAACACAACTCCGATTTTTTTGTAGTCCCTTATTTTCATGCCGAAAAGGTTGCCGTGTTCCGGTTCGGGAATGTAAGTCTGATCAGAGGTTTCAATTGTATGTTTAGCGGGGGTATAGTCTGTTTCGTGTTCCTTTACGATAAAAGGTTTGTCGTAATTTTTGCGGTCGGGTTCGTAAATTCTGCCGAAACCTGCATCGAAAGGTGGTTTTACAGAAATTTTTCCATGAATGAGCCCGTCGTTATTGTGTGACTCAGCATTGTATAGGGGTTTTGTGCTGTTTTCAGTTGTGGTTTGCACTTCTGTACTACGCGAAACATACTCTGGAAAGAGGTTTTGTACTGACATGGGGTCAGTTTTTGTTTCTTCTTTTTTGCCGTTTCTGATGGATTGAAAGGCTTTGAGTATAGCCTCTCTTATCAGCGAGGTGACAAGCGAAGTATTGAGAAAGCGTACTTCTAATTTCGCGGGATGGACATTTACATCGACAAAGTGCGGATCTGTTTTTATGAAAAGCATTACCGGAGATTTGAATTCTCCCCCGACAGCATCTCTGAAAGTGCTGAAAACCGCTGAATTTACGGCGCGGTCGGAAATAATTCTGCCGTTTACCGTTATTACAGAATGGTTTGGAACCGATTCAAGCGGACTCGGGATAAAGGCCTTTATTGAAACAGTGTCCTGATGCGATGCTTCCGCAACGCCGATGAGTTCTTTTGATATTCTCCATACTGAAGAGATTCTTTCAAGCTGCGAATTGGCTGCCGGGTAGCTGAATACTATCCTTGAATCGCTTTTGAATGAAAAAGCGGTTTTGTAGTAGGCCACTGCAAAATTGGTGACCAGTTCTCGTATTTTGCTGTACTCGGTTTTTTCTTCCTTCAGGAATTTTCTGCGTGCAGAAATATTGAAGAAAATGTCGTCAGCGACGATTTCGGTTCCTTTAGGCATCGAAACAGGCATGCTTTTGATGACAGAATTGTTTTTTGAGAGAATTTTAAAACCGTCACCGTTATTCTGCGCACTTGCAATCGAAAACTTTGTTACGGCGGCTATCGAAGGAACAGCTTCGCCGCGAAAGCCCATTGTGGTGAGATCTTCCAGGTCTTCGATTTTTGTAAGTTTGCTCGTCGCGTGGCTTTCAAGCGCCATGAAAAGGTCGTCTTCACTCATTCCACAGCCGTCGTCGCGTACTAAAATGTGTTTTTTGCCGCCGCTTTCAATTTCTATTTCGATATTTTTAGCCCCGGCATCGAGACTGTTTTCAATAAGTTCTTTTACTATCGAAGCAGGTCTTTCAACTACTTCGCCGGCCGCGATCTTGTTGATTATCGTTTCCGAAAGTTGTCTGATTATTCCCATGATTCGTTACGCCAGATTGTTAAGAAAATATAATAGACCGAGTATAAAAAGCGCAAAAAACGCAAGCGCACAGATTGCAATTACCCGCTGTTTAGCAAGTGAGTTTGAGATTACTTCGCCGTCTTCGTCCTCAACGACTTTGATGTTTTTGAACATGATGTAGGCGAAGAGGGCGAAACCGAGGATCGACGATATTATAAGCATTATGCGGTATGCCGAAAGCTCTTTCTCGCGTGCCGCATTGAAATCTTTTTCAAGTTTTTCGCCTGAAAAAATCATTGAAAGAGGCTGAAAAAAAGAGGAGTTGTATGAAGTGACGAAAAATCTCTGCGCCGATGGCGAAAATTCCGGAAGAGCTTTCGATAACTGTGTAAAGTAGGGGTCATCGATATTTCCATTAAGATTTTTCGCGCTTGAAAGAACCGCGGACATGGTTCCGGGAGAAGCCGAATTCATGCTTGCCTGCACCGTGTCGCATCTGGAGTAGGGTTCAGGCAGGACCAGTCCTTCGTATCCGACAGAAACTATATCCGTGCCTATCCATTTGCCATCGTTGAAACAGTCGATATGAACATTTCTGGTGTCACTGAGAGAGGCAAGGGTGAGCGAATTCTGCGTTTTGTAGAACTTGAACATTTTTCCGGGATACGGAACTGGAATGTAGCCGTTGTCGCCGTTTTCAAACGAGACGTTGACTCCCTGATCCTTTCCGAAAACGGTTGTGAATTTCATAAATCCGTTCTTCAGTTCCTGCTGTGAACCGTCAAGGAATATCGAAGTTTCGGAGCACGGTTTGTCGTTTTCGGTGCAGTATAAACCTACGGTCGTTTCAAACTCTGAAACAGCTCTGAAATTTTCTGGAAGAAGGAAAATTTTTCTGTTTCCGACATTTACGATTTTCGCTTTTTCAGCTTCCAGTTTTGTCGGACGGAGTTTTTTCTGCGGAACAAAATGATAATCCGTGACATTTTTGTATTTTAGTGGAAACACGGCTTCTGTCGTACCGAAAACAATTTTTATTTCTTTCATGTCGGGACGCAGATCGATGAGCGAGGAAAACTGCTTAACGCCGTTGACATAGACAGTCGGATTCGAAACAAGTTCTCCGTCACGCGACAGAACCTTGACCAAGGCCTTCGAGCCCGGAGCAGTAGAATCGCCATAAAGATAGATGAAATAGTCGTATTTGTGCATCTGCGTGTTGACGAAAAGGCAGACAGATAGGAAGGCTGTCAGGTAAATGGCAACGGATACAATTTTTAAAAGCAACGGGTTTTTGGACATTGCCGCTATTGATTTTTCAGAGATCTTATGTAGTTCGCCAGCTTGTTGATGTAAAGGTAAGGTTCAAGGACTGCAAGAAGCTCGTTTGCCTTTTCGTAGTCGCTGTTGTCGAAAAGCAGTGAAACCATTTTATCGGAAAGGTTGAAAACGCCGGCAATTTTTTTGTTGAGGAATATCGGGATCGACATGAAATAGTCTTTCGCATAGCCTGAACCTGACTTTTTGAAGCGCGTGTCGTTCTCGATATTTTCAACGAAAACCGGTTTCATTGTGTTGACAACAGTCCAAGCTACATTTTCGTTGCACGGCGGAATTTCAAGGCCGATAATCGGTTTTTTCGTTGCTGCTTCAACAACAAGGTTGCCTTTTTCGTTGATCAGCATGATTGAACCTCTTTCCGCATAGAGTATGTCGAGAGTCGTTTCAAGAATTTCGTTAAGAAATGTCCTGAAATCAAGAGCTGATTTTTTGAATGCTGCCGCTACTGTATTTCTGTATTTGTTTGTCAGAATACTGTCGTGTGCTTCTGACAAAGCCGACATGGTTTCAATTGTCTGTACGGCGATCATTCTGAAATTCATCAGACTGCAGTGAAAATATTTTTCGGTAAATTTTACCCCTTTAACCCACTCTTTACACTTAGAATCAGCTGCCGAAAGAACAACTGTCGGAATGAAGTTGAGATGGCATGAATTGTGAAATTCAATTAAATTCAGAATCTGTGAATAGTTGTCTTCGATGATAAAGACCTGATTCGCTGACCTGTGTTCGTTCACAACATCATCCATAATAACGTTTGAATGTGTCCATCCCGCATCTTGAATGATCTTGATAATTTCATCTTCTATGGTCTTGTTTCTGATTGCCGTGCAGATTTTTAAATTTTTCATGAAGTCCTCCCCAACAATGTCGGAGAAGTATATTGTTTGTTGCAATAACAGCAAGTTTTTACTTTTACTGATCGATTTTCTGTTTCACCTGATGGGCGAACGCTTCAAGGCGGTTTTTGTTGTGAGTGGATTT
>DBYV01000036.1 GCA_002310995.1 bacterium UBP6_UBA1177 | reverse complement strand
CCGTCTCCACAGTAGTTGTAATCACAAGCATCAACACCTTGAGTAATGCCGTCTGACTTAAAGCCGTTTGAGCATCTGCCGGTCGGACCGTTTGCATCACCTTCGTCACATTTTTCGTCTATACATGCGAGATTGCTTTTCAGACCGTATTTTGCACATGTACCTTTGACTTCGACACAATTGCCTGTACCGCAGGTTCCGCCTTCATCAAGACATGCCTGACCGTTCTGAATACGACCTGATCCGCTCTTTCTGACAATCGGAATATCTTCACATTTTGTGATGATTCCGTCGCCGCACTGCTTGCCCAGAGCTATTGATGACGCCGAACCGATCTCAACTTCCGCAGTTTCAGAACCTCCATCCAGCGAGATTGCATAAACCTTGACTGAAATCGGCTGCTGGGTAAGAGAAAGACCTGTTCCTCCCGCGTTAATATCGTATAAGAATCCATGTTTTTTACCGCCACCACAAGCCTGGATGACACCTTTTGTAGAATCCTTTGTCGGTTCAAGTGTAACTGTTTTACCCTGAGCATTGTTTTTGCCAGTGAAAACAATTTTGACAATCTTAGATGTAGTATCCATCGGATGATCCGGATCACATGCCCAGCCTGAAATTTCTGTCGGGCTGATTGTAGCTTTTCCGATAGGATTAGCTTTGCAACCTGAGAAGCATGTGTACTTGACGACACCTGACTCGCCGTAAGTTTCCGCACAGTTCTCTCCATTTTCATCGCAGTAAGATGCCGTGCATGTGCTGCTTCCTTCGCAGTCGCAGCCTTCAAATCTCGGGTTACGTGTTCCGTCGCCGCATGAATCTGGCCGTTGGCAGCTTGAAGACGGGCAGATATTGTCAAGGCTTACACCCGCTTCTGTCAGTGATTTTGTTCTTTCATCCTGAGGATCGCAGGTTTCAGCAGCTCCAGCGACTCCTGCTTTGCATTTAAAGCCCTGAGAATCCTTACAGTTTTCACCTGTGCAGGTGCAGTCAGGGTATGTCGAGTTCTGGATTGTACCGTCACCGCAGTAACCGCCTTTTCCTTTACCCTTACAGTCAGTGTCGCAATGTTTGTTGATAGCGTATGTTCCGTTTACTCCGTCGCCGTCGTCACAAGTTTCACTGTAATCAACGAGGCGCTCATCGGTTCCGGACTGCTTTACTCCGTCACCGCATCTAGGCATCATTCCGGAGCAATCCAGTTTGCAGTGGCCGTAGTAACCGTTGCTATCACCATACTCGCCTGCATTGCGACCTTCGTCGCATTTTTCGCCGGCGAAAGTATCTATGAAACCGTCGCCGCATTTTGAAAGTGCACCTGAGCCATGGTCAGCAGTAGTACAACCTTCTTCCCAGCAGCCGCTGGCAGTATCCTCATCGCACATCTTGCTCTGTGACGTACATCCGCTTCCTCTGCACGGACCGGTGCAGTATGTACCGCCACGGGTGCTGAGATTAGCGACTGTTGTCGTTTTTTCACTGTTGTTCAAATCGACATAGTGATAATTGGATGCATTACCGGCATAATTGTCACATGCCTCATTCTTGGCAGCAATGGCACCGTCGCCGCATGAGCCGTTAATGTTCCAGCACGTGTTATCACAATATTTGTTTCTCTCTTCACAATCGCTGATACAATTTTCCAAATTAGCCGCTGACATTCCCGGATTTTTGTATTCACAGTATGCTTTGCATCCGCACGGGTCTTCTGCGCATTTGTTGAGACAGGCTGTAAGAGCAGCTCCGCTCAAGCCGAGACTATCGCATCCGCATTTCGGATTATTCTTGTCACAGAGTTCGCATCTTTCGGAATAGCTTACATTTTCGCAATGTTCCCACGGAGATGAAAAAATTGACTGATATTTTCCGCAACTGAATTCAGCAAAATCCTTCAAAGTTTTAATATCACCGTAATTGCTATCAGTGAAAACGTGATCGTCGTTTATGCAGTTTTTGTCATTGTCACCATAGCCAGAATCTCCGAGGACATACTTTGTGTTGAAGCAGCAGTGCATAACCTTGCGGTCGAACCAGTAATGGAGCGCAGATTTACCCGAAACCAGCTGGCCGTAAGGATAATTTTCGGCCGTCTTAAGATCGCTGACAAGTTTCGAGCAGAGCGGAGTTCCGGTAGCGATACAGGTGTTGTCATTCGCATCGCAGCAGTCAACGACCCCTCTGTTATGCATTGACGTCATAGTCGGAACGCTCGGATCATTGCTCGAAAGCGGCAGATCAAGGAGCTCTTCGCAAAGATATGAACGTTTGAACGAGAAGATGCCGTCACCGCATTTGCTCTTATGTTTGCAGTTGTTGGTGCAGTCATCGTGATCGTCGTTGTTGCCGTCATCGCACTCCTCGCCGTTCACTTTATCGAGGATACCGTCGCCGCATCTTGAAATCGTGCAGTTAGAACGGCAAGAAATAGCTTTTTTACTGCCGTCGTTCGAGTTCGGGTAGTAATTTCCTTCAGAATCCTTACAAATATAGATACCCTCAGAAGTCTTCTGATTGAGAGCATACGCATCACTGCTTTCATAACCCGGAAGGAGCTCTGCTTTGACAAGACCGCAGTCACACTCTTCGACATAGTCGTAAGTTCCGTCAGTTTTCGTCTTCGGGTTTCCGTTGTTGTCGGCACGTACGACATAGTCAAGAATACCGTCACCGCATCTTGAGAAACGGCAGTCTGTTCTGCATGTTCCGTAATTGTTTAAATCAAGATATTCATCTTTGATTTTTGTAGTAGCCTGGTTGGGAGTTCCCAAAGGTGCGTTGTTGTTGCTTCCGCTGTCATCACACTGTTCAGCAACGAAATCAACAACAATACCTGTGAATGTACCAGCATCATCATAAGTGTTGCCGTCGTATTTTTTACTTACAACGTTGCAGCTATACGGAGAACCCTCACTATACGGGCAGGTATCAGTAGCCTTAATATCAAGGATACCGTCACCGCAGTGAGGACCGATTTTCGAACAACCAGGTTCACATCCGTTGTAAACATTGGTTTCATTCTGGCCGTTGTCACATGTTTCTGATGAATGTTTTCTGTTGTCACCGCAGTAGTTCGTCCATTTGCAAGTAGTCGTACATCCGGCCATATAGGTATCATCTCCGGCAGCAGCAGCAGCACCGAGGTTTGAAGATCCATTGTCGCACATTTCCCTTGCACCAGTGCCTATTGCGATACCCTTTCCACTTTCAAGAGTGTAAACTTTAAGGCCTCTGACAATGAAAGATGTGTACTGCGCACCTTTGAACTGGAAGTAAATCTTTACATAATTCGTACCTGCCTGCCAGTTGGTGTTCGATGAGCTTATACCGTCGGTCGTTACAATCGGCGCACTGTTCTTTTTGTTATACCACTTATTGTTATCAAGCGGATTTTCAGTGTTTTCAACAAAGAAAAGCGGGTTCGTAGCAAGGCACCCCGGATCTGTGCATGACGGAATCTCATTGTCAGAAGAATCGTACATTTTTGCACCGGCATGCATTGTCGCTGTTTCATTGCCATATTTCTGGACTTGGACATCATATTCCATGAAATATCTGTGACCTTCCACAATCGGGATCTTGATATCGAGCTCAACGTCCTGATATTCGCCTGTTCTTCTCAAAGTGAAACCAACAGCGAGATTGATATCATCTATGTAAACATCAACAGGATGCGTTCCGATTGCATTCCATTTGTCAGCACTGCTGCGCCATTCTTTGGCTTTGGCTGCAGGATCTGTGGTGTCAGCAGAACCGACACCGTCAAGAATGTTGTCTATGATACCGTCACCGCACCAGCGGCCGAACTGACAACACGGAACGCCGTACTCTTCCCACTTGTCCTGAGAGTCAGCACATATATTTTTGTTTGCATCAGGACCTTCAGTCGGCACGTAAACACCAATGCAGCTTCCTTCCTTATTCAGACTCCATGCGTTTTCTATAGAGACGTTTCCGCCATCATCTTGTCCTTTATCACATTTTTCGGCATCGTCTTTTGAGCCGTCTCCGCAGTAAGGCTTTCCGGTACATGAGCTGTTGCATACACCATATATATTGTTTACGATGTTATCGCAAGATTCGATATTATTTGCTGCCATATTGACAAAAAGCAATGTGTTTCTTGCGCTTATATATTCTGTATTACCGCCGACCACTCTTTTAACATTATCAAGACCTATCGTGCTTGCTGGCGTACTTGCATTACATTCGCCATCAAATCCTGTCGGAGGGCATGTCGGTCTGTCTATTGTTCCGTTTGAGCATCCGTATGTAAACAGACAGTCAAGTGAACAGCCATCCTTATAACCGCGGCCGTTGTACAAGGATTTTGTCGTATCGTAACCGCTGTCACACTGTTCGTTTGCGCCCGTAACTTGTTCGCAGTTGTCGTAACCAGCGCAGTTGTCTCTCTGGATTTTTCCGTCACCGCAATACTTGGGATTTGCCCTTGTACAATCGGAACCACATCCGTGATTCTCTACAAAAGCCTTATATTTTGCCAGACAACTGCTGAACGCAGTCTGAAGTTCGCTTACCGGATAAACAATGCCGTTAAGTGTTGCTGAACATTCTGCCCTGTCAGCGGCGCTCAGCGATTCAAGGAATCTTTCGTAAGTTATAGGCAAACCGTTTTCATCGCCTTCATCGCACTGTTCATTAGCATCAGCAACAGTGACGCAGTTTTCACCGCACCACATACTCTGGCAAGCTGCTTTTTTAACCGCATCTGAAATACTGTCGCACGCGCTGCATTTTGCTGCGCAGTTTGCATTCTGGATTATGCCGTCACCGCAGGAATATTGTGTTTTACAATCTGCGCTGCATCCGCTTGCATAAGTTCCGTTCGCGGCTCCTGCATCACAGATTTCCTTGTTTGCTTCATTTTCCGGATTGCTGCGTATTTTTCCGTCGCCGCATGTAGCTTTTTCACATGTCGTGAGACAATCGTCGTTGTCAGACAAATTTCCGTCATCACACTGCTCGTGGAGGGACTGTACCTCACCGTCGCCGCAGTATGGTTTTTTGTATTTGCTTTCATAAACAGTACACTCTTTGCAGATAACGCAGTACGGGCTGCCGTTTCCATCGTAATACTGATCATCAGGGCAGGCAGCTTCCACAAGTGCGTCTCCGCATGAGTATGCTCCGTTACTACCCGTGAGCAGATATACTCCTGATTTTGCATTACCGCAATCACAGGTTTCAGTAAAGGTTGCTCCATTCTGCCCGGTAAAATCATAGTAGTTGCAGCTTGTGTGACCCGCCGCATAGACAGCAAGACCAGTTGAAACCTGACAGCTTTCACCTTCAGTGTTTTCGCAGTTTGTACTTGTACCGCTTTTTACACAGTGCTGGCTCTGAAGAATGCTGTCACCGCAACCAGGAATTCTTACCCTAGTCCAGAGACATGTATCCTGGTCACAGATCTGACACTGATGCGCTGGATCATCGCTCCACGGCTGAGAATAGTCGCATTTCCTCTCAAAATCACTCTGTTCGCAGTTCTCTGTATATACACCGTCGAATGTCATGTGGGTATCACCGCACTCGTTTTCAAGAACAAAACGTTCTTTTGCCGGCTGAATAACCGAAATCGTATTGATTCCCGGGTCAACTGCATAAGCTGTGACATAGTAAGGCGGCGTTCCTTTTCCTTTAGCCGCTTTTATAACAGATGCAATTTCCGTTCTTGTGCCCGGATTGTTAAGATCGAACTTGAAGATATAAGGTTCATTTCCCGTCGCTCCAGGACAGTTATTCATGATTTTAGTATAGTCATCTCTTTCAATCTCATCGCTAGAGTTTGCTACAGGAAGAATGTCTGTCTCACCGTACGGAAGGACAACGGTTCCTGTTGACTCGATTGTCACAAACGATGATGAATATGAATCACCGAGTAATGTCGAAATATTTACACCATCGCTGTCAACAATTTCGAAATAAATCTTAAGAATATTGTCCGTTCTATCCTTATCGCACGCCCAGCCTGAAAATTCCTGCTTAGTCTGCGGAAGTCCGGAATGGAAGAGAGATGCCAGCGTCGAACCCTTTATGCAGAGAACCTGATGCTTCGTCGCATGAAGGTCTGCTGAAGCGTAGGCATCACACTTGTGCGGATCATTCTGATCAAGTTCGCAACCTTTGGGAACACGGTAGCTTCTTCCGTCTTCTATGTTTACAGCCCACGCGAACTTAGCCTCAGCTTGTCCTACGCTGTTGCCTATAACAGATGTACTTGACCAGAACCAGTTGTTTCTTGCACACTTACCGTTAAGGCAAACATATTTGCCGTCGTCTTCCGATGTACACGGGTTGCTGTCGCTGCAAGATTTACCGTCAATAGCACTGTTCTTTCTCAGATACGATCCTATAAACGGAAATGCCGTTGCCGGATCATAAAGGTCAAAATCGACCAAAGCATAAAGCTGGTTGATATCGGGCAGTACCCATCCTTTCGAAGGCTGGCCGCAGGTATCACCGGTGCTTACATCAGTGAAATAGCACGCGATATTACCGTACTGATCCGTTCCCTGATTTACTTGATATTTATCTCTGTTCCTACATTTAGTGTTAAATTGCGAGTCACTGCTCGGAACCACCTCATTTCCAGACAAGATGCAGACCTGATCAGGACAAATCTTATCCTTGACTCCGATACCGCATTTATCCGTTTTACACAAGCAGTCTACTGTGTTAGGGTGCTCCACGTCGCAAACGTGACCGTTTGTTGACCCCATGGTAGCACCGGAACACATCGGATATTCTCTCGAATCATCGATTCTTCTGCAGTATCCGTCTATTTCAATCCAGCCGTTCGCACAAGTATAAACTTTCAGAACTTTCGGATAGCACATATTATTTTTTAAATATTGGTCTGAAGCACATGCTTTTTTGCACTTATATTCGCCGTTTACTGTTACAAGAGAGCCTTCAGAACATGAGAGACACTTCCACTCACCGTTGATTTCTAAAGGAGTGCCGCCTTCAGGACAGGTTACGCAGTTTATGAAAGTCATATCTCCTTGAGTTGTCGTGAAAGACTTTTCACATTCTTTAGGATGGCAGTGAGCATTGCCGCTGTTGTTGGGGTAAACAACATAGTCGTCACCTTCTTGGCACTGATAGCAGTGGCCATTGCCTTCCAGGTAAGTATGTTCTTCAGCACACGGAACCTTACTCTCACACTGAACAAAAGCGGTCTTGGTTCCCATGACCACACCGCCTTTACAAGTAGTGGAGAGAACCTGATCCGTACCGCCGATTTCTTGTTTATAAACCAATATTTCGCCGCAGCAACACGGAGCTTGCTGCGTAAGAGCCGCGTCTTTATAACACTTATTAGAATCTTTAACATAACCATAAGAAGCAGCACCATAACAGACTACATTGCTTGTAAACGCATTTAGACTCCACTCAGTATACCGTCCGCAGCCGTCCGCCACACACTCTCCATTATCATCATGCGTCCCGGGAGGGCAGGAACTTCCTGTATTGGAACCTTTGTCCTCGGCATGGTGTTTGCCGTCATCAATGTCAACACGCTTTTCAGCCGGATTTTCATAAACACTCTCTGCGGCACTAGGAGTACTATCATAACAGTAGTTGCTGGTTTCGCTGACCATAATGTAACTGGTACCTTCGCCATCCGGAGGACATCCCCAGTTGACACCGGCAATATTTCTGCAGAGTTCGTTGTTTTCTTTTGGTACGCAGACCTGACCGTCAACATCAGTTCTGCATTTATTTCTGTTAATACCGCTTGTATATTTTATATTACAATTGGTAGAATTTGAATAACATTTTCCGCACAGTCTTGACTCAATATTTTCAGGAGTACAGTAGGATTCTGAATCAACATAAGGCTTATAGCCGGTTTTACATGACGGAGCAGCACACTGGTCTCCGACAGCAACACATGTGTTGGTTCCGTTCTCTACGAACTGGTAACAGGGAGAATTGCCACACATAGCAGGATCAGGACAGATCGGGCTAGGACAATCAAAAGCACCGGAGGTACTGCCTATAGACAAGTTTTTACAAATATCGCCTGCCTGTTCCCACGTTCCTGCAAATTCTTCAGTTTCAATAAACTTTATGGTTGTAGCAGTATCTTCATAATAAACATCCTCGTCAACAGAAATCTTTTTGAACCTGTTGTTTACATTGGCAGCATTATTAACATTGTCAATCTTGAAGAAAGGAGCAGTATAAAAAGAGTATTGTAAGTTTATATTTTTTGTATTTCCGTCAGTGTTGTCACATTCCGGCTCAGAAACAAGTACAGTCACAACATCCGAATAATGGTTCGGGTCTTTATCCGTACTTGATGCCGTGGACTCTGCGAAATATGCAACCTGTCCCCTGCCCTGAACCAAAGTTGTACCGTTTTCACAACTTGAGCCTGATTTAACTGTGATAAGAACATCGTCTCTGCCAGGAGTTTTGAAAAGATATTTTGAACCTCTCCGCAAAGCGAACGTCATATAGTTACCGGATACAAGCGCAACCGTATCGCCGCACACAGTATTTCCTTCAGATTCGGTACAGAAAGGAGTCCAGCCCGAACAATCGACGCCTGCATTTTGGCAGAAATCGGAAACCGGTTTGACTGTCGCCGCTGGAGCTTTGCATGAAGTGCAGTCGTAACGCTGCCAGTCAAGCGGGAAAGAATACAAATAAGTTACAGTAACCTTTTCGTCCTCATCAGTGCTTTCAGTCGCAACAACAGGGAATCCCTGTCCGTCTTTCTGGAGACCGGTTAAATCACCGTTAGCATTAAAGATTCCTACATAGTCTTCGGTAACTCTGAAACACTGAACCCAGCTTCCGGTGCTGTCTTGTGCGCACTGCGAACAGTTGTATTCGTTGAAAAGAAGACGCACCTTTCCTGTGAAATTTGCATGCCACTCAAGAACAGACTGCTTCGTTCCTGCAGGACAATAGTCATTGCCTGCCTGATCGTACGGGTTCTGCGGAACATAAGAAGTTTCGCTGTCATCATCGAAAGCAAGGAAATAGCCGCAGCCTTCACCGCTCTCATCCGGTTTAAAAAGTGAAACCTGAGTATCAAATAAAACCGATTTACAGGTAGACCATCTGTAAATCTGACCTTCCGTAACATCGAAATCGACATAACTTCCGGGTTTGAGCCAGCTGTTTGTCTTAGAAATGACATCCAAATCAAGCAAATCTTTGTATTCGTAATTCTGGACCACTGACCAGTCCGGAGCCTTTGTCGGAGTTTTCGAACCAGCCGGAACGGCGAAAGCATAATCCTCATCGTTACCGCATGTCGTACAATGGTTGCCGACATAACGCTGCCACTTCAACATTGTAGTTTTTGCGACTCCGTCAACTCTGGAATCCTGACATGCAACGAAACTTCTGCTCGAATCATCGTATTTGTTGTTTGTAACAAGCAGTAAGACTTTCATATCCCTCGGCGCCTTGTATTCAAGAGCCGACTGGTTTCTTGTGCCTCCTGATCTGCTGAATGCAAGAACCGGACCTGTTTCACAGTCAGTACCAAGTTCTGATATATCAATAAGTGTGAGTTCGGTATCAAACGGCCACAGACAGGTACCTTTACAAATCGTACCTGTGCATGTTTTTGCATAACATTTCAGTCTCTCGCCACAATCGGCATCGGTAGAACACTCTGCAGCGTAGTCTCCTCCGTAGAAGTCTTCTCTATCGTCATAAGTTGTCCATCTGTATGTCGTTCCGCCTTCAAGTTTGAATTCCACGTACTGACCACCAGTAATACCGGGGTAGTTTCCGATTGCCTCTGTCCAGTTCGGCTCGAATTGCGGGCTTTCCCAAGGCTGGGTACCGTTTGCAAATAGAGAACCTTTGCATCCCGTTTTGACTCTGCTCTGGACCAGACTTGGATTGGTGTTGTCAGACATTTCACAATACGACTGGCAGTTGCATACAGTTTCCGTTCCCTGTGTCACACCGTTTTGTTTTATTACACACTGACTGCACAGATTGTCGGCTGCGAAAGAAAGCTGAGCAAAGAAACAAACTGCCGAAAAAATCACAAAGGATGTGAACTTTGCATTTAAAATCTTATTGTATCTCATGTTTCTCCCCCTGCTATTCAGCTTCCGTTACACAACGAACGTTATAAACATTGTAACGCGATGTATATTCGACAAATCCGTCTAAAAAATTTATCATCCATGCAGAAGCAAACTTGTCTTCATCATTTGGATCTTCTTTGGTCTCCGATTTGAAATGAGAATGATCTGATGCCCAGAACCATGTGGAAAGAGATTCAGGATCAATACCTCTGTAGAAAATTTCGTCAACTGCCGGCGGATTTACCTTTCCGTAATTAATTATCGAACGAAGTTCAGCAGTTGTCGGAAGTCTCCATTTTTTATGTTCCATAGTCAAAGAATCGCAGTAATACTTTGCTTCGTACCAGGTAACATTCTCTTTAAAGTGCTTGCTCCACAAACGGCGCGTAATGTCATCTTTTATAATCTGACCATTGTTTTCCTCTCTTAGAGAACGCGTTCCGAATTTGTTGCCGTCCTGAAAGAAAAAACGACTGCCGGGTTCAGGACATTCGATCTCCTTTTCATGATCGAAGCACTGAGTCTGACCTGTAGAAATCGGCCCCCATGTCTGAGTGTTCAGCGGACGGAGAGGAGTCATTTTGAACACTGTCGGAGCGGGTTTGAACTTCGCTTTTCTCATCTCCTCCCTGTTGAGTTCTGTTCCGTTGGCACTTGCATAGAAACCGTTAGATTCAGTCTCTTCGCCGCAGGAAACAAGGAAAAAGAATGATGCAATCACAAAAAAGCTGATTAACATTTTTTCTTTCATCTCACCCTCCTAATTATTTTTAACACAATCAGATTTAGGATTACTGTTCGTCACTTTGCAGGTTACATTGCATGGCGAACAGGTTTGGCTTTTATAACAGACGCATGCTGTAGCTTCATATGAAACATCACCTGTTCCGGTCGTTACGGTTATCGTGTAATGTTCACCTTCAAGTTTCGCGCCATAATACTGTTTAAGAGTGTCAGTATTTTTCAAATATTTTCTGAAACTGTTGAAATGATCCTCTTCGATTGCAGCCAGCGTCATAAGCTGCTCTTCGGCCTCGACTCTTTTAGCTCTGTCGGTATAACCGGAATACAAAGGAATCGCTATAGCCGAGAGAATTCCTATAATGGCAATAACAATCATTATTTCTATGAGAGTAAAGCCTTTATTTTTCATAATTTCCTCCATTAATTACACGAACACGTCGGAATTCCGTTGTATTCCGTTATATTTTCTCCGTATTTCAGTTCCCTGAAATTCGCCGTTTCAGTAGTTCCCATAAGCGACGAAATATAAAGCCAGCAATGCGGATCTCCGTTTACACACCGGTTGCCGTGAACCCAGTAGGAAATACCGACGCCGTTTTTTATATATATTCCTGTCGCGAACTTCATATTGTCATGATCCTTAGGAAAACCGTATGAATACAGATTGAGAATTTCAGAACTGTAAAGACCTCTTGCCAAATAATATTTTTCCTGAGCTGTAGCACCGACAAGCATTTCCGACTTCATTTCGTCTACTTTGGCATTCTCGGAAAAAGAGTCAAAAATAGGAATCGCTACGGCCGCAAGAATACCTATTATGCCGACAACTATTGCAAGCTCTATTAAAGTAAATCCTTTAGAATCCCTGAACAATACAGCCATTTTATTTCTCCTTGCCCACAGGAATAGCTCCTCTATTATCGGATGGTTTTTTATTTTGTCTAGATTTTTTGCTGTTTTTGGAATCACTCTCCTGATTGTTATCTTTATCTTTATTTTTTGCGATATCAGCTTCGTGACCTATAAACACAGCTTTGGTCATGGAAACAGTCAAACCTGCCCGCACAATATCAGGAATTCTGTAATCCTGCGCCCACTCGCTCTGATTGAGTTCGTCAAAATTAGTGAAGAATCTCGCACTCTTGTAAACGAGCTTGTCGTTGCTCTGGCTGATCTGGAAAACGCCGGCAAGCCACGAATTTTTGACAAGTTCCTTGGCTACCGGAAGATTGAGAATGTAATCAGCTGAAATCTTCTTGATTTCCTCGACCTGTTTCGGGGTAAGCATTACATCTTTGATGTTGTTCTCGAAAAGGTACAGAAGAGGAAGATAACGGACATAAGTCGAAGCGTCGTCGCTGAAAATCTTGAAGATATTATCGATATAGAACGAAAGCCTCATTTTTCCGTCTTTTACACTTGCAGCGCGCAGAGCATTTGCCATTCCGTGCGATCTGAAATCGATATCCTTATCAAAAACTTCAATAAGTTTACCGATTTTTTCAGTACTCGTCGTAGTTTCATACATAGTATTTTCCATAATAACGGCAAACGGGGTAATCTCAACAATCTGTCCCACGAAAATAATATAAGGATATTCTGAATATGAATTGCCATCCCCGACAGTTCTGTCAGCAAAAAGCGAGAAATGCAAGGCAATGACAAAAAGCAGTGCTAAAATTTTTCTCATATCGTCCTCCTTAATAAAGCTCATACCACTTGATGATTCGAGTCTTGCTGGTCAGAACGGAAATTTCCGTCTTTCTGTAAATATCGGCTCCCGCTCCAAAAGTAAGATCGTATCCGCTTTTTGTGGCAACAACGCCTACCGCAGTTGCGATACTTATACCTTGGGAATTGGAATTTGCCTGACAGTTCGAAGGATCCCACTCGCCGACAGCATCGTTTGCAGTCATGTTCGTCAGAGACTGAGCCTGAGAACCGTCTATAACAAGTCTTTCGTAATTGAAACTCGTTCCGAAATTCTTACATTCCGTGGTCTTTTTCGGAATGTATGTATTCCATGCAAGCGAATATCCGTTTTTGCCGCTTGCCGCATCAGCCTTACTGCCGTATACATCGTAAACCACCATAGGTTCGGTAATGCCTTTTTCACCACGAGCATCGCTTGTTTGAGCGAAATCAATTCTCCAGCCCAGCTTATTCTCATGGAATTGGTTGGAATTATTAAGGTTGGATGTTTCGTAATTGTCTTGCACATAACCGCTGTAAGGCTCATTGCTATCCGTTCCTGTCGGTTTTATATCGTAAAAAACAGTCATGGAAGCACTTTCGGTATCAACTCTTGGCCACGAAGCGTCTCCGAAAACAACCGGAACAGGAATTCGGCCTTCCGGATCATTTCCGGGATTATATCTTTCCAAAGGCGGGAAGAAATTGTTGCCGACATAACTTTTGCCGTTTGCCCAAAGTTCCGTACCTGTGCCGCTGTCTCCTGCCGCATTTCTTTTTGCAAAAACAACTTTCGCGGTCCAGTTGCTCATGTCAGATTTTCTTACATCAACTCTGAAAACTGTTCCGGTAAGGTCAGTAAAGTAGACAAATTCCGTATTGACAGCTCCTTTGCCCGAAGTATTTATAGCAAAAGGTTCCGACGCGAAAGAAGCAACAAGCCATTTTTTGTGAGGATCGCTTTCACCGCCGGGATTGCGCTTATAGGAGAAGAAGCTGCCGGAAGTAGTTGTAAATTTTCTGTTTGCGACATCAAACGGATAGATCGCAAACTTGTTGCCGTGCATGATCTCTCCTCCACCTTCGCTGTTTTCAGGCATCTTGCATGAAGGTTCCGCACCATCTTCGCAGACATCGTAGCCGCCCGGGACAGCAAGATAGTAGTCAAGATGATCAGCATAACTGCAACCCTCAGGTTTATTGCACTTTCTGAATACAACAGCCTTTCCGAAACTGTAACCGCCGTCGACGTTGATGTTCTGTACAAATTTAGGAGTATCAGGATTGGAAACATCAATTACGGTATAACCTGTAGCGCCTCGCCTGTAACCGAAAATAAGGTATGCATCTTCGCCACCGTTTATGATACCGTCGTGGCTCTGATCAATGTGCAGAAGCGTTATCGGACCGTCGACAGTGGCATTGAAAACTATCAAAGGAGTTGTCGATGTCGCCAAATCACCGATTGACGGAAGCGCATTACTCGGAATATATGCCCATTTTTCATTTCCGTCTCCGTCAAAAGCATGCAGCATACCGTCGTTTGCGCCGGCAAAAACTCTGGTTGAAGTCTGACCGCCGGAACCACCATAATAAACAGCTACTGGTCTGGAGTGTACAATCGCGCCGAGAAGAAGCGGACGGATAAAGATTTCTTTTTTGTTCTCGAAGTTAAGATCTATAGGATCAAGAACTTTTATCGTAGGCGTCGGATTTGTATCATAGCCGAATCTGAGCTTCTTTCTGTTTGCATATCTATCAATTGTGTTACTATCATCGATAGCCGCAAAAGCATCATAGCCGTACATATAATCGAAAATCTGCTCAGCAGTGGTTGAATCTACACTTCCACCGAAACCGTCAAGAATCATGCGCATATCACCGCTGTCCGGATTGGAGACATCAAGATTCTTGAGCAGTTTCATGGAGCTTCCGTTGTCGAAGTAGATGGTTCTTGTGCTTACATTCTTGAAGCACGGCAAAGCAGTGCAGGTAGCTTTTCTCAATTCATCCGAAAGTTTCCTTGCAGCTCCTGCGGCAAGCAGTCTCTTGAAATCTTCCTGTTCCATACCGTCACCAATATCGCTCTTGACAAAACAGTCGGCATCGGAACTGAAAGTCTGTTTGTGCCATTCACCGCAAGCGGAAGATGAAGATGATGACGGATCAGGAGACGGAGCTGAAGTGTCTTCCACATTTCTGTCATCCGTAATAGTGATTGCACAAGTATTGTCACCATCGTCAACCATATATTTCTTGAGATTTCCGAACCAGAATTTGCTTACCGAAGGCGCTACCGGAACAGTTCCTGCAACATAAGCTTCCGGTCCACGGTATTTTTCCTCGACATCGAAAGGCTGTACAAGCGAAGAAGTCCAGTGAGGACGACCGGAATTGATATCGCTGCTTTGAGCAGTCTTAAGTATATTGGAAATAACATCGGTAATATTGTGGAATGAGCAGTTATTGCTGTTTACAGTTCCGAGCGTAAGCGAGCAGTATTGACCCTGATTGCCGTAAGTTGTTCCGTTGGCAGTATACGGTTCGGTAATTTTCTCGAGGAACTTGAAGTCCGGCTTATTGTAAAGTTCGGAGACAACCCACTCTCCTATCGATGCAGAATGAATAGCATTGATACCTTCACCCTGTGTCGTAGTAGCACAAGCTCCTGTATAGCCCAATATATTCTTTGTCAAATCATGAGTCTTAGCACATCCATTTACGGTATTGTAAAAAGGATGACTTTTAACAAAATTCGCAACATTCAGAAGAGATGACTGATACCAGTCGGTTCTATAGTAAGGCCTGTGTTCAGAGCTGTTTTCTGCATAATCATTCTCTGTGTGCTTTACACAAGGCATACTGCTCGTGCTGTTATTCGACATCGGAGGACATGATTCTTCAGTATAGTCCTCAATTTTGTCGTTATGGTCAAACTGCGGCTGACCGCCAGAAAAAATAACTACTTCATTCAAGAAGCACGAAGCATCCTGATTTTCAAACGGAGATACATAAGCCCTGGTGCTAACCTCTGCATCACTGTCATCACCTGTCTCATCATCGTCATTGTAAACATGGTTCGGATCATGGAGAGCATACATTCCGCCAAGGAATCTCCATGCATCGTAAAGCGTTTCGCCAAGCGTCGGACCTCCGACAGCTTTCAATTTTTTAATTGATGTCTTGAATTTGTTGATTGAGTCACTAGTCTGAAGCTGCTCGCTCGAGAAAATCAGCTCACCGCCGTCGCTCCTCGGAACTTTGAGCCAGAAACTCGGATATGCACACTTGTCATCGGCGACATGCATACTCGGATCATCAACACAGCCGAAAGAACATGTGCTGCATATTGAGCACATATCACCGCCCCAATCATCAACAAGATCATAAATGCAGACATTTTTCCTGTCTGAGCGGCTGGATGTCTTGAAACCGCTTATAGTGGTATCCCTGATACCCAGATCCGTCGCTTTTCTTTGAATGAAAGTTTTGGGAGCAATCCAAGTATTGTTGGGATCATACGGCGAGAACAAAGCATCACCGACCAGATAAGGACTGAGCAGATACGACCCCGTTCCTGCTTCCTGGATATGACCGTTAATTATTTCGGCGTGCCATCCAACCTGAGTATCACTGCCCATTATACCGCTGATAGCGCATTTATATGTCTTTTTAATGCCGTTCTCGTCCGGCATTACTACACCGTCAACCGGCTCGAAAAACGGATTTCCGAACAACCAGCTGGGATCACGGTAATAATACCTGTCTACACAGCGGCAGCATGCTTCGGTATTGTTTTTGCCTGTCAAATCATCAATACCTGCCCCCTTCTGGCAAATATCAGAACATTTTTCCAAACCGCCCCTGTCCATTTCATCCATCTGATAGAACCAGGCCATACACTTCCACGGTTCGTCATAAGTCAGCTGGTCACGGCAGAGGTAAGAACAGAAATATTTTGTTTCCGTACTACATCCGTTAATAACCGTGAAAGATTCCTGCCGTCTTGAATCAGGATCGCAGTACTGGACATCAGGATAACCTTTCTCATGGAATCTACTTACAATCGCATCCGCTTTTCTCGGGCAACTTTTGGTGTCAGTATAAGCCTGAGTGTGATAGAAAGCGTTCTTACACTCGTATTCATTGACTATCTGCGATGTGCCGCCGGCAGCTTCGTTCTTGAGAACCATATAGTGAACCTCTTCCGGATCAAGCACTTTTCTGGGCAGATTTTGTCCCGAAATTGAACCTTCAGGCAGCGCGTATCCGAATTTGACATCGAATACATGATCTACCATTGTGTTTCCCTTTTCGCAATAACGTCCGGTTGCTTCGACCTTCAGTTTGACCTGATAACCGCTGTTTTCACAACCTGAAAGCGGAACATTCATTATGGAGCGACCTATATAATCTTCACAAGAATGGTCGGCATCGTAATCAAAAGTATCGTCATCATTCTCATCATCATCATCCTCATCAACGTCACGATAACAGGTAAACGATGCCGCTTCAGTCCACGAACTACTTCCGACACATGCATAGTAAAGAGTTACTTTCATATCTTCAATTTGTCCGTCCTCTTCACCACCGCCGGTCATTTCTTTAATATTAACTGTCAAATCGACACCCGACTCGTATGCAGACCCGCCGGTTGGCGCAGGGAGAACTGTAGTTGCACCAGGAAGAATATTTTCTGTTTCACGGGTAATGACAGTTCCTACCTTACAAACCTTACACCCTTCTGACGTCGTATCATACTCTGTGCTTTCTTCACCGGATACACATGATATTGAATTACAGCAGTGGTTGGAATCCTGGTCAAATTCGCTGTAATAACCGAGAGTACACGGATTACTATCACCATAACAATAGATATCGTTGTCTCTGCACTTCGGCGCCGTGCATTTTGAAGTTTTACAGCATTCCTGATGATAAGTTACTTTATACTCACCTAAATTTCCCGTTCTGTCAACAGCAGTAGTTGAGTCTTGTATAAACTCGACACATTCCGTCTCCAGAAAAGCCGGATTCTCGGTATTTCCGTTAAACGCCTTGCATATTTCACATTTTGCACTGTCGGCATCTGCACTGACAGGACTCGGATGATGTGAGGAACCTTTATCTGCAATTATAGCTTTATTTTTATCGTCGTAGAACGAAAAATCGCTGGATATATCGTATGTGCTGCACGCTGAGCTGTCCAACGGATCTTCATACCTGACAGCAGTCCAGGAATTCGCTACAATCTGTCGCAGAGCCTGAAGTTGTTTTGCTCGTTCGGCATCGCTGTATCCTGTCGTATATCCTGTATCAAAAGAAGAGCCGTCACTTGACGGATTTACTATATAACAAACATTTTTCTTTTTATATTGAGGATGTCCTTCAGTATCGGGCGGACATTCGCCGTCAACCAGAGCCACTGCACAGTTTTCCGTGTCATCGACCTTGGAAAACGGTTTATAGTCATATCTGAAGCACTTGTTTTCGCCCCTGGAACGCGGCGGGTTCGAAAATTCATGTTCATTTGCAAGAAGAATTTTTATAGCATCAAGAGAGGTTGTATATTTCCAGTTAAGCCAGAATCCGCTGACACCCTGATGATCAGCAGCCGGGTCCAGAAACTTCTGACCGTTGCTCATCGCGTTGTTACCGTCTGTAATGCAGTCCCAGTCCCTGCGGTCGGTATTTTTATAAGTTTCAGTACGAACTGTACCATCTTCATCTGTAATAGTAACAGTAGTCCACTTACTATCATCACTCGACACATTAGACCAGTGTTCGGAAGTCGTTCCGTCAAGAACATTGCCGTCAGTATCTTTAGTCCAATCATAGAAACAAAGATCTTCGTCATAAAAATCATCCGGGTTCCATGGTCCGACAAATCTCTCCTTCAAGCCCGCTGAAGGAGCCAGAGATCTTCTGCCTTCATTGACATTGGTGCTTTCATTGGGGAATTTGTAAACTGCCGACACTTCCGCGCAGTACTGTACTATTTTGTTTTTTGAAGTTTCAAGCTGAGAGCAGCCGTTGGCAATATTCGTACAGTCTATTGAACCGCCGGCACATCCGGTTTCCTCTTTAACATTTAGGCACTGTTCCAGAGAAACCTTACAAATATCAATTGCATGCTGCGCATTATTTTTAGCATCGTCGCAAGTTTCTATATAGTCGCTGTATGCAAAACTGTTCATACTTTCGGAAGTATCAATAATAAAAATGGTGTTTGGAGCCTTTTTGGCGTTTGTTACCATGGCTGCGACATCATCCAATTCCGATTCCGACACCGCAACCAGCAATATCGGAAGCAGAAAAGCCGAAACAAAAACCGCCCAAATTTTGTTCTGCGTTAGAAACCGTCTCATATTGCACCTCTCAACCTAAATATTATTTTCTCCTCTGGTGAAGCAGCTGATCAGACCGATAGTTTTCATTTTTCCCAATGAATATCTTGACTGAACATTTGCCTGACTTGCGGCATCCATTTTTATATTATTGGTATTGGTACCCAAATCTATAACTTCCCTGACATCAACCGTAATATCGTAACATGCCGCCTTGTCAGGAGAGTAATCAGCTGTAGGCAGACCGTAAAGCAGTGCGTTTTTATCGGTAGTAAGCCTTCTTGCAACTGCACGGTAAGCAAACCGCGGTTCAACACCCTCCGTTGACGAAATATCACGCGGATAATATTTGAAAGTTCCGTCATTTGTCGTAGTATTTCCGACACCGCCTGTAATCGCATAAGCATCTTCGCATTGGAAAGTCGAATCAATAAGCTGCCTGAGCTCGCCGTTTACGATATTCACAGCGGAATAAGCATAAACCAGAAGCCTTCTGTCCTGCAGTTCCTTTCCCGTAGTGTGGGAAACTTCGGAAAGTCTCGCCATAGTCGCAAGCGCTATGATTGACAGACTCATTGTCATCAGAACGCTTATGAAAAGCGCAACTCCTTTTGAACGAAATGTAACTTTAAACATATCCTTACCTCAATTCTTTGCATCTTTCAAAAAACGGTGATTGGAAAGGTAAATTACACGCCTGAAAACATTAACTGTATAATTCGGGTTATCGAGTTCGTAACAGTCGTTAGCGCTGCCGTCACCGAAAATACAATACTTGTTCTTATCTCCAGAATAAGTTCCTACTTTGTTCCTGTCTCTTTCAGAAACAAGTATAAATCCGAACCTTACAGCTATAATATCCTTTCTGAAATTCTGGGCATTATCCTTCCATTCCCTCTTGAAACCTGTTCCCTCCTTGGTTTCAACAAGGTAGTTAATAACGAAATGTGGCATTTTGTAAGTCTGACCTGTTGTATTCGGATTGAACTGAACAATATTATTTGAGGTAGCAGTCGAATCATCAACAACAGTCTTGTCCTGGGTATAAAGAACAAGTGATTCATCACTTCCTCTTTGAAGCGTAAACAGCCTGTCCGTACCTGAAATAAGCGTTCCTGCCGGGAAAATATCCTTGCAGTTACCGGAAGTGACCTTTGGAGCAGACTCAAAATCTGTAACCGAAAATTCAGCAGTATAATCACCGTAAGTTACAGCATAACCGATATCCCCCGGGTGTTCAGGATCTGCAACTTTCCGTTTGGTTTCATAAATACCGTCCTGAGTATGAAGATAAAATGAATTTATTGAACCGTTAAAAGCCGCACTGTTATAAATTTTGAATGTACATGTCGAATAAGTGCCGTCAGCATCCTCTGCCAGCTTGGTTATAGGCCCGCCGTAAGGAGAAAGAAAACTGAATGTCGAAGCAGTTGCAGTTCTGATTATCGTTGTAACATCGTTGGATGAGTTGTTATAAGATGAAAAATCACCTGCTTTGCTGTTCAAACCTATAAATCTCACAGCATCAGATATTGTATCAAGCATCTGCTCGCCCAAAAGATTGACAGAAACCCTGATTGCGGATGAACGCTCGGCTTTCGATGCGGTGTCGTAAAGTTTGTAAAAAGAAGCTATGACTATCATTGTAATAAATATGCTCACCATAAGCTCAATAATGGTGAAAGCCTTTAATTTACGTTTTTTATTCATACATCGCTCCCATTAATAGTTCTCAGCCGATCTCACCAAAGGAATAATTATGGAATTGCATACTTCCGATGAATAACCGCCCACGTTGCACGCATGAGTCGGAGTTGAGTTTCTTTTAGGCCATGCGACACGCACTTCAACATGATAAAGCGTCGAAAGATACGAGCCCTGCTGAACATAAAGCTGTGTCTGATTTGCGTAAGTATCAACTTTTAATGCTCTGTAAAAACGGTAGTTTCCTTCATTTTTCTGCTCGCCGTACGAATTGAACGGGCTTGCCTTGAAATCACTGCCGAACAAAGACTGAAGGTCAGCATCGTCCGTCCAATTAGTTTTTGAGATGAACTGGCTGAAAGAATCATAAGACATGGCATTGATTTCATCGACCAGGTTAAAAGCCAGCGCATGAGCCAACTGAGCCGATTCATTTTCAAAAAGAACCGACATCGTATGAGCATGGAAAGCCATAAATCCAACCATAGCGGAAGAAAAAACAAAAATTGAAATCATAACCTCAATCAGAGTAAAAGCCTTGATTTTTTTCATCTTTTCCTCCTACAAACTAAGAGTGTTCCCATTATTCGTAAAAATTGACGAAGAATAACTTGATTCGCTCGCAAAAGCCATACAGATATGATATTCGCCGGCCTGATCGATATCCAATTTATACCAGACAGCATCTTTCTCCGTACCGGAAATCTCAGATTTTACAATTGCCGAAAAAACCAGAGAGTTCATCGGAGTACTCTCTTTTCCGCAGGAAACCTTGTTGGCCGTAGCAAATGTTTCGGAAGACGAACTGTCAGTGCCGCCCTGTGTTTTTACGAGTCCGTTCGAGGTGAAAACCAGGCGTTTAGAAACATCGTTTGCTGCCGCCGTTGCACTTATGTTATCGAAATTATTGATTTTCACGATAAAAACAGTGTCAGGCAGTCTGTTTCTTTTGAGAACATTCGCACTTGCCCAGTCACTTACTTTCATTGTTTCTTTCTGGTAAATCGCATATTCGTGAGCCCTGAAAACCATAGCTGTCTGAAGCCTGATGCCGACATAGACCGGCATTTTCGTGCTGGTTGAGCCGTCCGCCTTGACAGGAATTTCAATCTTGCCCTTGTTTTTGTCACCGACGACCGTGTATCCGGCAATCGACCTCGCCTTGGAAAAATCGGAAAGAATTTCGACAACTGCCTGCAAACCGCGGTTTCTGGCATTCCAGACCTGGACCTTCGGAACCGCGACGGTTGCAATAATCGTCAGGACTGCCAAAGCAATCATCAATTCGATCAATGAAAAACCGTTTTTTCTCACGTCAGCCTCCGTCAAATATCAACGTGAATTTTTATTAAATATACAAATAAATTTCGTCCGCCTGTGTACAAAAGAACATTAAAAAACGCCGCAAAAAGTACGGCTGTATAAATTCGTACCATGTTTTTAAAATAAAATCAAGAATTTAAGCGATTTTTTATTTTTTTAATTTTTGAGCGTTTTTTTTGTCGTTTTTTTATGCTTTTTTTGTTGATTTTATCTTTTTTCCTGAATTTCCTTCCGGTACTCGCTCGGAGTTTTGCCCGTCCATTTTTTAAAAATCGGATTGAAAGTACTCTTCGATTTGAATCCCGCTTCAAGGAGAAGTTCAAGAACGCTTTTATCATCCCACTTCGGATCGTTCATCATCGAAACGACTTCTTCCAGGCGGTACGAATTGACGAAATTGTAGAAACTCTGTCCGCAGTATCCGTTAAGAACATAGGAAAGCGTGTTTGCCGAAAGTTTAAGTTTCTTTGCAAGTCCAGGAAGTGTAAGATCTGGATTTTTATAAAGTTTTTCCTTTTCCATCAAATCTTTTGCCTCTTTCGCGTATTCTGCGGCAATTTCATCGTCAACAAGCTGATATCCTTCATATTTCTGCTTTTCTTCAGCCTCATCGGCCGCCGGATCAAAAACATCCGCGCTTTCGGACTCAGATTCGGAATCTACACCGCTTTCAGGCTCCCCTGAAGCAGTGGAGCTGCCGCTTACGGCTGAGGGGTCAAGGCTCCCCTGAGGCAGGGGAGCTGCCGAAGGCTGAGGGGTCTGGGCTGAGGGGTCCAGCTCCCCTGAAGCAGGGGAGCTGACAGCCTCGGGCTGTCTGAGGGGTGGCTGTGGGTGAGGTCTTCTCGCCACAAAAACAACTGCTCCCGCCAAAAAAGCCGCCAACAGTATCCAAATCGCATAGCCATTTGATTTTTCTTCGTTTTCTTCGACAGCATCTACCTTTTCATCCGGTGCAAGAGATTCAAATTTAGCAGTTTTTCGTCCGTTTTTCTTCAAAACGGCAATTCCTTCAAGGGTCGGAAACCATAAATCACCGTTTTTTCTCTTCAAAACCGAAGGCTGGACACCGCCTGTCGATTCAGGGCGGCGGATTCCGTCAGTCGAATCGAACGGAGTGCATGAAAGCGAATTCTTTTCCCCTTTCGCTGCAGCAATGACCTCTGTTTCAGGCAGAGAAAAGATGCCGTTCGTGCTCGAAAACCACAAATTTCCGTCGTCATCCGAAGTTATTCCCAAAATCGTGTCGCTGCAGAGCCCTTTCCGCGAATCGAGCTGCGCGGTTTTGAGATCGGGAAATATCAAAGTTATACCGCCGTGCATCGAACCAACAAAAACAACATCGTTTTCACTGATGTGGAGACTAACTGGAATATTTCCTTCGACACCTTGATTTATTTCGTGAAATTCATCATTTTCATCAAGCTGCCAGAGCCCTTTCGAGGCCGCAAACCAGATTTTGCCGCGGCTGTCCTGCGCGATTGCAGAAACAAAATCTGATTCGTCACCGAATTTGCGGAGAAGATGCCATCCGTTTTTGGTGTCAAGATAAATCGCACCGCCGCTGCCTCCGGCCCACAGACGCGATTTTCTGTCGCGGAAAATGACACTCACGGCACTCATTATACCGGGCACGGCAGTTTTCATTTTGTGGAAAACACCCGTTTTTTCAGGAGAAAACGAAACTATGCCGGAAGTTGTTCCGACAAGAATATTTCCGTCCGCATTCTGAAGCAGTCCACCGACGAAACGGCCTATATCCCCTTTTCTGTCCTTAACATATTTAAACTTTTCGTTTTCATACACAAAAAGACCGCCGCCGCGCGTCCCTGCCCAGACCCTTCCGGCGTCATCTTCGGCAAGTGCATAGACTTTTTCGGAAAAAAGCCCCGACTCGCGTCCCAAAGTTATGAATTTTCCGGGATAAAAAAGAGTAATTCCACGGCTGCCGGACAACCACAGGAAATCATCGTCAAGCATTACTTTCGAAGCGCTTCCTGCTGCATCACAGAAAGCGCCGCACGGTTTAAGCGCGCCGTTTTCCGAGAAAAAAAGTGCTCCGTCCGAAACAAAAGCAGCAGTTTCGCCCAGAAAATCGAGCGAAGTCACCGCTTTCCGCGACTCTGTTTTTATAATCTTAACACATTTGCCGTTCTTTATCTCGAAGAGTGTTCCGTCTGCTGTTCCGGCAAATACCCTCCCCTCTTTAGCCTTTCCTGCGGTTACTGCCGAAGAGTTTCCTGAACAGAGATTTTCCGAAAAACCGCTTTCCCCGAAAGCCCTGATTTCGCCGTTTTCAAAACCTGCGTAGAAAACCGATCCGTCCGAAAAAAGAGATGAAACAGAGCTCTCCGGGAAGCCGGATCTTTCGCTTAACCTGCTTGTTTTATTAGATTTTATCATCATTATCTCTTTGCCGTCAGTCGCAAAAAGAGTACAGTCAGCCAGAGCCTCTATATCAAAAATACCGCGCGCTCCGCTGAGTTTTGAGATTTCAGCCCCGCTTCCGCCTATCTCCGAAATACCCACAGGAGTTGCAACAAAAACCTTGCCGTAACATCCAGATAAGTCATTGATTTTATTACTTAAAATCGCGGAATCAGTGCTAGTATTGAAGATTTTGGACGATTTTGAATCTATCCTGACCAGTCCTTCGACCGTTCCTGTCCATAGCAGACCGTTTTCGTCGCGGTAAAAAGATGTAACACTGTTATGCGGCAGACCTGATGCGGATGTCCACGAGCGGGACGAGGAATAGAAAAAATCGGAGAAAGAAAAACTGCCGCCGAAAACCCCGAAGGAAAAGAAAAACAGAACTGAAAAAAGTAAAAAACGCCCAAACATGTCGTTATTTTAAAAAGCCGTTTTTTTTTGGCAAGTTTTGTCGTTCTTGTCGCCGCCGCCAATCTTTTTTGTCGAAATATCGAATTTTCGTAATCTCGAAATACCGAAAGGCGGCGTAAACACCAAAAAACTGGATTTTTTTCTCCGGTTGAGTAGACTTCATCGGTTTTTTAAAATTTAGTTGTTTTATATAGGAGTTTTCAATGAAAGTTTTTAAGATTTTACTTTGCATGGTTTTTGTTCTGCTTCTCTCTTCATGCCACGGCAAAAAAGAGAGTGTCTACGACTATCCCGACGATGAACCCATTACGAATAAAGGTGAAGTCGGTGATCCGTGCAATAAAAAAAGCGACTGTAAAGACGGGCTCCTCTGCATTGATAAAGTATGCAGCGAACCTACCGCTGATGAAGATTCTACAGACAATGACGATTCGGATGATAAGGATGACAACGACACGGAAGACGATTCCGATACCGACACTAAAGACGATACCGATTCAGGCAATGACGATTCCGATACACAGCCGCAAGATGATACTGACACCGGAATAAACGATGAGGACGAGCCGGAAGATTCCGACACAATGCCGGATGGCGACACCGAGCCTTACGTTCCGGGCTGCGGAAACGGCATCAAAGATCCCGGCGAAGATTGCGACAACGGTTTAGACAACAGTGACGAACCCGGCATTCTCGGTATTACCTGCCGTACAAACTGCACTTTGGCAGTCTGCGGTGACAACATTCTCGACAACGGCGAGCTCTGCGACGACGGAAACCGCGCATCAGGTGACTATTGCAGAGCTGACTGTCAAGCCATCACTGGATACTGCGGCGACGGTATAGAACAGACCAACGAAGAGTGCGACAAGAGAAACAATCCTTACTGTGCGGAAGACTGTCAGACAAAACTCGGTGAATGCGGTGACGGTATAAAGCAGGATTTTGAAAAATGCGATAAAGCTTCATCAGATGTCGGCGAAGGCCAGGGAATCGGTTCCTACTGCAGCGACGACTGCCAAAAAATAGAGCACAGATGCGGTGATGGTAGCACGCAGCCTGATATGGAAGAGTGCGATGACGGAGCAGAAAACGGCAAGTACAACAAATGCGCTGCGAACTGCAAAGATTATGCGCCCTACTGCGGCGACGGAATACTTCACAGGGAGAACTGTGCAGGTTATAAGAACTGCGTTGTTTTCGCGGGTGCGAACGAAGTATGTGACGACGGCAACAACGAAGACGGAGACTACTGCTCGGCCGACTGTCAGACATCGTTCGGTTCCTGCGGCGACGGAACTGTTCAGGAAGGACTCGAAGTCTGCGATAAAGCTCCATCAGGTGTCGGCGAAGGCCAGGGAATCGGTGTTTACTGCTCAGACAACTGCCAGGAGAATCTCGGACGCTGCGGCGATGAAATTATTCAGGAAGGCATCGAAACCTGCGACTACGGAGACGGCAAAAACGGAATCATGGAATGTCCTTACAATACATTTGCACAATGTGAAGTATGCGATCTTTACTGCCAGAAAAAGATCGGAAAGCTGGTATACTGCGGTGACGGTGTAAAACAGGATAACGAAGAGTGTGACAAGGCGACCACCGGCGCAGGAATCGGGCCGTACTACTGTTCAAGCGACTGTAAAAAAATCATAGGCTACTGCGGTGACGGTGTAAAACAGGATAACGAAGAGTGCGATCCTAACAAGGCTGACGATCCGAACAGCCCGTACTGCTCAGCTGACTGTAAACTTAACGGACGCTGCGGCGACGGAACTATAAACGGCAAAGAAGGCCATGAAGAGTGCGACAACGGTGAAACCGGCACAAACCCGAACGGCAACACAAAATGCCCTTACGGCGAAACAAGCTGTGAAGTCTGCACCACTAACTGCAAAAAAGCGGCAGGAACGGAGATTTCATACTGCGGCAACGGCGGAACAGACGAGTCGAACGGTGAAAAATGCGACGACAGCACCAACAACGGAAAATACTCTCCATACGCAACGACAGTCTCTACAGCATACTGTAACAGCGACTGCAAAGGCCGCGGTGAAGGCGGTTTCTGCGGTGACGGAAGCATACAGCGCGCAAACTGCGGCGGTTTTGACAACTGCACCATTACGGAAGGTGCTAACGAAGCATGCGACAATGGTGACAACAACGGCGAAGAAAACTGCGCTTATGGCGAAACAAGCTGCAAAGTCTGCACAAAATCCTGCGTAGAACAAGACGGCATCACTTCATACTGCGGCGACGGAATCACAAACGGCAACGAAGCATGCGACGACGGCAACAACGAAAACGGAGACTACTGCTCATCTGACTGCATGACAGTTACAGGCTCATGCGGAGACGGTACAAAGCAGGACAACGAAGCCTGCGACAAGGCTGAACCCAACGTCGGCAACCATCAGGGTATCGGCTCCTACTGTTCAAGCGACTGTAATACAAAACTCGGCGAATGCGGTGACGGAACAACGCAGGAAGGACTCGAAACGTGCGACGATGGCAGGGATAACAACGGTCACTACCAGCACGATGCTCCCGGTCACTGCAATTCCGACTGTAACGGCCACGGCGAAGGCGGCTACTGCGGCGATTCCGTAAAACAAGATGAAGAAGAGTGTGAACACTACGGAAACATTCAGATCTACTGTACTTATGGCGAGACAGAATGTCAGGTCTGCACCTCTTCATGCACATACGAAAACGGCCAAACTGCATTCTGCAACGACGGAATACTTCAGAGAGCTGACTGCACCGGTTACGAAGACAAGGGCTGCGTAGTCACCGCAGGCGCTAACGAAGTATGCGATGAAGGCGAGACAAACAACGGAAAATACGGCGGATTCTGCAATGCGACATGCACCGGATTCACACCGTACTGCAACGACGGAATACTTCAGAGGACAGATTGCACAGGTTACGAAGACAAGAATTGTGTGGAATTCGAAGGTGCAAACGAAGTATGCGACGAAGGCATTGATAACAACGGTCACTATAAGCACGATGCTCCAGGGCACTGCAACCATCAATGCAATGGTTATGGCGAAGGCGGATTCTGCGGTGACGGAAACAAGGACGATGGCGAAGAGTGCGACAACAACGCATCCTTCAACGGATCTTACGGTTTCTGCAACAAAGACTGCGACGGTGACGCACCAAAATGCGGTGACGGAATCATTCACCGTGAAGACTGCACAGGCTACGAAAACTGCGTTGAATTGGAGGGAGTAAACGAAGAATGTGACGACGGTAATGACAACGGCAATTATGGGAAATGCAACAGAACCTGTACTGCAAAGTTTATCTGCAATGACGGAAAAGTACAAAAAGCAACCCTTGAAGCATGCAACGCATGGGTAGATGAAGATCCAGGCAACCGCAGCCTCTGCGACGAAAATACTACTGCAAACTGCTGTGAAGTTGTTCCTGGTGCAAACGAAATATGCGACGACGGCGATGAAAACGGCGGTTATGAAAAATGCAATGCGACATGCTCCGGCTACAATGAAGGCGGCTACTGCGGCGACGGAAAAGTCCAGCGTGCAGACTGCGCGGGTTACACTCCCTGCGATGAAAACACGACTGAAAACTGCTGCGTCGTCACCGCAGGCGCTAACGAAATGTGTGACGGCGGCGAAAACAACGGCAAATATTCTGCGGAAGCTCCTGGGTACTGCAACTCCAACTGCGACGGTTTCGGCGGAGGCGGAACATGCAACGACGGAAAAGTACAAAAGGCAACCGATGAAGCGTGCAACGCATGGGTAGCTGAAGATTCAGGCAACCGCAGCCTCTGCGATGAAAGCACGACTGAAAACTGCTGCGAAGTTGCTGAGGGTGCTAATGAAAACTGCGATGAAGGCGTGGATAACGGTCTATACAATCATTGCAACCTGACTTGTTCCGCTGTCAACAGCTGCGGCGACAACATCAAACAAGAGGAAGAACTGTGCGACCAAGGAATCTACAACGGCACTTATGGTAACAGATGCAACGAAACCTGTGACGGTTACACAGGCTACTGCAACGACGGGAAAATACAAAAAGCAACCGATGAAGCGTGCAACGCATGGGTAGCTGAAGATCCAGGCAACCGCAGCCTCTGCAATGAAAGCACGACTGAAAACTGCTGCGAAGTTGTTCCTGGCGGTTCAGAAGAATGCGATGACACCATCTTCTACAACGGAGAATACGGTCACTGCAACAAAACATGCACCGGCATACGCCCTGAAAGATGCGGCGACGGAAAAATACAAAAAGCAACCGATGAAGCGTGCAACGCATGGGTGGAAGAAGATCCCGGCAACCGCAGCAGATGTGATGTAAATATAACTGAAAACTGCTGCGAAGTTGTTCCTGGAGCTGATGAAAACTGCGATGAAGGCGATGGTGTAAACGGCGATTTCGGTCACTGTGACAAAACTTGTCATGTCGTTATCAACTACAGATGCGGTGATGGCAAACGGCAAACGGCAAACCTTGCAGAGTGCGGACTTAACATTTGCAGCGAATACGTAACCGAAGATTGCTGCGAAGTCGTTGAATTCGCACCAGGTGATTCCTCTGAATACTGCGATGCTGGCTCGAACAACGGCAAGAATGGATACTGCAACTTGACATGCACCGGTATGACTCCGTACTGCGGCGACAACATCATCCAGAGAGAGGACTGCCAGGGATATAGCCGTTGCCAGGTAATGGAAGGAATGAACGAAGAGTGCGACCAGGGCGGCGAAAACGGATCATACGGACACTGCAACGATACATGTACCGGTATGGTCACTGCACAATGCGGTGACGGAATCATTCAGCGTGAATACTGTGAAGGTTTTAACAACTGCGAAGTAGTTCCAGGAGCTTATGAAAACTGCGACGAACAAGATATCAACGGTCTTTACTACAACCACTGTGACAGCTTATGTTTAGATACAAACTGGAACGGCTACTGCGGTGACGGAAAAATCCAGAAAGCAAGCGAAGATGAGTGTGAGGCATGGGTAGCTGAAGATTCCAGCAACCGCAATCTTTGCGACGAAAATACGACAGAGAACTGCTGCGAAGTCGTCAACTTCAAGCCTGGAGATCCGTCAGAAGACTGTGATGAAGGTCCTAACAACGGTTATCACGGTCACTGCAACGAAACATGTAACGGAATTTCCTCGTGTGGCGACGGAGTTATCGGCAAAGATGAAATCTGCGAACCCGGATTGATGGAAGAACCTATACCTTGTGAAACTTTCTATCAATTCCAGGAATGGATTGAAGGCGAAAACAACTACTTAATTAGTGAATGTGATAATGAATGTATGCCTCTCTTGACAAACTGTGCATACAAACCTTCTTACCAGATTCGTTTCTTCGATACAAAACAGACTCAGTGCTACGACAATTCAGCAGCTCTGCTTGAATTCCCTGATGAGAGCAGTAATTTCTACGGTCAAAGCCCGCAGTTCTCGTATCTGACACAAACCTATACTGTTGAAGATGATACCATCACAGAAACAGTTTCCGGGCTCACTTGGCAGAAGACAACACCGGCTTCTTACAACGGCTGTGCTGCCGACTCGTCTTGTACACTTGATGAGGCAATAGAATACTGCGAAAACCTTGATTTAGAAGATAAAGAGTGGAGACTGCCGAGTATACTGGAACTGCCAACAATTACCGATTTCAGCACAAGCAACCATATTTATTCAGGATTTACCAACACTAACGGTTCCTACTGGACATCTGAAGGTGCAGTATTCTCAACTTCAAACGGAACTTTGAGTTTCGGATATTCCGGCACGGCACAGGTAAAATGTGTAACTTCGGATTACTATCCGGAACCAGAGACTTTGTTGGAATACGGTCATATACTTCTCACAGGAAACGATATTGACAAGGAAACGACCATTATTACTCTCTGGTATTTTGAAGATTTGGAAAACGGTGTAGACTGGGAACATGCACTTCTTGCATGCAAAACTGCTGATTTCAACAACATGAACAAAATGAGACTGCCAACTGTAAATGAAATCCTCTATCTCTTCGACACAGAAAACGGAGGTTCACTGATTTCCGGATTTATAGGAACTGTGTGGACATCCACGACCTTGAACAACGATGCTAGCAGTGCTTACGTTGTTAATTTCAATACAGCAAGCTTGACAACCGATACAAAGAGCAGCAGTCATATTGTAATTTGTGTGGAATAAAGGAGAAAATCATGAAACTTAACACAGCCATCTTTCTTTTGATTTTTTGTCCGGTAATCTTTTTCGGATGCCACAACGGACACAAAACAGAGTATCCCGAAGACAACGATACAGATGAGATAAGCGATGTTGACTCTGACGAAGATACCGGAAACAATGATGACGCCGACACAGAAACCGAAACGGATGAAGATCATATTTCGAATCCAGACGGCGACACTAATCCGATAGATGATGACCCGCGTCCACACGATGACGACACAGATTCCGGCAATGACGATGATGCAGATTCTGACTCAGGCGACACTTCAGATTCCGACGACGATGCGGATTCTGACACAGCTGACACCTCAGACACAACTGACACATCAGACACGACTGACACCTCTGACACAACCGATACATCAGACACGACTGACACCTCTGACACAACTGACACCTCAGACACGACTGATACTTCAGACACAGGTGACACCATAGAGGAAGCTGATGAATCTACAGTCCTCTGTACCGGGCAAACACAATGTTTTGACAACTACGAACCACTTTCAAGCTGTCCTTCTTCTCCAGACAACAGTCTTTTCGGACAGGATTACCAATATGCAGCAAAAGGCTACTGTCTGAACAAAAGTTTTACCACAACAACAGATCTGGTTACAGACAATATCACCGAACTTGTATGGCAGCGCAATCTGCCAGAGATTTATGACGGATGCTCTGGAAGTGCAGGAGTTCTGTGTTCACATTCCGAGGCACTCGACTATTGCAACAGCCTTAACACTAGCAATTTTGCCGGATTCAACGAAGGCTGGCGCCTACCTACCACGGCAGAATTGGCAACAATAATTGATTATGGAAAAATCAACCCGGCCATTAATTCCGTCACATTCCCCGACACCCCAGGTCAGATTTTCTGGACATCTGACATTTACGATTATGAAAATAACTGGTCAGTAGATTTTTTGAAAGGCGAAATAACCGGAAACAAGACGACTGGCTCAACATCCTATCTTTATGTTCGTTGTGTAAGAGGTGAAAATTTACCAAACGCTTCTTTTACAGTTTCAGGAACCGAAGAAAAAATTGTACAAGATTCCACCTCCAACCTTACATGGACAAAATCTTTCGGTGACAACTCTACATGGGAGACCGCTCTCAACTATTGTAAAGATCTCGAATATGCAGGACACGATGACTGGAGACTTCCCAACATAAACGAGCTAAAAACACTTATCAATTATTCAAAATCCAAACCCGCCTCAGATTTTGAAGGAATCGGAAACTATACTTTCTGGAGCTCGACTTCCTATTCATCATCCACCGATTCTTCACAGGCTTGGTCAGTAAAAATGGAAAAAGGAACCTCTCAAGTCAAATCAAAACTCAAAGAATTCAAAGTTCTCTGCGTAAGATAACTTCAGGCTTTCTCTGTTTTTGTTTTCTGAAAAAGCTTCCAACCGCCTATAAAAAGAAAAAACGAAATCCACTGACTTGTGGAAAACATTAAAAAACTTCCACGCGGATCAAAGCGCAGAAATTCTATCAAAAAACGTGTTGCGGAATAGGAAAGAAGAAAAACCGCCGAAATATAGCCCGGATTTTTAGGACTTTTAGAGCAGGCAAGTTTCAGCAAAAAAACAAAAATTACAAAGTTGGAAAATGAATGTATCAGTTGTGTCGGGATTATCGGCTGCGTATCTGTAAAAAGATTCGTATGCTCAGGATCAAGCTGATAAAGCAAAAACATAGTTTTAGAACCTTGAGGGAAGCGTATCCCGAACAGTTCTGAAGGCCTTCCAAAGCAGCAACCTTCAAGAAAGCAGCCGATACGCGTAAGCCAAAGACCGTTTGCAACGCATATTGAGGCAGCATCTGCCGTTTTGAGAAAAGCTGTTCTGTTGTGAGGATAAACAATAAGCGTAGCAATAGCTCCGGCAAGAAATCCGCCGAACAGCCCGCCGTAAAAAACATGTCCCGGCTTAAACGGATTGAGCATGACAGTAAAAAGATAACTTATGCCGTTTTCCCTCAATCCGTCCATATAAATCTGCCTCATATCTTCAAAAATAATGTGAAAAATTTTTGAAAAAACGAGAGCCGACGGAACAATGACAAGAGGAAGAAAAACCATTTTCCTTAAACTCATGTTGAACCGCTTTGAAGCAAAAATCATTATCGGGAGTGTCATAAAAAACGAAAAAAAGAGAACCGTCATATAGGCCCCGGGGTAAAAGAAACCGAAATAATCAAATATCGGCCTGAAAATATTATGGTTCATACTTTTTTCTCCTGCGGATTTTCTTCTACAGCAGGTTCGACAGGATTAAGTTGGGCGTTTTTTGATTTCAGATAGCCTGAAGCTATGAGTTTAGTATTCTCGGCATTAAGTTTCAGCGTCTTGCAATACTGCTGAACAAAATTCTTAACATAAAGATCTGCCGGCAACTGGGCATATTTATCATTTTCTATTGCATCAAGAACCATATTCGATATTTTAGTGCGCGAAATAATAAGTTCATAGGATATACCGACTTCCTCTCTGATTTTTCTCAAAAGATCTCCCGTTACCGGTAATTCGCGATATTTATTGAATATTTCATTAACATCCACAAAGTCGTCGTTTTCCTGTGAAACCTCTCCAACCTTTTCGGCGCTACGCCCGTAAACATCTTTTTTTACAAGAACTTCTCTCTTTTTTACACGGTTATACTTTTTTATGACTTCACCGATTATAAAGATATCAGGAAACGAAGTCTCAAGCGAAACGACATGGCTTTCGATATCCATATCGTATTCACGTCTTATTTCAGGGTCGTTAAGCTCTTTGAAAATCGTATCAACAAGGGAGTTAAGAATGAAAAGATCGTTATCTTCGTAAATATCACGCAGCAGCGGATTGTCACCAACATAAAGTTTTTTAAGCTTTTCGTACTGGCTGTTGATGTCAAATGCGGAACAGCCGCGGTCAAGACCGAACCATTCATAGTAGTTGAAGGGAGTTATCCGAAGTTTCTTTTTAACTGCGCTCTGCTGGAAAATACGCGCTGACAACGTGCTGACGAATTTGTCGAGAGCATCGATGAATTCGGCGTTTTTCTCAAGAGTAACTACCGGTTTCATTGCCGCAATTGAAGTCGGAACGAGATCGGAATAGGCTATCTCAGCGATTGAATCGGTATCGACACCAAAACTGTTGCTGATTATAAAACGGTAAAGCTGAATAAGTTCTTTGTCGGCCGAACTGCGCACACCGTTGTAAACAATGCCGATTTTAAGGTCGCTTTCGATGTTTGCAATCTGAGTTGCATTTTTAGGCATCGCCTGAGAAAGCAGGATAAGCAGATTTCTGAAAGTAAAAAGATAATCCTTTTTCGCGCGCCTTATATTCTGCGTCTCAAGCTGGATATCATATTTGAGTTCAACGTTTCTCAGTCTGTAATTGACAAGCTCTCTGAAAAAATAGTTGCTTTTCTCGAACGAAACGAAATCGGGTGAAATAAACATAAGCGAGTAGTCAGCAATAGCTATAACGTCCATCAGATCGTAATTTATGACAGAGCCCATATCGATAAAGACGAAATCAAACTGTCCCTGTTCCATCTCTCCCTGCCAGCGCGTCAGTAGTTCGCTTATTTTCGAACCCTGATGCTGGAGGTTACTGAAGAAACTGAGGTTCTGATAATCGGTGGAAATAAGCGGAAGCACTGAAAAATGCTCCGCAACTTCATCGGAAACAGCTATAGCAGGAAGGTTCAGGTAGGAATGCAGCGTTCCGCCGTTCGGGGCCGCATCAATAAGAAGAACCTTTTTACCCTTTTGGGCAAGGTAGATGGAAAGATTCGCGATTATCATCGAAGTTCCGGCTCCCCCTTTAGGAGAAAATGCCGCAATCAGCTTTACCATTCATTCACCTCATCTATAGTTTTTCTTTTATTTTCTGTGTATATGCCTCAATCTCTTCAAAAACCGCACTATCAATACGCCCAGCCTCAAGTGATTCGGCAGCATAGTCAAGAGCCGTTCTTCCGCTAAAATCCTTTGAAAGAGGCGAAACTCCCGAAGATACGAGAAATTTTATATAATCAGCGTAACCTTTTTCAGCAGCGATTATCAAAAGAGTTTTTTTGTCGTTATCGCGTCTTTCTATATCGGTCGATTTGCCGACAAGCATCCTGAAAAGTTCAGGATTTTCTTCTTTGCCGAGACTTGCCAGCGTATTTGCCGCATCGCGTCCGAAATTGTCCTGCAGATTAGCGTCAGCACCGTTTTCAAGCAGGAAGCGGGCACATTCTTCCGAATTTCCGGCTGCGGCGTAGTGAAGAGGAGTTTTTTCAGAATTATCCATGATTTTGAGATTTGCTCCGGCAGCAACCAGTTTTTTCAGCATTGTGCAGTCTTTTTTAAGAGCAGCGAACATGACAGCATTTTTTCCTGATTTGTCAGCAAAATTAAGAAGTTCAGGCATTTTCAGAAAGATATCGAGAGCTTTCCCGTCATCGTTCCTGACAGCTTCGAGAAGCCCCTCTCCGTCAGCCTCGTAGCCCGCTTTTTTAAGAAGAGAAGCACTGTCCGTTGAGCAGGAAATCAAAATAAAAACAAGAAAAAAAATGAATAAAATCGATGATTTCATTTGCAAAACTTCGTCAAGAGGCTAAAGGACAAAAAAGAAGACCGCACCGGCAGCAGCCGCAGCTACAGCAAGAGCGAGCAGGATAATTACGACTTTTTTACCTGATCCCGATTTGTTTATTCGGGTAATTTCGGTTTTTTCTTCCTGCTCTTCATCGTTGATGCTTCTTATTTTTTTGCCTTTTATATCTTTTCTGAGCTTTTCCTTTCTCGTTTTTTCCGCTTCAAGCTGATAGGGCTGCGGATCGTATTCGGCTCCTTTCTCGACAAATTCAAATATGAAGTCGCCTACTCTGATTTCGTCACCGTTCCTCATATCGACCGAATTGACTTCGGTATCGTTGACGATAAGCGGATAGTCGGCATTGTAATCGCCTTTTACCAAAAGATAGATATTGCCGTCGAAAACAATTTTCGAGTGAATCGGCGGAATATCTTCAGCTGAAAGATAGACATCGGCGCTAGCGTGGGTTCCAATAACGGTTTCGCGACCGGCAAGCGGGAAAATTTTTCCTCCGAGATAGCCGTTCTTTGCAAGAAGAAGGTTATCCGCAGCAATTTTTCTACCGTCGGTTTCGAGTGCCGGCTGGACAGTTTTGAGAAGCGACTCTTCGTCCTCTTCGAGATAGATGTTGTAGTCTCCGACAGTTATGACGTTTCCGACAAAAATTTCGAGCTTTTCGTTATTCAGTTCCCGTTCGTCTACAAAAGTGTGATTGTAGCTTCCGCGGTCGCAGATAATTATCCTTCCGTCTACGATCTCAAGCTGAAAGTGATATCGCGAAACATTCCTTTCATCAAGGACAAGATCGTTTTTCGGGCTTCTTCCTACTGTAATCAGATTACCGTTGAACTCAAAAATATTAAGTTCGTTTCTGTCGTTTTCGACTATGAGTTTCAGCACCGGCATTCAAACCTCTAAAAAAACACTACCGCAGAATTTTCAACATTTTATCCAATCTGTCAAACATTCCTGAAAAATCGTTGTTCCGGTCTTCAGCATTGCGGACCAAAGCGCTTATATCAAGTGCGAGAGAACGCCTTTTTCTAGGATGCAGCAGAGAAACGGAAGTCTTCAGCATAAGATAAAATATCTCGTCAAGATACCTGTGATATTCGCCGAAGCGGTATTCAACGGCTATCGCCTTCCTTTCGTCAAGTATTGTCTCCCAGTTAACGCTCATTGTTTCCGTGGAAAAGGCTAGTTTCGAATAAAGCCCGGAATATCTTCCGCGAAGGTAGGAAAAAAGTTTTTCCGAAAGCTCTTTCAATTTTTCAGGCGGCATCACTTTGGCAAAAGCGTTAAAAACAAGATTGAAACAGCTGAAATATACTTCGGATTCGGCTTGAACCAAATCGTTTTCAAGAAAATCAAGACCGCTGCTGAAAAAAGAGGATGCAAGGATTTTCTCCGACACTTTTTTGCAGAGAACAACAGGTTTGGAAACATCCAGCGAACCTAAATATGAACCGAACTTCATGGCATTTTGTTCGAAGAGATACTTTTTTTCAGCCGGATCGAAATATGCAAACCCTTTGAAATTCCCCTCTTCGAAAGAGACTATATTCATAACCGAACCATGCTTGAAACACAGAAGCGCATTTTCTTTACTTGCGGAAAACGATGAAACAAGTTTAGCTGTATCTGCAAAATTCCACGGAGCGTAAAGAGAGACAGGATAAGTGAAAAATTCTGCAAGCCATTTGAAAACAGTGTCGTTTTCTATGCTGAAAAGATAAAGATCGGCTGACTTTTCCAGAAACATTTCCGTAACCGGAACATCAGTAACAAGACATTCTTCATCGGAGAATGAAAGAACTTTTGAAATAACAGCCCGCCCTTCTGAAATCAGAACATAAACAGTCTTATTGCCGGCTTCGGCAATCACAAGGCCGCGGCTGAGTTCACTGTCGCGCGAAAGATCGTTTACAAATGAAGGAAGATATCTTCCATCAAAATCGGAAAGATATAGTTTTAATTCGGAAAAAGGAATAATCATCACACCCCCGAAAAAGTCTTTTTCTTATAGCACAGCCGATTTTTTTTGCAAAATGAAATTTGCCTTATTTTTACCTCTCTATATAATCGTTCGCTTTTTGCTGTCATTTTTATCGAGAGGGTAAAATACGATGAAGACTCGCTGGAATCTTGATGCTCTTTATACAGGCTTTGATTCTCCGGAATTTGCCGAAGACTGTAAAAAACTTGATTCTAAGAACGAAGAATACGAAAAATTCGTAAATCAGATATCTGAAAACAGCAAATTGCCTGAAATTCTAAAGAAATATATCGTTTTAAGATCTGAAATAAAAGCTTTGACAGAGAAACTTTTCTGCTTTGCAAACCTCTCATTCTGCACCAACACGAACAATGCCAAGGCCAATTCTTACATTGAATCGGTTACGGTTAAGGAGAACAGAACCTCTCTTGCCGACGTCAAATTCATAAAATGGCTTGCCGCAAGCGGATTTGATCCGAAAACTCTGAGCGGAACAGATCTCGAAGAGTGCATTTTCCACTTTGAAGAACTCATAACAAAAGGAAAACACATTCTCGACGACCAGACGGAACAGATTATTTCCAACCTTAAACTGGTCGGTTCTTCGTCGTGGATGAATCTCCATAATGTCCTTATCAGCTCTCTTACCGGAAAAATTTCAACAGTGGACGGCAGAAATGAAATAAAACCTATTTCCCAGATCCGTGCCCTTGCATATTCCGAAAATGCAGATGTGAGAAAAAAGGCTTATGAATCGGAAATCAGAGCTTACAGAAAAATCGAGAAGGCTGCTGCGGCCTGCATAAACGCGATAAAAGGGGAATCAATCATTTTGGCCAGAATGCGCGGCTACTCTTCCGTGCTGGAGATGGTTCTGACAAAAAACAGGATGGAAAAAAGCATTATCGATACGATGTTTTCGGCAATAAAAGAGTATCTTCCGTTTTTCAGAGCATACTATCGCAAGAAAGCCCAAATGCTCGGATTGAACAGTGCTCTTCCATTTTATGATCTTTTTGCACCGGTAACTTCCGGGACGCAATCAAATTTCACCTACTCAGAAGCAGCAAAATTTATTGTTGACAAGTTTTCGACTTTCAGCAGCAAACTTGGAAATTTTGCAAAGAATGCTTTTGAAAACGACTGGATTGATTCCGAAATCAGAGAAGGCAAAGTCGGCGGAGCCTTCTGCGAAAACCTTTTTTCCATTTCACAGAGCAGAATTCTCGCCAATTTCGACGGCTCCTACAACGATGTCAGGACTATTGCTCACGAACTCGGACACGCATTTCACGGTCATTGCCTTTCGAACAACGTGATACTCAACACGAGCTACCCCTCCCCTCTTGCCGAAACAGCTTCAATCTTCTGCGAGACAATAATCAATAAAGCAGCTCTCAAAGAAGCTGACAAAAAATCGGCGCTTGCAATTCTCGAAGCAGATATCTCTTCTGCAGGTCAGGTAATCGTTGATATTTACAGCCGGTATCTTTTCGAAAGCGCACTTTTCAAAGCACGTGAAACTGCACCGCTTTCGCCGGAAGAACTATGCGACGAAATGCTCAAAGCTCAGAAAGAGGCGTATGGTGACGGACTTGACGAGAACATTCTTCATCCCTATCTCTGGCTCATCAAACCGCACTACTACAACCCCGACTGGAATTTCTATAACTTCCCATACGCGTTCGGGCTCCTCTTTGCGAAAGGACTTTACGCTAAATATACTGAAACCGGCAGCAGCTTTACCGAAAAATACGAATTTCTACTTTCCGAAACAGGCAAACGCAGCGTAACGGATGTAGCTAAAATAGTTGATGTCAATCTGAACGACATAAACTTCTGGAAAAATTCTCTCGAACTTATAAAAGAAGACATCACCGAATTCCTCAATCTATGAGCAAAAAACTTGTCAAAAGCCTTGTTTCGGCCGCTATTCTTCTAATCATCGCGGTCTTTGCAACCGTTTTTGCGCTTGAAAAAGTCTCAAAAGGAAAAATTGAAGGGTTTTCGTCAAAGGCAACCGCTCTGATAAAGGCTAAATACGGCATTGACACCGAAATTTCAGGGCTTGACATTTCGTTTTTTCCGCCACGTATATTTGTAAAAAAAGCGGTATTTTCGCATGACGGAAACGAACTCGCCGCGCTGGAAAAATGCTCTCTAGGGAATCTCCGCAAAATGCTTTTTTCAGACAAAAAAAAGTTAAAGATAACCTGCACAAACTCAAGGATTCACGCAGACAAGGCGCTTAAAGCACCAATTTTGTCAAACAAAGACAAAGAGCCTGAAAAAGAGAAAAATGGAAACCGCAGAAATATCGATTTTTCGGTAGAATTTAAATCCGACACCGACTTTGTTTTCGGCAGCGTAACACAGAGTTTTTCAACAAACCTTGATCTTTCCCGCTCAGGCGGCAAGGCACTATTCAAAGAGTCAGGCAAAGAAAATGGTGGAACCGCTGAAATTCTCTTTTCGCTTAAAGAAAAAAGCGCTTCGGTACGGCTCGACGGGATCGATCTTGGTAAATTCCGTGAAATAATAAAAAACAAGACCGCTTTCGATGTTTCGGCTGGAAAAATCACCTCTTTTTTTGAAATATCGTTGAAAGAAAAAGAAAAATTCTTTCTGAAAAACGACATGACAATTCACGACCTGACTTTTTTCCATCCGCTTATTGATTCGCAGCCGTTCACACTGCCGCTTTTCCGATTCAAGGGCGACATAATCTTCGACAAAAACGAAAAATCTGCCGAAACAAAAAATGCAGATCTTTCACTCGGCGGTATAAATGCGGTATTCTCAGGAAGTTACAGCAAAACATCAAAAGAATTTTCAATAAAAACTGAATCGGCAAATCTCAACAAACTCGAAACCTTGATCCACGATGAAGCGTTTGAAGGCTACCTTTTCGGCGGAACACTCGAACTTCTGGCAGAATATTCACAGGAAGGCGACGAACCGCCTGTTTTCTCAATTGAAGGCAACCTTATCGAACCAAAACAGCTTTCAGAACGCATGGATTATCTCAAACTGCCTTTCGAATATATCTGGACTAACGAAGACGGCTCTACAAGAAAAATTTTCGTCGGCGAGCGCAACTTCGATTTCACGCCGATATCGCTGATTCCTGATCATCTTATCTGGGCAGTCGTAGTTTCGGAAGATGCAGGATTTTTTGTTCATAAAGGAGTCGATTTTCAGGAACTCGATGCAGCTGTGAAAGACAACATCAAAAAACACAAACTGCGCGGTGGCTCAACAATCCCTCAGCAGCTTGCGAAAAACCTTTTTTTAAACCGAGAAAAAACACTTCTGCGTAAATTCCGTGAGGTCCTTCTTGCGATAGAACTCGATGCAGCCCTTTCAAAAGAACGCCTTCTTGAAATTTATTTCAACATAATCGAATGGGCGCCAGGCATTTTCGGCATTTCACAAGCAGCTTACTATTACTTCGGAAAACAGCCGTATCAGCTCACTCCGCTCGAATCGGCTTACCTCGCTTCAGTAATTCCAGGCCCTGCAAAATACCACTATATGTTTCTATCAAAAAATGTTACAGAAAACTGGTACAAAAGCCTTTTCAGAATCCTCAGCATAATGAACGAAACCGGTCATCTTTCGACAGACGACTACTTTGACGCACTTCAGCAGTCGATAATTTTCAGGGAACCGGAAGAAAATTAAAGATTTCTCAGCGCTTCGACGAGCTCGGTTTTTGACTGGGTCTTTTCATCGACCTGTTTGATGATTTTCGCTGGAACTCCGGCTACAACGCAGAAAGGAGGCACGTCTTTCGTTACGACCGAACCTGCCGCAACGACCGAGTTTTCGCCGACTGTGACACCTTCAAGAACAACGGCGTTCGCGCCGATCATGACTCCGTCACAGATTTTAACGGGAGTTGCGCTCGGAGGTTCGATTACACCTGCAAGGACTGTTCCCGCGCCGATGTGGCAGTTTTTGCCGACAGTAGCCCTACCACCGATGACAGCGTTCATGTCGATCATGGTTCCTTCACCGATTACCGCGCCGATATTGATTACTGCACCCATCATTATGACGCATTTGTCACCGATTTCAGTCATTTCGCGGATGACTGCGCCGGGCTCTATTCTTGCGTTGATTTTTGTGAGGTCGGCAAGAGGAATCGCCGAGTTTCTGCGGTCATTTTCGAAACGCGTTAAAGTGACTTCAGGATGAGCAGAGGCAAAATCGCGGATTTTGTCAAACTCGTCATAAACCTCGACAAAATCAAGACCTTTGTAACTTTCCGCAAGAGCAGAAAAATCGCATTTTTCGATATTTCCCTTGAAAAGCGCACGAACCGGCGTTTTTTTCTTCGATTCGCTGATAAGTTTTATGATTTCGTATGCATCCATCTATTTCTCCAATATTTTTCTGCCCATAAATCTTAGTTTCCAGACGCCGAAAAGAGCCTCTTTGAAGATTTTGCCGCTCATTTTGCTCGTTCCTTCGGTCCTGTCGGGGAAAACTATCGGAAGCTCGAACACTTTTCCGCCGCTTATCTTCGTTCTAAAAGCCATTTCGATCTGGAATCCGAAGCCAGAAAGGACAAGCGGAGTCGATATGACTTTTTCAAGAAGTTTAGCGTTCCAGCACTTGAATCCGGCGGTGACGTCGTTCACTCCAAGCCCTAGAATCGTGCTTGCGTAGAAGCTGCCTCCCCTTGAAATAATGCGGCGGCCCAAGCCCCAGTTTTCGGTTCCTCCACCTTTAACATAGCGTGACCCGACAACAACCGTGTAGCCTTCGTCCAGTTTTTTCACCATTTCAGGAAGATATTCAGGTTTGTGCGAAAAGTCGGCATCCATCTGGATTATTTTTTCATAGCCTTTTTCAATGAGAGTGCCGAACCCGTCGAGATACGCCGCACCTAGACCTTCCTTGCTCTGCCTGACTTTCAGGAGAATGAAACTGTTTTCTTTCATCAAATTTCTGACGATTTCCGCAGTTCCGTCTGGCGAATTATCATCTACAATCATAATGTCAGCTTCCGGGAGCTGCCCGTGCACAGCTTTTATTATTGCCGCAATATTCTCTTTTTCATTGTAAGTCGGGATACAAACAGCAACTTTGCTCATTTCAATCTCCAAAAAAACAAAAAGTCTGATATTTTAAAGAAAAACTGCGGAAAAACAAGGATTCTTTTCTCCCTAAATTCCCTAGACTCCCTAAATTCCCTGACTCCTTAGACTCCCTATTTTCAGCATCGCCCCCAATGTAATATAATTTTATATCTTTTTTACTTGTAATATTTAATATTTTTGCTAAAAGTGTGCGGATTTTTTGTATAAAAAGAGGTTCTATGACAGAAAAAAAGATAAAATTCATTTTCACAGGCGGCGGAAGCGGCGGCCATGTAAGCCCCGCACTTGCAGTAGCTGCCGAACTTAAAAAGAGATTACCTGAGGCCGATATCACCTACATTGGTGTCAAAAACAAAGCAGAAGGAACAATGGTTCCGAAAGCGGGGTTTCCGCTGAAATTTGTTAAAAGCGCTCCTCTTCCGCAAAGCAAATCTCCCGCTTCGCTGCTAAAATTTGCAATGACCATGTTTTGCGGGCTTTCAAAAGCAGCACTGCTACTGCTCAAAATAAGGCCTGCCGCAGTTTTTGCAACGGGCGGATTTGTCAGTGCTCCAACGGTTTTTGCCGCATGGATACTACGCAAAGCGACATTCGGACTCTTCAAAACCAGAATTATGATCCACGAATCAAACACCGATTTGGGGAAAATGAATAAAGCCGCTGCAAAGGCTGCCGACAAAGTTGCGGTTTCGTTTTCCGAAACGATAAGACATCTGCCGAAAAACAAAGGATTTTTCTCAGGGTACCCTGTCCGAAGTTCAATTTCGATGCAGGAAAGAAAAGCTGCGCGTTCTGAACTCGGAATTCCCGAAAACGCTTTTGTAATCTTTGCTTTCGGCGGCTCGCAGGGATCGCGCACGATCAACCGTGTACTTGCAAATTCAGCCAAAAAACTTCTTGAAGATCCGAATACTTACATAATTCACGGTGCCGGCAGACCTTTCGGAAAGACTTACGAATATCACGGATTCAACGATGTTTCCGAGATTCTGGAAAAACAGAATCTAGGCGAAGCCAAAAAGAGATATCTTCTCCGCGATTTCATCGACAACATGGGGCTTTACTACGCCGTGTCAGATCTTCTCATAATAAGAGCAGGAGCAGGTTCCATCGTGGAAGTCTGCCGTCAGGGAAAGCCTTCGGTCATAATCCCGATCAGCAACATCGGGAACGATCATCAGATAGGCAACGCCCGCTTTATAGAACGTGCCGGAGCGGCAGCAGTTATATACGAAAGGACCGATCCTTTGAACGGGATCAACATCGCTTTTGCAGATGCAGGTGAATTCTGCGAGACAGTCTCAAAACTCAGAAACGATCCGCAAAAGCTTGCAGAAATGTCGGAAGCGGCAAAAAATATTTTCCCAGGCAATCCGGCTGAAATAATAGTCAAACATCTTCTTTATCTCTGCAAACTCGGCGAAAAACCGGAAGAAACGAAAGGAACAGAATTCATGAACGACCGCGTTCTCGGCCTCAATTCGACCTCGCTCGAAAAGTTTCTGCAGAAAACAAAAACCGGTGCTGAAAAGCCGCTCGAAACCGATGAAGTAAAGCTGATCAAAAACAAAATCGATATGCTTTTTTCTTCTCCAAATCCCGTCATCAAAGCGCGTGCATGCCGCTCATCGGGAATTCTCGGCTACGGCGAAGTCATTCCACTCATAATCAGGTATGCCGCAAACAAAAACAGTGCTCCGTTCCTTAGCAGAGATGCGTTTTCAGCGTTGAAACAACTCACCCTTCTCTGCGGCGCCGACAAACGCGAAGAGCTTTTCAAAGCAATAGTTTCAGGCCTTGGAAACCCCTACTACGAAACACGTTTCTCTGCTGAAAGATGTATTCCGGTCTTTGCGGGACATTTCGGAATAAGCGACAATGAGCGAAAAAAATTCATGGAAATGCTTTTCAAAAATATGGCCGACCGCTGTTTTGAAGTAAGAATTGAGGCTATACTTGCTGCTGCACAGATATCAAACGATCCAGAAACGCTTATAAAACACATGTCGGAACTCTATTTCGACCCGGTATGGAAGGTTCGCACAGCTATTTTCCAGGCATTTAAAATTCTCATAGGCAGAGGCGTTCTCGACAGAAAAACAGCCGCGGCCGAAGCTGACAAAATCCTCATCACAAGCAACGGATATACGACTGAATACGAGCTTAAAAAAGAGTACCGCTCGGCAATGGAAATCATTTCAAAGGAGAAAGAATAATGATATACGCGATTTTTACATCCGTATTCGGAACGGGCGGTCCCGCAGTTTTCAAATACCTCTCATCGAGAGTGCTTATTGCCTTCGTTACGGCATTTTTCCTTTCGCTTATCATTGGAAGACCACTTATAAATGCGCTTTACAGGCACGGATTCCGTTCTTTCGAACGTTCATACGGCGAAATCAATTCCCAGAAAAAGACAGGGACTCCGATGCTTGGCGGAATTCTAATATTTATAACTGGTATTGGCAGTGCGCTTCTTTGGTGCGACCTTACGAACCCGTTTATATGGGCATTGCTTGCAAGCGCGATCTGGTTCGCCGTTTTCGGTGCGATAGACGACTACAAGAAAATCAAAGGTCGTGATGCCGACGAAGGTCTTTCGCGCTTTGCAAAATACACGATTCAGATTCTTTTCGGTGTTCTGCTCGCCGTTTTCGTACTTCAGCCCGACATTTCACCGCTTCCGGCAGATGTCGCCAACTCTTTTCAGCTTCCGTTTTTCAAAGGATTTATCTTCAATTCGACAGTGCTGACAGCACTTTGGATAGTTTTCATCATCGTCTACTCAGCCAACGCGGTAAATTTTGCAGACGGAATGGATGGACTTACGATCGTGCCTTCGGTTTTCGTATTCATTGTTCTCGGCGTTTTTGCATACATCATCGGCAACAAAATTCAGGCGCAGCATCTGCTTTACGAATATATTCCGGGAAGCGGTGAAATCGCAGTATTCTGCGGCGCAATAATAGGCGCTGGGATAGGATTTCTATGGTTCAACGCCCACCCTGCAGAAGTTTTCATGGGAGACATGGGAAGCCTTTTTTTAGGAGGCACGATGGGAACAGCAGCCGTTTTAATCAGACAGGAAGTGATTTTCATAATCGCTGGAGCAATATTTGTTATCGAGATAACATCAACTTTCGTGCAGGAAAACATCGGCTTCAAAATACACAGGCGTATTCTTTACCGCGCTCCGCTGCATCACCATTACCAGCATCAGGGAATGGCTGAAGCAAAGATTGTCACAAGATTCTGGATAGTAAGCGCCATTATGGCGGCCATTGCTCTTATAACCATTAAATTCAGGTAGTTATGCCAAAAAAACAGCAAATGTATTTCAACGGCGACGACTGTAAGTTCTGCAACGGGATGTGCTGTCGTTATGTAACGATAGATATCGAAAAGGAACCACGTTCCGAAGACCGTTTTGACGAAATAATCTGGTGGCTTTTCAACCCGAACATCAAAATTCTGAAAAACGGGCATATATGGTCTATACTCGTAATGGGAAAATGCGAAAATATCAACGAATCAAACAAATGTGCCATCTACGAAGCGCGTCCGGATCTTTGCCGCGAATATCCGCCTGAGGAAGACGGATGTCACTTCGACAGCATCAAAAGACTCGAAGGAACAATTTTTAACACTGCTGAAGAACTTCTCGTATACTTAGCCGAAGACAGAAAAAAAGAGTGGGCTAAGAAACGTCTCGAAAAAATCCGTTCCACAAAATTTATATAAAAACTTGCAGATTTATTCATTTTATGGTAGATGGCGGCGGCTTTTTTTAACAACTCTCAGGAGGTTTTCTATGTCAGGCCACAATAAGTGGAGCACGATTAAGCACAAAAAAGGTGCTGCAGATGCAAAAAGAGGCAAAATTTTCACGAAACTCATTAAAGAAATCACGATAGCTGCAAAAGGCGGCGGTGGAGACCCAGACGGCAACCCGCGTCTTAAAACCGCCATCCAGTCGGCAAAAGCGGCAAATATGCCTCTCGATAATATTACACGTGCAATTAAAAAAGGAACAGGCGAACTTGAAGGTTCAAGCTATGAAGAGGCAACATACGAGGGATACGGTCCGGGCGGAGTCGCAATCATGGTTGACTGCCTTACCGACAACAAAAACAGAACCGTTTCCGAAATCAGAAGAATCTTCACGAAAGCCGGCGGCAATATGGGTAACAACGGCTGCGTAAACTGGATGTTCAGCCAGAAAGGCCAGATCATCATCCCGAAAGAGGGCGTTGACGAGGAAAAACTGATGGAAGACGCTCTTGAAGCAGGCGCAGAAGATGTTATCGACAACGACGAAGTTTGGGAAATCAGAACTGAAATGGGCGATGTTTACGCTGTTTCCGGTGTTCTTACCGAAAAAGGATACCAGTTCGAAGAAGCGAAGATCGCGCGTATCCCGCAGAATTTCGTAAAAGTTGAAGGCAAAGTTGCTGAGCAGGTTCTCAAGCTCATGGAAGCATTCGATGACAGCGACGATGTTCAGGATGTCTATGCTAACTACGACATAGATTTCAGCCAGCTGCCAGAGGAAGAATAGTCTATCTTGGATAAACAAGGTTACATCATTCTAGGAATTGACCCCGGCAGCATTAAAACGGGCTTTGGCTTGATAAATGTTGTCGGGCGTTCTTTTTTTCACATCGAGAACGGTTTGATTATGCCGCCGAAAGGGCTTGATTTTAAAGACAGAATCGGCTTTATTTTCCGCGGAGTATGCGATGTCATGGATGAATTCAAGCCGAATGCAGTCGCTCTGGAAGATGTTTTCATTGCGAAAAATGCCCAGAGTGCGCTGAAATTAGGGCATGTCAGAGGCGCAGTTATGAGTGCTGCAGCGATTCACGGACTTCCCCTTTTCGAATACACTCCTACAAGGGTAAAACAGTCGGTCACAGGCAACGGCAGAGCTGAAAAATTCCAGATTCAGGAGATGATAAAAATCCTTTTAAAACTTAAGGAAGCGCCTTACGAAGACGCTGCCGATGCTTTGGCAATAGCAATAACTCACGCATTTACGATTTAAAAAATGATAGGTTACATCAAAGGAACAGTCGTTGCGAACGAAGATCGCGAACTCACGATTCTCACAGAAGGCGGTGTCGGTTACGTTGTCGGTGTAACTCCGACCCTGAATGTAAAATATCCTGAAGGAGAGTCTGTTTCGCTTTTTGTCGAGACTTTCGTCCGAGAGGATGCTATCGTCCTTTTTGGATTCGAGCGAATTGAAGAAAAACACCTTTTCAATCTGCTCTGCGAAGTGAACAAAATCGGACCGAAAACAGCTCTTTCGATACTTGCAGCGGCTCCAATAGAGGAGATTGTCTCGGCTATAATTTCGGGCAACGCCCAGTTTTTCAAGAAAATAAGCGGTGTCGGAGCAAAAACAGCCGAAAAAATCATTATCGACTTGAAAGACAAAACAGACAAATTCTCAGCAATCGCTGTCGGCAGCACAGGAACAGCACCTAACCTTTCAAACGACAGGCAGACACGCGAGGCGGCAGATGCACTTGCAGCTTTGGGCTTCAATCCGCTTCAGATAAAACATGCTCTTGCAAAAATAGATAATAAAGAGTCAAAGAGAGCGGAAGAAATTATCAGAGAGGCTCTCAAAGTTATCAGAAATCTCTGATTTTAAGGTGAAAAATTATGGAAGAAGAAAGATTGCTCAATTCGCAGGAACTTCCCGAAGATTCGTCGCTAGAAGGCGGTTTGAGACCAAAAAATCTTAGCGGCTACATCGGTCAGAAAGCTGTAGTTGACAATGTAAAAATATTCATCGAAGCGGCAAAGAAAAACGGCAGACCTCTTGATCATCTGCTTCTTGCGGGGCCTCCAGGACTCGGTAAAACCACTCTAAGCCAGATAATTGCCAACGAAATGGGAGTCAATATGCTTACGACTTCAGGTCCTGTAATTGAGAAAAAAGGCGATCTGGCTGGTCTGCTTACCGCTTTGCAGGAAAACGATGTTCTTTTTATCGATGAGATACATCGTCTGAATCCGGCTGTTGAAGAGAGTCTGTATCCGGCAATGGAGGATTTCCGCTTCGACATAATGCTCGGCGAAGGGCAGCACGCGAAGAGTGTGCCGATTCCGCTAGCTCCTTTCACGCTTATCGGCGCAACGACGAAGACAGGACTGCTTTCAAGCCCGCTTCGTGACAGGTTTCAGATAGTTTTCAGAATGGATTATTACACTGTCGAAGACCTTGAAACAATAGTCAAACGTTCGGCAAAAGTTCTTGGCATAACCATTGACGATGCAGGTGCTCACGAAATTGCAAGACGTTCGCGCGGAACTCCGCGAATCGCCAACAGAATTTTGAAACGTGTCCGTGACTTTGCCCTTGTAAAAGGCGACGGCAATATTGATATCACAATTGCAAAATTCGCACTCAATCAGATGGAAATTGACGAAGACGGCCTTGATCAGATGGACAGGACAATACTTATGACAATCATCGATTCGTTTCGCGGAGGTCCTGTAGGAATCGAGGCAATAGCAGCAAGTGTCAGTGAGGAGAGACGCACGCTCGAAGATGTTTACGAGCCTTATCTCATCAAAGCAGGCTTCATCGCAAGAACTGCAAAAGGAAGAGTCGTCACTAAAAAGACTTTGGATAAATTCGGTATCAAAGCCGACACAATGCAGGGAGAGCTCTTTTGAAAAAATATTACGAGGGACTGAAAAAAATAGAAGATTTCACCTCTTTTGACAGAACACAGCTGCTCGACTACATCCATCGTCAGAAATTTGAAGCTTCGGCTCTCTGCAACATCGGGCCTGATTTCTGGGTTGAACTCGACTACATCATCGCTCTTTTACAATACTCTCTAACAGAAATAACCGAAAAAAAACAAGAGTTTTTTGTAAACAACGTTCTCACTATGATGGGCGGGAAAATTGCCGTTATACATTCACTAATAACAAAGCTCTCCGACGAAGAGTTCTTTTATCTCAAAAAAGATCTGAAAACTTTTGAATCCATATTTTCTCACGCTTCTAACATTAAAAACAAAAAGCTCAATTATTTCATGCCTTTTTCGCTCTTTTCCAATGCATTGGATTCAATGACTGTACTTTATCCGCTTCTTGAAAAATCCTGTGATGCAAGAACAATAGCCAGATACAATTACGATATTCTTCTGACGCGTTATCTTGTCGGCGATTTTTCGAAGCAGCTAGTCGAAATAATTGACTATCTTATATGGGTACAAACAGTTTTCCAAGTTGCTATAGACAACGACAAAACGGGATTCAGGGATCAAATCATAACTCGTCTCTCAGCTTTTATTGATACGGGATCCGATTTCAAGAACGGAACGGAATATTCAGCAAAAAGTTTTGTCCTTGAACTGCATGAAGTCCTGACAGACATCAATATTAAAAGCAAGGTTCAGGAACTCCTTAACAGCATACTTGAAACCAAAATAAGTGTCGGCGAATGTCTTAGAAAAATAACTTCGATATTCATCGATTCTGACATTTCTGGTCAGGCAAATATAGTCAGAGATCTTACAATTGTGCTGGATCTCACTTCTTCTGTTATAAAACACATCAAAGAAAGCAACAACAGCGCACTCTACGAAGACATCGCCCTTTCAAAAGCTCTTAAACCTTATTTCATGCAGGTTTCCAGATATATGCTTGATGCACAGGTTGATATGGAAATATGCAGACTTTTTGAGATAATGTTCTATCTCGAAAAAACTTTGCCTTCTTTCATCATGCACGATGACATCATCCCGCTGCTCGAAAATTCAATAGAAAAATTCAACAACCAGAAAAAACATCTGACAGAAAACCTTAGCGGAACCTTTGATCCTGAAGCGGTGGAACTCTTTAAAGCCAAAATGAAGCAGGTTTACGCCGGCAAAATTTAAGAAATCAATCCTGCCGAAGAGCTTCCGCTGGACTTAGTTTTGCAGCCTTTCTTCCAGGATAAACTGCTGCAATCACAGTTAGAAACAAAGATCCGGCTATCGCTGCGATAAAGGTAAGCGGCGACATATCAACCGGAATTTTTTCGATGTAATAAACATCCTGCGCTACTTTCAACGGCATATCGCTTAGAATCAGACAAACAACTGTTCCAAAAATACCTCCGAGAAGGGTACCGAAAAAACCAATTATGATGCCGTCAAGCATAAATATTTTCATTACCGATTTTGCCGAATATCCGCCGGCACGCAGAATCGCGATTTCCTCTTTTTTGCCCATGACAAGCATGATAAGGGCTGAAACTATGTTGAATGAAGCGACAAGCGCGATGAATCCGATAATCAGAAACCACACTATTTTTTCCATTTCGAGCGCCGAAAAAAGCGGCCTGTTCATATCACGCCAGTTTTTTACGACTATTCCAGTACCCAAATCGGCTAGAATTGCCTTTTCTGCCTCGTCAACACGCTTCATATCCTTGAGTTTTATCCCAAGATAATCAATACTTTCACCCGCCGAAAAAAAGTTTTGTGCATTTGCAAGCGTGATATAGGCATAGTTGAAATCGTACTCGTAAAGCGAACTGAAAAATATAGCGGCAACCTGAAAAGTCTTTATCTGTGTTTTAGGTCCTGCCAGGCTCATCTCACCTGTCGGAGATATGATTTTCACCTTGTCTCCCATTCCGATTCCGTAGTATTTGGCAAGCTCGACTCCGATTGCGATTCCAGGAAGATTTTCTCGCTTTATCTCGCCCTCTTTTCTTCCGGTAAACTCCCTAACCGACTTGCGTTTTTCAATTATTTCAGGGCAGTTGTCAGGATTTTCCATGCAACTGAGCGAACCTGTCTGAATTTGTTGAGGAAAAAGCATCGCGTTGCCGACTGTAGCAGGATCGATGCCGTTTATAACAAGGCCGTTGAGCTCGTCGCTTACCGAAATTATGACATCCCTTGAAATTACAGGGGTAATACCGGCAATTTCGGGATTTGACGCAAGTTTTTCCATTTTGTAAGCATAGTCCTCAAGTTTTCCGCTTTCAGTCGTTACAAGCGCGTGGGTTTTCGCACCTAAAACAGTCGCACGCATCTTGTTCTGAAGCCCGTCCATTATCGACTGAACTGCTATCAAAGCAGCGACACCTATCGCAATGCCTAGAATGCATATCATTGTTATAACACTAAGAAACCGTGTCCTTCTTGAATTCCAAAGATAGCGCAGACCTATAAAGGTTTCAGCCTTCAAATTTTTCCTCCACTTTCTCTTTTTCCGGTTCGTCCCCTCTTTCAGCGCATACGAAATTCATCGTTGCATGAACTACGAAAACAGGGAACAGAAAAGCAGTCAATATCGTATTGAGAACCGGAATAAACGCTATCAATGTCGGAAGAAGCGCTGTTTTAAGCGTCATCGCAGGATGGAAAAGAAGCCATTTTGACTTGCTGACAAAGTTCCAGCGTCTTCTTGATGTGACAAAATCGAAAATAAGCAAAGCATTCATAAAAAAACAGACAACGAGTGCCGCAATTTGTCCTAAAACTGGTATAAATCCAACAAAAAACGCAATAACACCGAGAGCAAAAGTAGCCGCAGTCACTTTCAAGGCCTGCTTTATGTCCTCAATCATCCCTTCCAGAGAAAGTTCTGCATCATCCTGAGGTTTTCCGAAATAAACATCCTCCGCGATTATTGAAATAAAGGAATAAAGCGGCGAAGTTAGGGCGTATGAAATAATAAAGGCAAGATAAAAAAGCAGAACATTCACGACAATTTTAAAGAGCCACGCGCCACAAACTTTCAACGCATGGTAAATTTGCGAGAATAATTCATCAGTAGCAGGCGCGATTTCAAAAAAATCGAGAGTTTTCACAGTAAAGAATGAGGAAACCTGATGGTAAAGAAAAATCGAAAGAACGAGCATTGCAAGAACAACCCCGATTGATGCAAAAAAGAGTTTCCCGCTCCCGACGATGGCTTTGAAAGCTTCTAGAATCGATACTCCGCTCTTTATTTCTACAGAAGTTTTTTTAACAAATTCAATAGCCTGATCTTTTTTCGTCGGTTGTTTTTCTTCTTCCGCAGCAACCTCCGGCGCAGAAACAGGCTCTGCTTTTCTCGGATTTTTTTCCTTTGCCATTTCCGGCTTTTTGCGCGGTGCATGAAGGCTTTCAATCAACTTGTCAGTCGATTCTTCCGATGCTGATTTCACGCTCGTTTTCTCCCTCTCCGAAATTTATTTTTATCTCTATCCTCGGACGATATGACTCCCAGCATTCTTTAAACATATCCGCCCATTCGACTATCGTAACCGAATTTTCAGCCTTCAGATACTCCGGAAAATCGGCAATATAAAGCTCGTCAACCGATGAGATTCTGTAAAAATCCCAGTGATAGACATCGAATTTACCGGAATATTTTTTCATTATAACAAAAGTTGGGCTCGAAACTTTTTTTCTATCGACTCCAAGCGCCTCACACAAAGCTCCAGTAAAAAAAGTCTTTCCAGCTCCGAGGTCTCCGTCGAAAACAATGAGTTCACCGCCATTAAGCGTTGAAGCCAGTTTTTCGGCAACAGCTACGGTTTCGGCCTCGTTTTTCACAAAAAATGTCTCTTTTGCAAAATCCATTTATTTCCCCGTTAATCCTATCATTTCAACAAGTTTTTCAATGTCGTGCATTGTTGCCGAGCAGCGTTTTTCAAGCTCGATTCCAGCCGCTCTGTGCCTGATCACGGCATTAACAGCACCTTCGAAAAGGCCGTGCATAGTGGTTTCTCTGGCAATTATTCCGGTAAGGGCATCTCCGCTTCCGCCGAAAGCGAGAGCCCTGGCTCCTGCCGGAACAATCACCGTTTTTTCGGTATTTCTCACAAAAGTGGCGTGGCTTTTTGCGACAAGAACGTGATTTTTTTCAAGCGGGAACCTTTCGACAAGGCTTATCCACGGCTCGTCCTTTCCTGCCTTAAGGAAACGCCTGATCTCGCCCTGATGCGGCGTGAAGACGACTTTTTTATCTTTCAAAATCTCAACGACTTTTTTGTTTTCAGGCATGATGTCGAACATTCCGGCATCGACCACGAAAGTTCCTTCAAAATTCTTGAAAACTGCGAAATCAAACGGGATTTCCGAAAGTCCAGGGCCGATTACAACGGCAGAAAACTTGTGAAGTTCTTCCGCGATTTTTTCATTTTCGATGAGCATGAGCCCGGGCATCCTGCCTGCGATTGAAGGAAGGAATTCTTTCTTGAAAGCAGCCGTCACGAGCCCGCCGCCGCACGCCATGAAAGACTTCGCAGAAATTATCGAAGCGCCTAATTTTTCGACATCGCCGCCAATGACAAGCAGGTGACCGTTTCTGTTTTTGAAGCTATCCAGAGGAACTTTTACATTTACAACCTGCGGATTTTCTTCAACAAAATAGCTGGTTTCCGGTTTTTCGGTCTGAGTTGCCGAAATATGGCCGAGAACGATCTTTCCTGCTCTATCCGAGCCGCTTCCTGCAAAAAGACCTGTTTTGTAGATCCCCATCGTGACAGTGAGATCTGCTTTGACAGCATCACCCAAAACAGCGCCGGTATCGCAATCGAGACCTGTCGGAACATCGATCGAAACGACAAATTTTTTTGTCGGAAGATACGAATTTATGAACTCTACCGCATCTTTGATTTTGCCAGAAATTTCGCTTCTGAGGCCTGTTCCGAGCATTGCGTCGACAAAGAGAACATCGCCTGAAATATCTTTAAAATCAATAAGTTGCACTTTTTGAGGAAGCATACACCTATTCATCCACGCAGAATTCTCAGGAACCTTGTTCTCTTCCTTGAATTCAGCGGTTTCAACTAAAAAAAGCGGCATCTCAGGCATTCTGTCGGACAAAAGACGAAGCAGCGCGAAACCGTCGCCGCCGTTGCCGCCGTTACCCGAAAACACGACGATTTTGTCGAATTTCCGCGATGATACGACCTTTTTCACCTCTTCAAAAACGGAAAAAGCAGCGTTTTCCATCAGAATGAGCGACGGTATCCCCGCCTCCATCGCGCTTTTGTCAAAAGCCCTCGAATCAACTGTCTTTCCTGCCGCAACTCTCATTTCCGCCTCCCGAAAAAACACACTAATTTATATGAATTTAGAAAAACCTTGCAAGAAAACGGCAGTTTTAAGAAATTTTCGCAAAAACAGCTCCTCAAGAAATCTTGCACAAAACCGCATTTTGTTTAAAATTACTCAGTTTTTTGCTGTTTAGGAGGTTCAAATGAAAAAACTTCTTTTTCTCGGTGTGATTTTCGCAATGATTCTGTTCGCAGGCTGCGGAAGCTCGAAAAACGAAGATAAAACCGATTCGGGCGAGGCTGCAAGCGACACAGATACTGCCGACACGGAACAGGCCGACGACAGTGATTCACAGCCCGTTGATACCGACACGACGCCGGAACAACCTGATGACGCTGATTCCGATACAACTAATCCTTCCGATGATTCCGACAGTGATTCCCAGCCGGATGATGATCCTGAAGACCCACCATACAGCAGCGGCAGAGGTTGCAACGCCAAAACTTCCTACGGCTCGACTTCATTCACGAGAGATGAAAGTTCTGTTTTTGACAGCTGTGTCATAGGAGCGAAATACTCTGACAGTTCTTGCAATTATCCTGATGCTGCCGAGTTTTTTTTAAAGTTACAGCAAACGACAATAATTTTCAAAAAAGATTGCAAAAAAAACGATGAACCGATTCCGTGTCCCGATTTTATCCCGGAGTCAATAACTCTCTCACAGCTTACAGGTTGCAATATCTATCGTAACGAGAGCACCCCTAATGATGCTCAACCGTGCCTTCCTGACTGCCCAGATTTCTATTTCTCGACTGATAATGAGATTTTTAAAACAGTTGAATTACACTCCGTTTCCTCTTCTGATCTCACCTATGCTCACATTGGGTCACGTAATGAGGAAAAAGGTCTTTCTTTTTCTATAGACACCGGCGAAGACTATAAAGCGGTCTTTAAATCATCAGATTCTTCGATAACACTTTCGTTTGAACTCTGGGTTGACGGGATATTGGAAGAGATGCCTCACTGCGAAGACAGTGAAGGGAGAAAGTATAAAGCCGGTGAAAAAATTTCCAAAGAATGCTATATGATGGAGTGTCACTACAGCCAATGGCATAAGAGCGGTGGCGGTGGCGGCTACCAGTGCGAGAGTTGCGCTGTCGGTATAAAATGGCAATGGCTTTGCGCGGACGGAGTTACACGAGTCGACTGGTGCGAATGCGTTAAAGACAGCGAATCACAATTTGGCTCAAGATTTAACTGCATCAAAAGGGCTGATCTCAACTGCCCAGAGGAATAGATTATTACTCAGTAAGAGACCGCAAATGAAAAAATATTTTCTTCTTTTAGCACTGATTTTGATTTTTTCACTTCAGGCCTGTGGAAAAAAGAGCGAAAATCCAACGACTCCCGAACAGAATGATGCCGATGAAACTGCGGANNATGATAATTCCGGCAAGCAAACTTCAGGAGATCCATGTGAGAACAATCCGTGCGAAGGGCTTCCTCACTCAACAGAAAATTGTGAAATTTTTTACGATTATCGCAGTATTACACCTCGTTCATATAAATGTGAATGCGAAAAAGGCTGGTTTTGGAACGGAAACGAAAAAAAATGTCTTAACCCATGCGAAAACGAACCCTGTAAAAATATTACGAATGCCATTGAATGTATAGGAGAAACATCGGTATCATTCTCTTGCAAATGCGAAGACGGATATTTCTTTCTTCAAGGTAAATGTTTGAAAAATCCTTGCAAATCCAGTCCGTGCGGTAATCCGAATTTTTTAAAGGAGTGTATTCCACAATCCGAAACAACTTTCAGGTGTATATGTAAAAACGGGTATTTCTGGAACGGTGACGAATGTACCGAAATACCTGAATGCACTCCGACAAGTCCCGCTCCGTGCAAAGATTCTTCAAGCGGTCTTATGTGGTCTTCAAAGATATCCTGCGGTTGGAAAGAAGGGCGAAGAGCATGCTTAGATTTATCCGAAGGAGGATTTGATGACTGGAAATATACCGGCATTAGTAAAGTGAGAACTTTAATCAAAGACTGCTCTGCCACACAGACAGGCGGGGAATGTGAAGTGTCCGAGTACTGTAAAACAGACACTTGCAGCAATGAATATTGTATCGGATGCGAAGAAAGCAACAGCGGCTACAGCAAATTGGGTGATACGGGGCTTCTTTTATCAGATGATGAGAATAATGATTTATGTTACTGGGCTGTAAATTTTAATAGTGCAGCCATAGAAATAGCATGCGGCAAACAATATGACAGAAAAAATATCCGCTGTGCACGATGTATAGAACCTGAATACTGGTGGGACGGCGAAAAATGTGTCAAAAATCCTTGTGATTCCAAATCATGCGCTGATATTCCGCACGCAGATCCGTGGTTTAGTTGTGAACCTAAGCAAGAAAATATCTATTTCTGCTTGTGTGAAGACGGCTATAAATGGAACGGAAAAAACGAAGAGTGTGTTCCGGATTAAGCATCTTA
>DBYV01000047.1:79022-83255 GCA_002310995.1 bacterium UBP6_UBA1177 | reverse complement strand
CGGAGAAGTTTTCTCATTTTTGTCCGGTCGCGGTTTGCGGTTTCAATCCTTTCAATATCTTCGTCAAGAACTGCCTGAATATAAGATTCCGCCATAATCGAAGCCTGATTTACCTTGGCTCCGATATTACCGGGCCAGCCGCCGCGCAGAATGAGATAAATGATTTCGGACAGATCGACTTCGCCGGTGAGTTCGTTTGCGAATCTGCCGCTGCAAATGTCAAAAAGCGAAATTTTTCCGGAAGAATCTCCCGATTCGAACAAAGACATCGGACGCATTCTGAGGCGTACTATCCTCCCTGCGCCGCTGTGCATTTTGCCTTCCCTGTTCGGTGTCGCGGAACCTGTCAGAATGAACTGGCCTTTGAGCGCACGCTTGTCAACGACATTTCTCACGGCATCCCAAAGCGGCGGAACTTCCTGCCATTCGTCAATCAGGCGCGGCGTCTCGCCATCAAGAACCGTGAGCGGCGAAATCTGTGCCAGAATTCTGTTCGAATAGTTTCCGGCAGGATCACCGATATAGACCGCGCTTTTGCTGTGATGCTCCGAAGTCCAGGTTTTTCCGCACCATTTGCACCCTTCAATGCAGACCGCTCCGGTAGCTCCCAGATACTCCTCAACTTTTGCATCAACAATTCGTTCTTTGTAATTTTTTCTTTCCATCACAACCTCCGGAAAAGACTAAAGAAACATAACTCATCAATACAAATTTGTCAAGTTCATCAATACAAATTCAGAATTTTCATCCATACAAATTCTGAGTTTTCATCAATACAAATTCGGGATTTTATATGGCTTTTGCGGATTTTGGGGATTTGCGATTTTTTGTCAGTCTTCAGTCAAATCGATCACTTGCGGCCTGTTCAGCCTTTCTTCAATGAAATTCTTGATGTAGAGCAGATCTTCCTTACTTCCTTTCAAATAGAGAGCCATCTCTTTTTTTGTTCCGCTTTTTGAGATTTCATTGAAATTTACTTGCAACATTTCTTCCAACAGAACTTTTTTCATTTTTATGAAATTTATATCTTTTATTTCGATTTCCAACACGTTTTCAGTCACTATTCCTATGCGGTTTTGGAAAAGTAAAACATTACCCCACACAACGCCTGGACCTCCTAAGGCAACAGATTTTGCTGAGAGCTCATCATTATATCCAAAAGCAACTTTGCAATATTCAAAAATTTTCAATGGTTTTTCTTTAGCTTTAAGTTCATTCGTTTTTTTCTCTTTTTTGTTGCTGTACCATATTTCAAACACAATAAGAGCTATGAAAACAATCGTGTAGCCAATCATCCGAAATGTAAAATCAGATGTTGAATGTGTTCCAGGTTCAGTTTTCCCGAAAATGCTGAAGCCAAAAAGGAAAAGCATTGAAAATATTACTTTTTTCATATTAGCAGATACGAACCTTAAAAAACCAAAAAACTCAATTATTGTAGGGATTTCGGCTTAAATGGCAAGGATTTAAGAATGTGTAGCTGATTTAATATCCGTATTTTTTGCGTTTCGCCGCATAGAAGGAAACTGTCACAAGAGCCGCAACAAATTCGGCCGCCACAAGCGAGAACCACACTCCGCTTATGCCGAAAAAGAACGGCAGAACGAGGACTGAAACCGTTTCAAAAACGACTGTCCTGAGAAACGAAATCGCCGCCGACACAAAACCGTCGTTGAGCGCAGTGAAGAAGGATGAGCCGTAAATCGGGATTCCGGCAAGAAGGAAACTGAACGAAAAAATCCTGAATCCGCTGACAGTGAGTTCGGTTAGTCCTGCATCGTAGCCGACAAAAACTGCGGCTAAAGGTCTTGCGAAGATTTCACTCGCACAAAACATCACGACAGCAACAATAGCAAGTATTTTCAGGCTCTTACGAAAAACATTTTTGAGTTCAGCGATATTTTCAGCGCCAAAATTGAAACTTACAACAGGAGCAGTTCCCACCGAATATCCGATAAAAACGGCAAGAAACAGGAAGTTTACATACATCAGCACGCCGTAAGCCGCGACGCCGTCTTCTCCGCTGTATTTCAGAAGCTGCATGTTGTAAAGCATGCTCACAAGCGACATCGAAACGCCTGAAACGAATTCCGAAGAGCCGTTCGTGCAGGTTTTAAGCAGCGCTTTAAGGTCAAATTCCGCCTTTCCGAGCTTGAGAAGACTTGTGTTTTTCCGTGAAAAATAGATGAGCGGTATGATTCCTCCTGCAATCTGGCTTGCAACGGTCGCCAAGGCTGCACCGACAATGCCGAAAGGAAAAACTGCAACTAGAAGAAAGTCGAAAATCATGTTCGTGAAACCTGCCGCCAGAGTCACATAAAATCCGAGTTTCGGTTTCTCCGCCGTAACAAAAAGCGAGTGAAATTCAAACTGAAGCATGACGACAGGAAGTCCGAGTATGACGAGGTTTCCGTAAAGAACACAGTCTTCGAGCATCTGCCCTTCGGCACCGAGAAGAGCCGCAACGCTACGCATCGAAGCGATCCCGATAAGAGCGATCGCAATTCCGAGAGCAAACGTTACATAGACAATCAGCGAAAAAACAGAATTTGCCTTTTCGCCTCTTCCCTCGCCCAGCAGTTTGCCGATAAGCGCACTGCCGCCTGTTCCGAAAATAAAGCCGAAAACACCGAGAATCATCAGAAACGGATAAATCAGGTTTATCGCGGCAAACGGTGTCTTTCCGACATAGTTCGAGATGAAAAATCCGTCCACCATGCCGTAAATAGAGGTAAAAATTATCATCATTATCGTCGGCAGAGAAAACCGCAGCAAACGACTGTATGTGAAGTGATCAGAAAGCTGGATAGCCATTGCGCTTCCCCCTACCAACAAACGTCTTTTAATAACACCGAAAATCTTGTCTTTCAACAAAAAATCCCTATGCTGTGCAGGCTCTTTAAACATTTTTGGCAACATTTTTTTTCAAGGGAGAAAGTTATGCAGAAAAAAACCGTATCACCGAAAGGCAAAAAGCAGACAAAGTACATTTTTATCACCGGCGGAGTCGTGAGTTCCTTAGGAAAAGGAATCACTTCGGCATCGCTCGCACTCATTCTTAAAAGCCGTGGATATCAGGTTTTTATGCAGAAACTCGACCCTTATCTCAATGTCGATCCCGGCACGATGAGCCCGTATCAGCACGGCGAAGTTTTCGTCACGGATGACGGCTATGAAACAGACCTCGACCTCGGTCACTACGAGCGTTTTGCCGGTGTCCACTGCACAAGGGCTTCGAGCTACACTTCGGGCAGGATCTATTCATCTGTCATCGCAAAAGAGCGCGCCGGAGCGTATCTCGGCGGCACAGTCCAGGTGGTTCCGCACATCACGAACGAGATCAAAGACGCCTTCCGCAGTGCGGCTGAAAGCGGCGCCGACATCGTTCTCTGCGAGATCGGCGGAGTCGCAGGCGACATCGAATCGCTTCCTTTCCTCGAAGCTGCGCGTCAGTTCCGTTTTGAAGTAGGCCCTGAAAACAGCTGCTTCGTCCACCTCACGCTTGTTCCTTATCTGAAAGCGGCGGGAGAGCTCAAGACCAAACCTTCGCAGCATTCTGTCGCAGAACTCAGAAACATCGGTATCATCCCGGACATCCTTGTCTGCCGCACCGAAATGACTATCCCGCAGGATCATCTCAATAAACTCGCCCTTTTCTGCAACGTCCGCCCCGAATGTGTAATCGAAGAAAAAGATGTTACCGATTCAGTTTATGCAGTTCCGCGCGAACTTCTGAAACAGGAGCTCGACCTCAGGATCCTTGAGCAGCTCAAACTTCCGATAAAACCTGTCATCCACACCGAGTGGGACACCCTTGTCCGCAAGGCGACAAAGCCGAAATACGAATGCACAATAGCCCTTGTCGGAAAATACATCGCGATCAGAGACGCCTACAAATCGGTCCACGAAGCGCTTCAGCACGCTGGAATGGCGAACAACGCGAAAGTCCACGTCGAATGCATCGAGGCAGAGGATCTTGAGAAAAATCCGAAACTTCTCAAAAAGGCTGACGGCATCCTTATCCCCGGCGGCTTCGGCACACGCGGCGTGAACGGAAAGTGCATCGCGATAAAATATGCCCGCGAAAACAAAGTCCCGCTTTTGGGAATATGTCTCGGAATGCAGTGCTGCGTCATCGAATACGCGAGAAACGTTCTCGGCTGGAAGGATGCTAACTCGACCGAATTCGACACCAAGACGAAACACCCTGTAATCGACCTCATGGACGAGCAG
>DBYV01000047.1:61648-78928 GCA_002310995.1 bacterium UBP6_UBA1177 | reverse complement strand
ACGCCACCGCCACCGCTACGAATTCAGCTACGACAGCAAATTTAGAGAGGAACTTGAAAAAGCAGGCCTTAAAATTGCAGGAACTTCGCCCGACGGCAAACTTGTCGAAATGATCGAACTTGCAGATCATCCATATTTCGAAGCGTGCCAGTTCCATCCTGAATTCAAAAGCAGACCGACCGACCCGCATCCGCTTTTCAACGGCCTAGTAAAGGCGGCTTTGGCAAATAAAAAAGAGAAAAAATAGATCCTTTCAGGCACTTAATGGCAAAAGAAATCGTCCTTGAAAACTCGTCCAACTTAAATGAAAGTCAGTACCACGACACTCCCATCACCGCATCGGAAGTAAACGATCCAGATATCCCGCAGAAGATCTGGGAGATGATGAAACTTTACGAATACGGCGACGGCTCTTTCGAGCAGCAGAAAAAGAATTTCCGCCGTCAGGGCGAGTTCATGAAGGACTACGAGGACGATTTCCACGGCTGGAGCGGAGTATGCATGCACTATTCGCCCTCATACCACGACCTTTCGGTGGGACAGCTGAGGAAGTATTTCACCTGGAGGAGCGCCGCGAGAAAAGGGAAATTCAGCCCGATAGAACCGCCTTTCGCATATCTTTATCTCTATGAACTGCTCTGCGGCATCGGGACAGACTCAGCTGAAGAAGGTTTCAAGAAAATGGAGGATTTTGACAAAAGTTTTCCCGATTTTTCAGATTACGGTTTCGGGAAAAAGCTCCTTCAGAAAGATTTGAAGCAGTGGATGTTCGATTACGCCGTGATCCATTCGCTGCCGCTTGATACGATCACGCAGTATGCCGATCCTTTCATGCTGGCTTCGGACACATATCTTGCGATACTGCGGAAACCAGCATTGAAAAAGGATGATGAGATATTTATGGCACTCAGTTTTTTTGCCGAAAAAGACCTTTTTCAGTCTCCGCTTGTCGCTGAAAACGGAAGTAAAGGCAAACACCTTTTCGCCGAACTCTGGAAATGCGTTTCGGCTAAGTACGATGAATGCGGTCTCGACTTTTTTACCGAGTGTTTCGGACAGATCTACACAATAAAATGGCATCCCCTTTTCAACGCTCTCTACCACGATGACTGCGCCGATTCCGACAAGGAGTGCCGCATCGACGAATGCAGGCGGTATTTCTGCAAAAACGGCGTGTGGTATGAGGAATATTTCGAAAAAATGATGTTCGACAAGGAAAAATTCTACGCGCTTCTTCACGAAGGAGAGAGAGTTTTCCGCAAATATCTGAAAAGCGGCAAAGCTTTACGCAAAAAACCTGATGAAAGCTGGGCGACACAGTATGCCGAAGCGGTCGTAGCGGCAGAGAAAAAAGCCGAAATCGAGGCAAAAAGACCGAAAATAAATATCGACATCTCGGGTTTGGACAAAATCAGAAGCGACGCGGCTCTTACAAGAGAAAGCCTCCTCACAGAAGACGAGATCGAAGAAGAAACCGCCGCCGAAACACTTCCCGAAAACGAAGAAAACGGTCTCCTTGACAAAATCCACACCGAAATCCTGCGAAACCTGCTTAGAACTGGCTCCGCAGACGAATACATCAAAGCCGCACATCTCATGCCCTCAGTAGTCGCCGACACGATAAACGCCGCCCTTTTCGACGAAATCGGCGACAACGTCATTGAATGTGACGGAAAAACACTTGCAATTATTGAAGATTATGTTGAAGAGGTTGAAAAACTGCTGCAAAATTCAAAGCCTTGTTAAAAATCCTTTTTCTGCTATAATCCGCTGTTTTTTTGAGACGGAGACACTCAAATGGCCATTCTTAAACAAAATAACCAGATTTCCTACATGGTTGCATGTGTAAGTGGTTTTGCTGCCGCTCACGATCTTTCAAAGAAAGACGCTTTTATTTATCTTTACAACAACAAAGCGATAGCGTTTTTGAAAGAGCATTACGAGATCGAACACACTCTTTCGATCGAAGATGCTGTCGAGGATATGGCAGAGATCTGCCGTCAGAACGGAGGAACGCTTTGATTCTCTATCACGGGAGCAATACCGAAGTTAAAGAAATCGTTCTGAAAACGTGCAAGCCTTTCAGAGATTTCGGCAGAGGATTTTACTTGTCTGATATTCGTGTCCAAGCTGAGAATATGGCAAAACGAACAGTGAGAATAAAAGGTTACGGCAAGCCGATTTTGAATGTCTATGAAATCAATGACAGTTTTATGAGAAGCAATGATTTGAAAATAAAGGATTTTTTGACAATTCCGTCTGAGGAGTGGGCTTTGTTCGTTATGAACAACAGAAATCGTTATTTTTCAGATTTGACTGATCCGCTATGCAATCAGGATTGCAAGTATGATATTGTCCACGGTCCTGTCGCAAATGATGATATGGCTGTTTTGTTTCAGCAATATGAGCAGAAATTCATAGACATTGAAATGCTCAAAAAGCGTATGACTTACAAGGAACTTTCGATGCAGTATTCGTTCCATACGGAAAAAGCTGTGGAACTATTGAAAAAACTGGAGACGATTTATGTATAAAGCGGACAAAAAAGACTGGCTTATCGACTCTCTCACAAAAGAAATTGCAGCTTTCATCGTTGAAGATGAAAAAATAGAATATGAAGAAGCGTTGAAAAAACTCTACACATCGCGGATTTTTGAAGCTCTTAACGATAAGGGAACAGGGCTTTACCGCGAAGGCGCAGCATATATTTATCAGCATTATCTTGAAGAACAGAAAAACAAAAACTGAAAATCACTTTGAAAAAATCCGAACACATTAACAAAACATCTGATATCGTTGAAGATTATGTTGAAGAAGTTGCGGAGATAATTGGAGAAAGTATTTCATAAAGCAAGGAGAAAAAAATGAAAAAGATCATGATTCTTTTTGTTGTTTTGCTTGCAATAACCGTGATTTTCGCTCAAATGCCGGAAAAAGATCAGGAGGCTTGCGAATATGCGAGAAAGCATGATAATGTCAATTTATGGCTTGAATATTTGAAAAAATTTCCTGAAGGAAGCTGCATTGCCGAGGCTCAATTCAGTCTCGGACTTCTCTATCAGGAAGGAGACGGGGTTCAGCAAGACCCTGCGGAAGCATTCAAATGGTATAAGAAATCAGCTGAACTCGGTAACATTCATGCCCAGAATAATTTGGGACGCATGTATTTCCAAGGAGAAAGCGTTCCGCAAAACTCCGCGGAAGCCTTTAAATGGTATAAAAAAGCGGCTGAGAATGGCAATACCCAATCCCAATACAATCTCGGAGTCATGTATGTGAACGGTCAGGGAATTTCAAAAAACTTTGAGGAAGCGATACAATGGTTTTTAAAGGCATCAAAGGGCGGATTTGCTGCGGCACGAAACGAGATAGGAATCATGTACTACTTCGGAGAAGGCCTCAAACAGGACTATCAAAAAGCTGCAAAATGGCTTGAACTGGCGGCAAAGCAAGGTTATGCTCCGGCTCAATTCAATTTCGGACGTATGACTTTCAACGGAGAAGGAATTCAGCAAAACTACGCAGAAGGCATAAAATGGATAACTAAATCGGCTGAACAAGGTTATATGAAAGCTCAAATTACTTTGGGGGCTATATATACTGACGGAAAAGTGGTCAAACAGAATCTTGCAGAAGCAAAGAAGTGGTTCAAGTATGCTGCCGACCAAGGTTCTGACAAAGCCAAATCCTATCTTTTGAAAATTGAAGAAGCAGAAAAAGCGACGGGGAAAAACAAATAAAACTGCTGGAGAAATAAATGGCTGAAGAAAAGAGGATCGTTCCCAAACGCATTGCCCAGACTGTCATAAATTCGCTGAAAGGGGGCGTTGTTCCGAGGATCGGGCTTCCGTATATTGCTGTAGGGAGGAAAAGCGAGATCGAAGCTCTGCTGCACGATGTCGGTATCATTGCGGAAGGAGGGGCATCGTTCCGCTTTATCGTCGGGAAATACGGCTCTGGAAAGAGTTTTCTGATCCAGACGATACGAAACTATGTGATGGACAAAGGTTTTATTGTCGCCGATGCAGACCTTTCACCCGAAAGAAGGCTTCAGGGAACTCACGGGCAGGGACTTGCGACTTACCGCGAACTTATCGGCAACCTTTCGACCAAAACCAAGCCCGAAGGCGGCGCGCTGACGCTTGTTCTCGACCGCTGGATAAACACGGTGCAGTCTGAAACTATGCAGGAAAGCGGACTTTCGCCCGATGATCCGGCTTTGGCAGCGGCTGTTGACAGGAAAATTTACGCTGTGACCTCGGCTGTGAGCGAACTAGTACATGGATTCGAGTTCGCAAGACTCCTTTCGCTCTATTACCGCGCATATTCCGAGGGAAACGACGAAACGAAAATGAAAGTCGTCCGCTGGTTCCGCGCCGAATACGCGACAAAACGCGAGGCAAAAGAAGAACTCGGAGTTAACATCATAATCACCGATGACGACTGGTACGACTATCTCAAACTTTTCGCCCTCTTTTTCAGGCTCGCGGGATACGCCGGAATGATGATAATGATCGACGAACTTGTAAATATCTACAAGATCCCGAATTCGATAACACGCCAGTATAATTACGAAAAAATGCTCACGATGTATAACGACACATTGCAGGGAAAAGCTCGGTATTTAGGGATCATCATGGGTGCAACACCGCAGGCGGTCGATGACAAAAGACGCGGAGTTTACAGCTACGAAGCACTACGTTCGCGCCTTGCCGAAGGAAAGTTTTCAAGAGAGGGTGCCCGCGATATGCTTGCGCCGGTCATACGCCTTGAGCCTCTGACGGCCGAAGAGATGCTTGTTCTCTGCGAAAAACTTGCCGATATGCACGCCTCGCTTTACGGTTACCAGCGCAAGATCAATGTTGACGACCTTTCGTCCTTCATCAAACTTGAATACGGAAGGATCGGAGCAGACCAGAATATCACTCCGCGCGAAGTCATCAGAGATTTCATCGAACTCCTTGACCTGATGTATCAGCATCCAACTATGACAATGGCTGACCTCATGCAGTCAGACGATTTCACCTACACTAAATCGGAAGCCGTTTCAGATGAAGCCGAGGAAGATTTCGCGGAGTTCACTATATGAACGTTTTTGCCCGTTATTCACCCTTTATTCAGGATTATATTTACCGCAGCGGCTGGAAAATGCTCCGTGCCGTGCAGAATGCCGCAGGAGAGGCGATCTTCGGCAGTGACGACAATGTTCTGCTTGCAGCTTCGACCGCATCGGGAAAGACCGAGGCGGCGTTTTTTCCGATACTCACCATGCTTGAGGAAAATCCCTCATCGAGTGTCGGAGTTCTCTATATCGCGCCGCTTAAAGCTCTCATCAACGACCAGTTCGGAAGGATAAACGAGCTTTGCGAAGAAGCTGCGATCCCGGTTTACCGCTGGCACGGCGACGTTCCGCAGACACAGAAAAGAAAACTCATAAAAAAGCCTGCTGGGATCCTTCAGATAACGCCCGAATCGCTTGAATCGCTTCTGATAAACAAGCATATGGAGATCCCTTCGCTTTTCGGAGACCTGCGTTTTGTCATCGTTGACGAGATCCACTCCCTTTTGCGCGGCGACAGAGGAATGCAGACTTTCTGCCTTATCGAGCGTCTTTGCCGCATTGCAGGGTGCGACCCGCGAAGGATCGGTCTTTCGGCTACGATAGGAGATCCCGAAGCGGCAGGAAAATTTCTTTCGGCAGGAAGCGGGCGTGGAACAGTGATCCCGCGTTTTGACGGCGGAAAGGAAGTGTGGCGGCTCAGTATGGAGCATTTTTACAACACTGATCCGCAGGCAGATTCCGATGATGTGATTCCGGAAGAAACTCCTGAAGAAAAACCGACCGATACCGCTCCCAAAGCGGCTGATCCGGGACTTGCATACATTTTCGAGCACACACGCGGCAAAAAGTGCCTCATCTTTACAAATTCAAGGGAAGAGTGCGAATCGGTCTGCCAGAATCTGCGGCAGTACTGCGAAATAAACCGCGAGCCGGAGCGTTTTCTGATCCATCACGGCAACCTTTCGGCTTCATACCGGGAGAGTGCGGAAGAAGAGATGAAAGACGACTCTTCGCTGATGTCTGTCTGCGCCACGGCGACGCTTGAACTAGGTATTGACATCGGCCGTCTTGAACGCGCTTTTCATATCGATTCCCCTTTTACAGTTTCAGGCTTCCTGCAGAGGCTCGGAAGGACCGGCAGACGCGGCGACCCGTCAGAGATGCACTTTGTCATGCGTGAAGACCACCCTGAATCGAGGGCGATGATGCCGGAACTCATTCCGTGGTATCTTGTTCAGGGGATAGCGTTAGTGCAGCTTTACATCGAGGAGCGTTTTGTCGAGCCGCCGAAAACCGACAGGCTTCCTTTCAGTCTGCTCTATCACCAGACAATGAGCACGCTCGCTTCGTGCGGAGAAATGACGCCGGCCGAACTTGCCTCGAAAGTGCTTCCTCTCAATTGTTTCAGAAGGATAACGCAGGATGATTTCAAGATCCTTCTCAGACATCTGATCAATATTGGCCACATCAGCCGCACCGAAAACGGAGGACTTATCGTCGGCCTTGCCGGAGAAAGAATAGTCAACAACTACAAATTTTACGCCGTATTTCAGGAAAATATCGAATATTCGGTGAAAACAGGCTCCGAAGAGCTTGGCACGATCGTGAAACCGCCGCCAGCCGGTGAAAAAATCGCGATCGCAGGGCGTGTCTGGGCAGTTGACGAAGTAGACCACAAAAAAAGGATCGTTTACTGCACGCTCGTCAAAGGGAATATCCCCGCATATTTCGGCGATGTCGCAGGGGATATCCACACTCACATTCTGGAGCGGATGAAAGGAGTCCTGACTGAGGACAAAGTTTATCCTTACCTCATGTGTCATGCCCGCTGCCGACTTAGTGATTCAAGGGAAACTTTCAGAAAATCGGCAGCCGGAAATTCTCCGCTCGTTCATTTGGGCGGAAATATGTGGGCGCTTTTTCCGTGGCTCGGGACTTACGCATTCATCGCACTCGAACGCTTTCTTAAAATACGCTGCGCTTCAAAGCTAGGTTTGAAAGGACTTGCTCCGTCGCGGCCTTATTTCATGCAGTTCACGATGAAAGTTGATCCCGAAACTTTCTATAAAGTCACGGCCGAAGAGGCTTCAAAAGGGATCGACCCGATGGAACTCGTCTATCCGAAAGAAAATCCCGTTTTTGAAAAATACGACGAATTTGTGCCGGTTGACCTTGTAAGAAAAGGCTTTGCGCTCGGTATTCTCGATGTAGAAGGAATGAGAAAGCGCGTCCTTGAATGGTCACAAAAAACCGATTCGAACCGGAGTTGAAATGCAGCTCAGTATTTCAGGCAAAACCGTTGAAATTTTTACAAAAACCAATTCCATCAACAAGATTCCGTCAGTGATTCTCCACACATTTCAAGGTGAAGGAAAGGAAGTTTTCGAGAAGTGCGCTGATTTGGGCTGCGATAATTTCGCCCTCGCCGCTATCGGAAATCTCAACTGGAATCACGATCTCTCTCCGTGGCCGGCTCCAACGATAGGAAACAACAAATACGGTTTCGGCGGCGCAGACGAATATATCAAAAAACTGACAAATGAAATTATGCCTGAAATCCGTGCGAAACTTGGCTTCGAGCCTGAATTTACCGCGATTGCAGGTTATTCGCTGGCGGGACTTTTTGCCCTTTACGCGGCATACAGAACCGATATTTTCAGCCGTGTCGCAAGTGTTTCGGGATCGCTCTGGTTCCCAGGATTCACCGAATTCGCCGAAGCGAACAAATTCGCGAGAACCCCTGATTTGATCTACCTTTCGCTGGGAGAAGCCGAAGCAAAAACACGCGACAAAAACCTTGCTCCGGTGCGGAAAAACACCGAAAAACTCGCTGAAATCTATAAAACGCAGAACATTCCGACAATTTTTGAACTGAATCCCGGGAACCACTTCACGGAAACTATTCTGAGAACGGCGAAAGGGATTAAGAATCTACTGGATTAAGCCTTTTTTCCGACAACTTTATTCGCCGCAACACAGATGAGCATCGTTATGAGCATATCGGGAAGAGTGTTTCCGAGAATGAAATCAACTGTCATGAGATAGCGGTAAAGCACGAAACCGATGCCCCAGACAACGAGATTTGTCCAGACGAATTGTTTTTCGATCGTGCGGCGTTTCAGTATGAAGAAATCTGCGATCAAAACTGCTGTCATCGGGGCGAAAACGGAGCCGATGAGATAGAGGAAATCGGTGATGTCATCCATGTTGAAGAGTATCGCGCCGATCGTTCCGAGGACCGCCGCAGCGACTGCGACCGCCTTTGATTTGAGCTTTGTTGAAACCGATTCTGCCGAAATTCCTGCCGAATATGCATCCAAAAATGTGGTCGTGACTGTCGAAAAGATGATGATGACAAGTCCTGCACCGAGTCCTGCTTTGATCATTATCTGGGCAAGGTCGCTTTCTCCTGTGAAAATCGCGGCTCCCATGCCGATCGTGTACATCCAGCAGCTGACTATGCCGTAGATAACGGAACTGACTGCCGAGGCCTTGACCGGTTTTTCAGCCTTGCTCGTGTAGTCGCTGATGAGCGGCAGCCACGAAAGAGGCATTGCAGCCGAAAGTTCTACAGCCGCACCGAAACTCATCGCATCTTCAGCCGATACCGCCGCACCTTCACCGGTAAAGATCTTAACGCTTAAAATCACGGTGAGAACAAGAAGCGCTGTGACTGCGACGCTGTTTATTTTGGTGACATTGACGATCCCGAACATTACCCAGAGCACGATGAGAACGCCGATCACAAGCGCCCAGACCCAGTTCCCCGCCGAAACAAGGCCGTTTGCCGAAAGGGCGCCGTCATAGATCATTATCCCGGTCCAGCCCAAAAGCTGCATTATGTTGAGAACTGCGAATAAAATCCCGCCCTTTTCGCCGAAGCTCATTTTTACAGAATCCATAGCGGAAAGACGCACTTTTCCGCCGACTACGCCTGCAAGAAAGAGCATCGCACAGCCTATGATGTGGCCTAAAATTATCGCCAGAAATCCGTTTTTGAAGCCGAGCGGCGCGAAGTAAGTACCGGTGAGAATTTCGGCAATCGACACCGCCGCACCGAACCAGATAAAGCTGTTTTCAAGCAAACTCGTTCTTTTTTCTTCCATTTACGCCTCCTTCGAAAATTCGCCCGTCAGATTGAAATTGTGCTGCATAGGTCCGCGTCCTTTGCCTAAATCGAGCATGGCCGCAAGTGCGCCTGAAATGTAATCTTTCGCCCGCTGTATCGAGGTTTCAAGGTCAAAACCTTTTGCCAGATTTGCCGCGATCGCGGAAGAAAGCGTGCAGCCGGTTCCGTGGGTGTTGGGATTGTCGATCCTTTTGCCCGTGAACCACTTTTCCCCTTTTTCGGAAACAAGAAGGTCGTTCGCGTCGTTTACGCTGTGACCTCCTTTGAGAAGGACTGCGCAGCCGAATTTTTCATGGATCGCGTGCGCCGCCTTGATCATGCCGGCTTCATCCTTGACCGGCATTCCAGAAAGAATTTCTGCTTCCGGAATATTGGGTGTGGCGACTGCCGCAATACTTAAGAGCTCGGTTTCAAGAGCTTCCACCGCATCGTTTTTAAGAAGCGCGGAGCCGCTTGTTGCGACCATGACAGGGTCGACTACGATGTTTTTCGCGCCGTGGAAGCGGAGCCTTCCGGCAATCACTTTGATGAGGCCGGTGGATGAGACCATTCCGATTTTTACGGCATCGGGAAAAATGTCCGTAAACACTGCGTCAATCTGTTGTTTGAGAAAATCGGGCGAAACTTCCGAGATCCCCGTCACGCCGGTGGTGTTCTGCGCCGTGAGAGCCGTTATCGCGCTCATTGCGTAAACCCCGTTCATGGTCATCGTTTTGAGATCGGCCTGAATCCCGGCGCCTCCGCTGCAGTCACTGCCAGCGATTGATAATGCTGTTTTCATAACTCCTCCTTTTTCAGCACTATTTTTATTACGCGACGCAGAGTGGTGCCCCCGGTGCGCCGCACTCACTTGTTTGTTTTCTGCATAAAAACCGCTAAAGCTGACAAAAAGATTCCAAAAAGACTCCCTACGGCGGCATTACCCGCATCAGGTCAAAGGGTCAAAGCCTAACTTCCTCTCAGCCTGCCTCAGCACGCTCCCCTGCAAAAAGACGAAACAGTCAAAAAACCAGAAACAATGGGAATGTAGCGTTAAAAAAGAGTTTGTCAAATGAAAGTGTGTTCAGCCAGCTTTTTCAGCATTCTGCACTCGGTTTCGATATCGGTTGCTCCGAAAATTGCGCTCACAAGGGCAACTCCGTCGATTCCGCTTCCAGAAAGCTGCAGAATGTTGTCCTTGTTTATGCCGCCGATCGCGACAACAGGGATCTTAACACTTGCACAGATATTTTTGAGCGTTTCAAGCGGCAGAGTGTGGACATTTGATTTGGTCTGACTTCCGAAAACTGCACCGCTTCCAAGGTAATCAGCACCGTTTTTTTCGGCAAGGAGAGCTTCTTCGACATTGTGCGCGGAAACTCCGACGACGAGCCTCTTCCCTGCTGTTTTGCGAACTTCCGCGACATCTCCGTCATCCTGACCGATGTGGACTCCGTCCGCTCCGCTTGAAAGCGCGATCTCGATATTGTCGTTTATGATAAGAGGCACGGAATACTTTGCGCAGAGCTTTTTAACTTCTTTGGCTTCGGCAAGAAATTCTTCAAAAGGAAGGTGCTTTTCCCTAAGCTGGAAGCAGGTGATACCGCCTTTTAAAGCCGATTCGAGATCGGCGAAAAATTTGTTTTTTTCAGTTCCGTTTGCACCGCCGACAGCGTAAAGAAGAAGGTTTTTTCCTGTAAAATTCATAATGAACTCCAATTTAAAGAAAAAACTTGTAAACAACGCGAATTTAGTGCCTGAAAAGGGTTTGTCAAATATAAGGATTTTTTGGAAATACCTATTGACTTTAAGTTTTAAATCTATAAAAGGGCGGCGCTAAAACGCTCGCTGCTGAATGCTGCTTTTTTGTTACCTGTTGCTTGAATCGGAGGTTGAACACACTATGCAGAGAATTCCCGGATCGAATCTTTCCTACAAAAAGGAACTCGGACTTGAAACATTTCTTTTTCCGGTCGTATTTTTCGCTTTTTTCGCTCTTTTTGCCACCCAGATGGGGCTTGAAAACACTATCAACACAATGATGAACACCGCTTACCGCCTGCTCATCGACACAGTCCTCTATCTTACCGCGATATGCGTTATCATGGGAGCGATCTCCGCCCTGCTTTCAGAGTTCGGTTTCGTTTCGCTTGCGAACAGAGTGCTTCAGCCGCTTATGAAACCGCTTTTCGGTATGCCGGGAGCCGCTTCTCTCGGAGTCGTCACGACATTTCTTTCGGATAACCCTGCGATTCTGGCTCTTGCCGAAGACAATAACTTCCGCCGTTTTTTCAAGAAATACCAGTTTCCGGCTCTTACCAATCTGGGGACCGCTTTCGGAATGGGACTTATCGTCTGCTCCTATATGTACAGCCTTTCTCCGGCGATGGGGAAACCGCTCGGACTCGCTGTAATAATCGGAATCGTGGGAGCTGTTATCGGAAGCCTTGTCAGCACGCGTCTTATGCTAACTTTTACGAAAAAACTTTACGGCACAAATGCAAAAATGGTTCCTGAGTGCCAGACTATGGAAATTCCGCCTCTCAACATGCGTCCCGTCAGAGCGGGCGGTATCGGAAGACGTATCGTCGGAGCAATGCTTGACGGCGGTCACAGCGGAGTTGAGATGGGAATGGCGATTGTTCCGGGTGTTCTTGTTATCTGCACGCTCGTAATGATGCTGATAAACGGTTCCTCGGAAAGCGGAGCCTACACCGGAGCGGCTTACGAAGGAATCAAACTCCTTCCTCTTGTTGCCTCAAAATTCAATTTCATACTTGAACCGCTTTTCGGCTTCTCATCCCCCGAAGCTGTCGGCATTCCGGTAACAGCTCTCGGAGCAGCCGGAGCATCGCTCAGCCTTGCCGAACGCCTTGTCAAAGCAAGCCTTGTAGGCCCTTGCGATATCGCGGTGTTTACGGCAATGTGCATGTGCTGGAGCGGATATCTGAGCACTCACACTTCGATGATGGACAGCCTTGGCTGCAAGGAACTCATCGGGAAAGCTATTTTCAGCCACACGATCGGCGGCCTCTGCGCTGGAATTGCTGCTCACTGGATCTTTGTTCTGGTTTCAACGCTGTTTTAATTCGATAATAACGATTAACGTTATTCCGACGGCGCGAACCGTTCTGAACGATAATGCCGAATAGCCGGACAAATATAAATCCATTATTCTTCATTCTCAAAATAGTCGAGCGTCTTCAGACTTTCGATGATCCTGTCAAGGTATGGCTCGTCCACAAGCGGCCACGAGAAGCCGAGGCGGTAGAGGACATTTGCCGTGAATGCGTTGTCAGTTTCTGCCATGTGCATGTCTGGACGGTCGTTCGTGATGAGACCCGAAAGTTTGGAGTTCATCTTTTCGTCGGCGAGCAGGCGCATATATTCGGCGTAGAATTCCTCGTCGGTTGCAGGTTCGATCTTTACTCCGCAGCGGTTGCACGCATCTATCATCTGCTGCGAATCGAAGTGGAAACGGCTGTCGACGTTGAACGCCGTAAAGTTGTCGTTTGTCCCTGCAAGAAGGACGATCGCTTTGGCGGTAAGGTCGATGGGAGAAAGCCGCATCGGGTCGGTGGAGTGACTCATCGGATATTTTCCCATCGCTGCAAAACCCCGTATTGCGTTGAGGAAAGCGTTTGTGCCTGAATTTATCTGGAATTCGCCGTCGCTGTGGCGCCCCATCAGGTTGCCGACGCGCATAATTTTTCCGCGAAGTCCCTCACGGACGGCTGCAAGCAATTTAAGTTCGCCGTGATACTTGGAAAGAAGATACTTGTTATCGAGAGCGTCGATCACATAAAGCTCGTTCTCGTGCATTTTGAGGCCGCGCTGATAGGTTTCTGCGGTGTGCGCGCCGGGAATAGAGGTCGTCGAGATCTGGATCATCCTCGAAGAGTGCTCTTTTGCGCATTTTATCAGGTTTTCGACCCCGTGGACATTGACCTGCTCGATGCTGTCATCCGCAGCGTAGTGCTTTACGAGAGCTGCGCTGTTGATGATCGTGTCGAAGTGGAGGTCTTTAAGTTTTTCGGAAAGCGAATCGTCTGTGATATCGGCCTCTACAACGGTGATGAACTCTTCGATTTCTTTGTCAAAAGGCTTGTCGAAGTAGTACATAAGCATGTTTTTGAGCCGTTTTTCGGCTGTTGCGGCGTTTCCTTTGCGAAGAAGGCATATTATTTTCCCTTCGCGCCTGTCGATAAGTTCCTTTAAAATGTGGATCCCGAGGAAGCCGACGCAGCCCGAAAGAAGGACGTCTCCGATACTTTCGCGTCTCACTTCAGCTGCCTTTTTGAGCGTATTGTCCTTGAGCTGTTCGTAAACGGCAGGCTTGTCTTCCTCTTTCAAAGCAACATCTTCCCTTGGAACGGCGCGGCTCGACTCGACGAATGCAGCCAGAGTTTCGGGTGTCGGATAGTCGAAAATGTTCTGATATTCGACCTTTACCCCTTTAGCCATAAGGCGCATGATGACTTTTGAAGCCGAAAGCGAAGTTCCACCCATTTCGAAGAAGTTGTCGTCTGCGAAGACTTCGTCAAGCGAGAGAACAGACGCGAAAAGCTCGCAGAGCTGAGCTTCGAGTGACTTTTTCGCCTGCTTTTTGCCGGTGCGTTTGCGCTCTATCCTGACCTCGGGAAGGGCCTTCTTGTCGATTTTTCCGTTCGGCGTGAGCGGCATAGTATCTATCTGCATGAGAACGTCGGGAACCATGTAGTATGTGAGCGACGCCTTGAGGTAATTCGTGAGTTCGCTGACATCGACCGCGTGGTCTGCGGTAAAGAATGCGGCGAGGTAGTCTTCCGAACCGTTGTTGCGGACTACCACTTTTGTCCGTTTTATGCCTTTGAAGGTGAGGATGCGGTTTTCGATCTCGTCAAGTTCTACGCGGAATCCGCGGAGTTTGACCTGGTTGTCGATCCTGCCGAAGAATTCGACTTCGCCGTCCTTGTTGATTCGCGCCGTGTCTCCGCTGTGATAAGCTTTAACGCCGTTAAGCGTAAAGAAGGCTGCCGCAGTCTTTTCCGGAAGTTTGACATATCCTCGTCCTACGCATTCGCCGCAGATTATAAGCTCTCCGCAGGCATAGGGCGGAAGGACTTTTCCGAAGCGGTCAAGGACATAGAAAGCGCTGTTCGCGATAGGAGCGCCGATCGTGATGTTTTCGGCACTGTCAAGCCTCTTTGCGCTGCATGTTATCGTGCATTCCGTAGGGCCGTAGCCGTTTAGAATATTGGCATTAGGCGCAAGTTTTCTGAGGTCGTTGAATACTTTTGCCGGGAACGCCTCTGCTCCGAGAAGGATCGACCTGAACCCTGCAAGGGCCTGCCTGAATTCCGGAATATCGAGATAACTTACTAAGAAAGAAGGTGTCGCAAACATTATATCGACATGGTTTTCTATAAGCATCTGCGAAAGTTCAGCCGGATTGTGGATTTCATGCTCGGTCGCAATGCTTACGGTCCTTCCGTTCAGAATGATGACAAGATCGTCCATGACAGACATGTCGAACGATATCGAACTGAGCGCCAGACAGACGTTCCCGCCCTCTTTTCCGTACATATAAGCATAAGAGAAACCCTCCTGCTGGACAAGGTTCGCGAAGTTGCGGTGATCGACAACGACCCCTTTCGGTTTTCCCGTAGAGCCCGAAGTGTAGATGCAGTAAAGCAGGCTCTCCATCGGGATATCTATATCTGGATTGGTCTCATCCTTTTCTTCCGCAAAAATTTCTTCGAGAGTGAGCGGTTTATAAGGCTTGTCGCTTGAGAAAAGTTCCGTTTTTTCCGCTTTTATCGCTTCAGTAGTGATGATGAACGGGCTTTCGCCGTCTCTCATGCAGAAATCGATCCTGTCGTCGGGATACGATGTCAGAACACCGAGGAATGCCCCTCCTGCCTTCATGATACCAAGCTCGATTGCGGGAATGTAGACGCTTCTTTCGATCATCAGAGCAACGATCGTATCTTTCTTGACACCGCGCCTGATGAGTCCTCTTGCGATGCGGTTGGCAATAGCGTTGAGTTCGCCGTAGGCAAGTCTCTTTCCATCGGAGATGACTGCGGTTTTGTCGGGATGTGCGGCAACATGCTCCTCGAAAAGTTTGTTGACAGGAACAACTTTGAACTCTCTTTTCGTGTCGTTCATCTTTTCAAGCGCTTTTTCGGCATATTCCGAAACCATCGAAACATCGCTGAGAGCCGTTTTTTCGATAAAACTGCCGACTGTCTCGTCGAATGCCTCTACAAAAGCCTTTATGAAAGGAGTGCTGTACATATCGCAGCGGTATTCGGCGTTGAAAACGAATTTTCCGTTTCTGAGGTCAACAGTCACCGCTATCGGAGCTTTGGCTGCATCGGGCAGGACGTTTATCGCTTCTGCAGGCTTTCCGCAGATAGTATCGAACGTGAAAGAGTCTCCCTGATAAGCAAAGATTATGTCGGAGCGGATCCCGTAAGAAGCCGAGATCTCGGCAAACGAATAGAGGTCGTTCGCCATGCTCCCCACAAGCTGTTCCTGGGTCTCGCGGACAAAATCGACAACTTTTTTGTTTGCTGCCGGGCGGATCATTACAGGAAGAGTCTTGACAAGCATCGTNNTTGTATATCGTCGCAAAAACAGTGTCGTCGGCAAGCGAGAAGCGGTTCAGAGTAAAGCCGAAAGCCGTATTGAAAAAGGCGTTGAGAGTAAGCGCATTCTTGTCGCAGAATTCTTTCGCCTTTTCAGCGCTTGTTTTTGAAGTGATCGTAAAAGTTGCCGAGCCTGTTCCCTTTTCTTCAGGCGATTTCGGCGGAAGACAGTCTGTCTCGCAGCCTTTAAAAATGTTGTCATAGTAAGCCTTAGCCTTGTCGTAACGCTCGGAAGCGCGAGCTTTTTCTTCGTCAAGCGCGGCTTCGAAGCCTGTGTAGCGTTCCTTTTCAAGAATCGTTCCGCTGTAAGCCTTGTCGATATCGGCAAGAAGGATAGCCGCCGAAGTTCCGTCCGAAACTATGTGGTGCATATCAATGAAAAGGTAATTTCCGTCCGGAGTTTTATAGATTTTAACGCGGTAAAGCGGTTCTCCGATAAGCGTGTAAGGCTTGACGAGTTCCTTTTTATTGGGAACTTTGCCGCATTCAACAACTTCAACTGTAACTTCAGCGTTGTCGTCGCGTTTCGCACGGATATCGCCGGTCTCATCTGCAAAAAGTATCGTTTTGAGGTAAGGATGGGCGTCGATCGCCGCTTTTATTGCCGAAACAAGCCTGTCAGTATCTATTTCACCGCTGATTTTGAAAAGTTGCGGGATGTTGTATGTGACCGAATCGGGCTCAAGGCTGCTTGATGTGAAGATTCCTTTCTGCGTCTGGGTTATCGGGTAGTCTGCAAGCATTCCGTAATCCTGGGCGCGTTCAGTAGAAAGGATCATCGTTTCAAGCTGTCTGACAGTGCTGTACTGCTTGAGGTCGCTCAGTTTTATCGCAAGGTCGAACGCTTTTCCGAGCATGACGTTTAGTTTGAGCATTCCGATCGAGGTGAGACCCGCTTCGAAAAGGTCTGTGTCGATACCGAAACCTTTGCGGCCGATGACTTCTGCGACTATGTCGAATATAGCTTTCTGGGTCTGGGTTTCAGGCGGCGTGGCATCTTCGGCAGCCGCAACTACTGGGTAGGGAAGAGCTTTTTTATCGACTTTCTGGTTCTGGTTGAGCGGGATCTTTTCGATCTGCATCGTTACGGCAGGAACCATGTAGTAAGGCTTTTCCGAGCGGATGAATGCGTTCAGAGCCTGGATGTCGATCTGCGTGTCGGCAACGATGTATGCTGCGACGAATTTGCCGCCGCCCTCTTCGTCAAAAGCGGCTACTGTGACATCTTTGATCCCCTCGAAACGGCGGATGACTTCTTCGATTTCAGTGAGTTCGACTCTGAAACCTCTGACTTTGACCTGTCCGTCCCTTCTTCCGACAAACTGGATGTTGCCGTCAGGAAGCATCCGGACGATATCGCCTGTTCTGTAGACCCTGTCGTATCCCGCTTCTTTCGAGAAGGGGTTCGTGCCGTAAGCCGCGGCAGTTTTTTCAGGATTGTTCTTATATCCTTTCGTGACATGCGCGCCGCTGAGCCA
>DBYV01000047.1:47596-61613 GCA_002310995.1 bacterium UBP6_UBA1177 | reverse complement strand
TAAAGTTTGACGTTGTCAATGGCTTTGCCTATCGGAATATCCTTGTAGAGCCTGTCAACTCTGAAGCCTGTCGCCAAAATCGAGCCTTCGGTCGGACCGTAAAGGTTGTAAAGGGCAAAGTCCTTAGGCGGCTCGAGCGGAGTGAGTTTTTCACCGGCTACCGAAAGCGAGCGCAGAGTCTTTGTCCCCTCCATCAGAGCGAACTGTCTGCCTACCTGAGTCGTCATCGTCGAATGGGTTATCGAGTTTTCGTTGAAATATTTCTGAAGCTCCGGAAGGTCAAGCCTGATATCGTCGGCGATTATGTGCAAAGCCGCGCCGGAAGTGATCGTCGCGTAGGTATCGAACACGTTTGCGTCAAATCCGTAGCTTGCGTAAGCCGTAACGTTGCAGCCAGGTCCCAACGCATAGAAATCGCGTTCCCATGCAGCAGTTACCATCGTGTTGCTGTGCATGAAAAGGACTCCTTTCGGTTTTCCGGTGGAGCCTGAAGTGTAGAGCATGATGAAGATATCATCCTTTTTCGGAGCGTCCGGAAGAGTTTTTGCATCGGGGAGATCGTCGATTTCGGAAACCATCATCCGCTCGCCTTTGAAAGCGTCGGTTATGATGTGCTGAAGTTCGGGAGTCGTGATGAGAAGCGTTGCCTCAGCGTCATCGACCATGAGATTGAGTCTTTCAGGCGGGTATCCCGGATCAAGCGGAAGGTAAGCCGCTCCCGCCTTGAGAACGCCTAAAGATGCGGTGAGCATGTATTCGCATCTGGGGATAAGAACGCCGACGACGCTCCCTTTCCCGATCCCTTTTCCGGCAAGATGAGCCGCTAAATTATCGGTGATTTTATCGATTTCGGAGTATGTGAAATGTTTTTCCCTGAAAGCGAGGCAGAGTGCGTCGGGAGTCTTTTTTACCTGCTCGCGGAAAAGATCTACGACGGTGTGTTCGGTATCGTAAGGCTTTTCAGTCAGGTTGAAACTGTCGAGAAGTTTTCTTCCTTCGGCATCTGTCAGCTCGATTTCGCCAAGTTTTTCAGCCGTGATCATTCCTTTTATAACGCTGATGTATGTCCTGGTGAAACTCTGCATGAAAGCTTCGGTGTAGCAGGACTTTCTGTATTTTGCCTTGAACTGGAAAGAGCCGTTTTTTTTCATAACGAGAAACTCGATATCGGCTATCGGATCCATGTCGTTCAGGTGCTCGATGTCTATCGCCGAACCTCCGAAGGGAATAGGTTTGAAGAGGTCCGAGTGGTAAACGAAAGTGACATCGGTCGAAATGCCGTAGTTCGCCGCGATCTCGGCAAAGGGCACACAGTCGTTCTGCTTCATTTCGTAGAAGAAGTCTGACATCGTTTTTATGAGTTCTGCAGGAGCTGCGTTTTCATCGAATGTGCAGTGCATAGGCAGTGTGCGGACAAACATTCCGACAGCTGTTGCGGCTGATTTTGTGCGGCCGTGGAACGCAGTCGTGTAGACGCTCTCCTTTGCTCCGTTGAACTTTGCCAGAGTATATCCGAAAGCGGCCTGGAAAAGAGCGTTTTCGGTGAGTTTGTTTGCTTTTATGTATGAATCGACGGCTTCCGTAAAGCAGTTTTCGTCAGCCGAAAGCAGAACCGCTCCCATTTTGTCTTCGCCGTCCCCTGCGACGACATCCGAAATCGGGCGGGAGTCGCATTCAATGCCGTCGAGTTTAGCCGCAAGCATGTCGCGGAAACGTTGCATTTTTTCAGGATCGTTCTGATCAGATTCGTCAAAAGCTATATCAAAAAATGTAGGCTCTTCGTCGCTGCACTCGGCACCGCTGTAAACCGCGGCGATCTGCGGGATAAAAATATTGTGGGAAGCACCGTCCATAACAATGTGGTGAATATCGAAGAAAAACGCGTCCCCCTCTTTCGTGCTGATGTAGATGAAACGGAAAAGCGGTCCGTTCTCAAGGTCGAAAGGTCTGCACAAACCTTTTGTGCCCGCTTCTATCGTGTCGGCAGTTTTCTCTTCAAAAACGATCTCCTGATTGCGGTAAACCATCGACGGAACGCCCTGAACCGTGCGGCACACGGCAAAAATCGCAGGATGGTGCGACACAACGGTTTTGACCGCGTCGATGAAACGCGCCTTATCAGTCCCCTGCGGAAGACGGCAGAGCGTCGGCACATTGTATTTCATTGACGACGGGTTTTCGGACCAGTCCATGTAAAGACCGATCTGCGACCTGGTAAGCGGAACACAATCCCTTTGAAGCTTTTTGTTCATCTGATACTCCTCTCTTCATACATCAACAGGTGCTGCTATAGTGCAACTCCTTAAAAAACCGCCGTTTATATCACAAAATCAAATGTTTTCAATCGTTTTAATAATTGGAAGTCACAAATTGTGACCTCCAAATTTCCATTACTTATCTGTCAAGAATCGCCTTTCTTCGATGTTTTCAAGAACTTTCATTTGTTGAATTGCGATTTGGTTCAGTTTTTCAAGCCGTTCGCTCTGGCTAAGACCGTCGTTGATGAAAACAGCGTTCAGATTTTCCATGTTTGAGAGGCAGATCAACTGGTTTATTGTCGCGTGGTCGCGGATATTTCCTGAAAGATCGGGATGCTCGTCGCGCCACTGTTTTGCCGTTTTTCCGAACATCGCGACATTGAGCAAGTCCGCTTCATCGGCATAAACAAATGATTTCTGTGCTGCCGTAAGCCTTGGCGGAATCAGGTTGTGGCTCACCGCACTTGTATGAATGTGGTAATTTATCTTCGCAAGTTCGCGTTTCGCGCTCCAGCCGAGCTGTTTCTGCTCTTCCGTTTTGAGACGTTGATATTCTCTAATCAAATAGAGTTTGAATTGAGGTGAAACCCACGAAGCAAATTCAAATGCAATATCCTTATGGGCGTAAGTTCCGCCGTATCTGCCTGTTTTTGCAATGATTCCGACAGCTTTTGTTTCTTCTATCCATTGTTTCACAGATAGGAGGAATCGATTTGTGCCAGCCTCGTTTCTAATTCCCCCGAATTCGAGGGAATTAAAATCCGGATTGTACATTTCTTCCCAAATTCCCAAAAACTCTATGGTGTTTTTGTTCCGCAGCCATTTTTCTATCAAAGAAAGACCATTTTCAATATTTTTCACCATGTCGGTTAATGAAATGTAGTCTTTTTCATTAACAGAAACAATCGAGATTTCAGTGTTTCCTACAATAATTTTTGTCATTTTGAACCTCCTGTTTTTCTTGTTTTCCAAATAAATCACTAAATGTACCGATTTCGGTACAATTAAAATTCCCAAAGGGGGTCGATTTCGACCCCCTTCAAACGTAAATCTTCGAATAAAGTATAAAAGAACAATGTTTTTCTAAGTATTTTTATAAAAATTTTAGAATAAATATCAACAAAAAATTTAATTTTAAATTAAAAATCTTCGTCTTCGCTCAGCGGAGCGATGCAATCACCACTCGCATTTCCTCGTTCTCCGACTCAACATTGTCTAACATCTAAATTTTAAAATCATTCAATAAAATTAGATATTTACGCTATTGCAATAAGAACGGGGATTTTTTATAGTGCAAAGGTTTTTGGTTAAGCATGGAGAACTCGTATGAAAATTAGTATTCGAAAACTGGAATCTGAATTGTGGGATTCAGCGGATCTGCTTCGTCAGGGATCAAAGTTGACGTCAAACCAATATTGCATGCCGGTGCTGGGACTTATTTTCCTGCGTTACGCATACAGTCGTTTCAAAAGGGTTGAAGCTGAGATTCTGAAAGACCGTCCTTTGCGTAACGGGCGTGTGATGCCGGTTGAGGCGAGTGATTTTTCTGCGAAAAGTGCTCTGTTTCTGCCGAAAGAGGCTCAATATGAATATCTTGTAAATCTGCCTGAAAATATTGCATCTGCGGGGCTTGTCAACAAAGACGGTCATCCGATGAACAGTCTTGGTGAGGTTGTCAACAATGCGATGCAGCTGATCGAGGAAGAGAGCGAGCAGTTGAAGGGTGTTCTTCCGAAAAGTTACACTGATTTCAAGGATGATCTGCTTGCCGAGTTGCTGCGTATTTTCAATAACAGCGCGCTGGATGAGGTCGGCGGTGACATTATAGGGCGTATTTACGAATATTTCCTTAGTAAATTCGCTCCTGTTGTTGCCTCTGACGATGGTGTTTTCTTTACGCCTAAATCGCTTGTAAAAATGATTGTTAATATTCTTGAACCTAAATCCGGTGTTCTGCTGGATTGTGCCTGCGGAAGCGGCGGTATGTTTGTGCAGAGCGGTGATTTTGTGAATGCAACGGGCATGAACGCCAACAGTGCGATGACTTTTTACGGTCAGGAAAAAGTGGAATACAACGCCCAGCTTTGTCTGATGAATATGGCTGTGCACGGTTTGACGGGTGTTATCAAATCGGGAGACGAGGCAAACACTTTTTATCACGATGCCCACAATCTGACAGGCTGCTGTGATTACATTATGGCAAATCCGCCTTTCAATGTTGACAAAGTAAAGGCTGAATCCTGCGAAAGTGCGGGCAGACTTCCTTTCGGGCTGCCTTCTGTCAATAAAAACAAGGAGGTCGGTAACGGCAACTATCTTTGGATTTCCTATTTCTATTCTTATCTGAACGAGCGAGGCAGAGCAGGTTTTGTTATGGCATCTTCTGCAACGGACAGTCAGGGAAAAGACAAGGATATTCGTGAAAAGCTGATTAAAACAGGCCATGTCGATGTGATGATCTCTGTCGGAAACAACTTCTTTTATACAAAATCTCTTCCTTGTTCTCTGTGGTTCTTTGACAAGGCAAAGAGCGAGGCTATCCGCGACAAGGTGCTTTTTATCGATGCAAGAAATTACTACACCGTTGTTGACCGCACACTGAATGAATGGAGCGAGTGGCAGCTCAAAAATCTGAATGCTATCGTCTGGCTTTATCGCGGCGAGTTCGATAAATACAGGACATTGTTGTGGGAATATTTTAATTATTTGCGCGGACAAGCAGAAGCAGCAGAGAACGATGCTTTAAAAGAAGCCGTAAAGAAAGAATCTTTTGCAGACATTGTGACAGCGCTGAAAGAGGTGATTGCTTCTCTTCGCAAAGTTGCAAAAACAGAAGTCGAATCGGCAGAAAAACGCGAAAAAAAGAGCGTTCAACAAAAATATGACGATAAGATCGCCTACATAGAAAACATGCTGACCGTTGCAAAGGAGGCAAACTGGCTTTATGAAAAATTCGGTGACGGCGAATACAGTGATGTTCTCGGGCTTTGCAAGGTTGCAACGATCTCCGAAATCGAAGAAAAAGGATGGTCGCTCACGCCCGGTGCGTATGTAGGCGTCGCTCCGATAGAAGACGACGGTGTCGATTTTGCAGAACGCATGGCTGAAATTCACCGTGAACTGCTCTCTTTGCAGGCGGAATCCAATGATCTGATGGATACCATCTCGCAGAATATGAAGGAGCTGGGAATATGAGTTGGGAAACTGTAAAATTAGGTGATATTGCAACATGTATTCAACCAGGTCCATTCGGTTCACAATTACATAATTCAGATTATTCTGAATCTGGAACGCCTATAATTATGCCAAAGGATATGATTGATGGAAAAATCAGTCATTCAAATTTGATATTTGTTGGAGAAGAACACACTAAACGACTTTGCCGTCACCAAGTCCATGCAGGGAATTTAATGGTCGCTCGTAAAGGCGATGTTAGAAAATGCGTTTTTATCACAGAAAATGAAGAAGGCTGGATGACGGGAAGTGATTGTTTAAAAGTAGCACTAAATGAAGGCACTTGTTATCCAAGATTTATTTATTATCAATTGAGAAGTCCTTTTATTGGTCGCTGGCTTGAAAAAATTTCTATCGGAGCCACAATGCCAAGCATAAATACAGGCTTATTGAGCAGTATTGAATTAGTATTGCCAACTTTAAAGGAACAAAAACAGATAGCCGATATTCTTTCAGCTTACGACGCTCTCATCGAAAATAATCAGAAACAAATAAAACTGCTCGAAGAAGCAGCGCAACGCCTCTATAAAGAATGGTTTGTAAATCTCCGCTTCCCAGGACATGAAAACACCAAAATTGTGGACGGCGTACCGGAAGGGTGGGAAAGAAAACGCCTCGTTGATATCGCGGATGTTGTAATGGGGCAAAGCCCCAAATCTGAATTTTATAATCAAGAAAAGAAAGGCTTGCCTTTTCATCAAGGTGTTGGGAGTTATGGTTCACGATTTGTAGTTGATGATGTCTACTCATCTTCTGTAACAAGAATTGCAGAGGCAGGAAGTATTTTATTTAGTGTTAGAGCTCCTGTAGGACGCTTGAATTTTACAAAAAACAAAATCATCATAGGTCGTGGTCTTGCAGCAATAAATCACAAGGAAAAATGCCAAAGTTTTTTGTTTTATATGCTGAAAGAACAATTCTTTAAGGATGATATTCTCGGAAACGGATCAATTTTTGCATCTATTTCTAAAGATGAATTGTTAAACCAAAAATTTGTCATCCCGCATGATAAATTGATGCGAAAATTTGATGTCATAGTGTCTGAAATAGACTGCAAAATAGCTTGTGCCGATAATCAGATTCAACTATTAACGCAGGCTCGAGATCGTTTGTTGCCAAAGTTGATGAGCGGGGAAGTGGAGGTGTAAAATGAAGTGGTATGAATGGGTTTTTGATGGAATAGGCACACTAGTCATAAGTGCAATATTCAGTTTTGTTGCATACAAAGCCGCTATTAAAAGAATTGGCAAACAATCACAAATTGCCGGAGATGGTTCCAATCAAAAGCAAGAAATGGTTATAGAAGATTCTGGGAAACACGAAAATGAGCAAAGCACTATTGAGCAAATTCAAAAAGCTGGCAAAAATTCAAAACAAGTGCAAGTAGGGAAAATAAATGACGGAAAACAATAAACAGGTTCAAAAAGCTGGAGATAATTCGCAGCAAATACAAGCTGGAGTTGTTCATATTTATCAAGGAATTACAGAGCAGAGAGCGCATGAAATATGTTTGCAAACTGCTAAAAAAGTAATTGAAGAGAATACAACAGGGGCACTTGAAATAGCCAATCAGCGATTAAATGCTTTTGAGGGTGTTTTGATCCCACGCATACAAAAAATTGAGGCAGATTTCAACTCTTTTTCTGATCCGGCTTTTCAAATACTGCTGAAAAAAGCCCAATTAACAGCAGCATGTACTGAACGAAATGATGATTACAAAATTCTTTCAGAGTTGCTTGTACACAGAGTTAAGAATAAATCTAACATTAAGAAAAAAGCAATCATCACTAAAGCCGTTGAAATACTTGATCAAATTGACGATGATTCATTGTTGGCTTTAAGTGTTTTTTTGACAATGGATAGTTTTATTCCGACAAGTGGCAGTATTTCAAAAGGATTGAAAGTTATATCTGATGTTTACGAAAAATTCGATTTAGATATGTTGCCAAATGGTTATGATTGGATTGACAATCTCTCAATATTAGGTGCATTGACTGTTAGTCGAATTGAAAAGCTTAGAAAATTTGAAGATTATTTTTCAGATACACTATCGGGATATGTTTGTGCTGGCATCAAAAAAGATAGTGATGATTACGCTAAAGCAAAAGAAATACTTGCCGAAGGAGGAATCAAAATTGATTTCTTGGTTGACCATGAATTAGTGGAAGGATATGTGAGACTTCCTTTAGTTGATAAAGAACAAATAAATACATTGATTTTGAATGACGATGAGAAAGATGCTGTAGGTAGAGTGTTTGATATGTATTCCAAAAATTCTGACACTATTTTTTTAGCAAAATCGAAATTTGTTGAAATGTTAAATTCGTACCCCTCAATTAATAAAGCTATGAAATGGTGGAGTTCAATTCAACCTGCTATTTCACTTACTTCCGTTGGTAGGGTAATTGGTCATGCAAATGCTAAAAGTATAGATCCCTCATTGCCAGACTTAGATAAAAGGTGATGCTATGAGCTACGATTATTCTGAAAACATTCTTGTTCAGGAAAGTGCAGGGAACCTCATGCGTGACGAGCTCGGCTGGGATGTCAAGTTCGCATATAATACCGAGGTTCTTGGAGAAAACGGCACTTTCGGTCGGAAATCATATAAGGAAATTCTGCTTGTGCGCTATTTCCGCGCTGCTTTGAAAAGGCTGAATCCATGGATAACCGATTCGCAGATTTCTGAAGCGCAGAATGTTTTGGAAGGGCATTTATCGACTTCTTCACCGATGCAGATCAATGAAGAAAAGTATTTTCTGATAAGGGACGGTATTGATGTCACGCTAAAACACAAAGACGGCAGGACGGAAACGAAAAAGGCAGCCCTAATTGATTTCCGTAATGTCGAAAACAACTATTTTCTTGCTGTTAAGGAGCTGAAAATACACGGTGATCTTTACCGCCGCCGCACCGATATCGTCGGTTTTGTCAACGGCATACCGCTTCTTTTTGTAGAACTTAAAAAGACAAATGTCGATGTGCAGAACGCATATTTTGACAACTATACCGACTACTTGGATACAATCCCGCATCTTTTCTACTACAACGCTTTTCTGATACTTTCCAACGGTGTCGAAGCGAAAGTCGGAACATTAGGCAGCAAATATGAATTTTTTCATGAATGGAAACGTCTGAAAGAAACAGAACCAGGCAATGTCGCTTTGGAAACGATGCTCCGCGGTATCTGCCGGAAAGAAAGCTTCCTTGATTTATTGGAAAATTTCATTCTTTACGACCGAACAGGCGGTCACACTGTAAAAATACTTGCACGAAACCATCAGTATCTCGGTGTAAACGAAGCTGTCGAAGCTTATGCCGCAAGAAAGCTGAACGAAGGCAAACTTGGAGTTTTCTGGCACACACAAGGTTCCGGAAAGAGTTATTCAATGGTGTTCCTTGCTCAGAAAATACGCCGCAAATTCGCCGGATCTCCAACAATCGTTGTGCTGACAGACCGTGAAGAGTTGAACACACAGATAAGCGACACATTTGAAAACTGCGGAATGCTCGGAAATACAAAGGCTGCAAAGTTTATCGCTTCTGGCAGTGAAGATCTGATTAAAAAGCTGCAAGGCAATCCGAGCTTTATTTTTACGCTGATTCAGAAATTCAACAGACCTGATGCCGCGCCGATCTATCCTGACCACGACATCATAATTATGTCGGACGAGGCACACCGCACTCAATACGGCATTTTTGCCGACAATATGATGAAACTGCTTCCGACAGCTGCGCGTATCGGTTTCACCGGAACACCGCTGCTTTCAAGCGACAACATCACGGCACGAACTTTCGGCGGCTATGTTTCGGTATATGATTTCAAAAGGGCAGTAGATGACGGAGCGACAGTTCCGCTTTATTACGAAAATGGTGCCGATAAAATAAAAGAACTTAAAAATCCTGAAATTTCAGAACGCATTCTGGATGCTATTGAAAAAGCCGATATCGATGTGAATCAGCAGGAAAAACTTGAGACTGAATTTGCAAAGGAAATACACATCCTGACAGCTGAACCTCTTCTGCGCGAAATCGCACAAAATTTTGTGAAGCATTATTCCGATCTCTGGACAAGCGGAAAGGCGATGTTTGTCTGCCTTAACAAAGTCACCTGTGTCAGAATGTACAACTATGTTCAGGAATACTGGGCCGAGGAAGTCAAGGCTTTGGAAGAAAGCATAAAAACGGCAACACAGCAGGAAACACAGGAACTTGAGCGCAAACTTGTCTGGATGCGTGAAACAGAAATGGCCGTTGTCATAAGCCAGGAACAGAACGAGATCCAGACATTCCAGAAATGGAATCTTGATATCAAATCACATCGTATAAAGATGGAAAAACGTGAACTGGATAAAGAATTCAAGGATGCGCAAAACCCGTTCAGAGTGGTTTTTGTATGCGAAATGTGGCTTACAGGCTTTGATGTGAAGTGCCTTTCGTGCCTTTATTTGTACAAGCCGCTGAAGGCGCACGCTTTGATGCAGACAATAGCCAGAGCGAACCGCGTGAACGAAGGAAAAAGCAACGGCCTTATCATAGATTACATCGGCATCGTCAAGGCTTTGCAAAAAGCGCTGGCAGATTATACGAAAAATGTCAGCGGTCTTGGAGGCATTGATCCAACAATCGACAAGGATAAATTGATTGCCAGGATTATTGAAACCATTGAAAAAGCTAAGATCTTCCTGCAAGAGCGCGATTTTGTTCTGCAAAATCTGATAAATGCCGTTAATTTCGAGAAAGTCGATTTGCTGCAAACAGCGGCAAATGCAGTATGCGGTACGATTGAAGACAAAAAAGCGTTTTCCACTTATGCTTCGGAATTAAACCGACTGATGAAATATGTCGACAGAAAGGAAATTTCCGGCAACAGCCGCAAAGAATATGAAGCAATATCGGCAATTTATGCCGAATTACAGAAAAAACGCAGACACACCGACACCACAGACCTCATGGTGGCGATAAACGCAATTATTAATGAATATGTGCAGATCGAGGAAACCGGAACTGATATAAAACCTTCCAGACGATTCGATATCAGCAAAATTGATTTTGACCTTCTTCAGAGGGAATTCGCGAAAGTCAAAAAACGCAATCTGGTGATGAAGGATCTGGAAGACTTGATCAAACAGAAACTTGACCGGATGCTGTTCAGCAATCCCGACAGAATCAATTACTATGAGCGCTATCAGCAAATTATCGAGGATTATAACAAAGAGCAGGATCGTGCAACGATTGAAAAGACTTTCATGGAACTTATGGATCTCGCAAACGGCTTGAACCAGGAAGAACAACGCTATATCCGCGAAGGTTTTTCAAGTGACGAGGAATTGTCTCTTTACGATATGCTGTTCAGAGAAGATCTTTCAAAAAATGACATCAAAAAAATCAAAGAAGTTGCCACAACTCTTCTTGAAAAGATAAAATCAAAAATCCGTGAACTCGACCACTGGACTGACAAACAGGAAACAAAAGCAGCTATCGATAATCTGATTCGCGACACCCTTTGGACCGAACTGCCTGAAAATTATGATGAAGAGACTATAGCAGAATACCGCTTGAAAATTTATGAGTATGTCAGTGTTAGATACAGAGAAGTCGCGTGAATCGCGGTAATAACTCCCCAAAATAATTCCCGTTTCCGTTCGAGGTCTGAGATGTTTCGCGTTGCTCAACATGACGAGTTGGACGAAGGCCTATTTTTTTCTGATTTCGCGAGACGTTTCAGGAAACGCCTCTACAAATTCGCAGACAAAAATTCTGGAATTTTGTTAAAATAAAAATCTAAAAATAATTTGACTTTTTTGGTGAACACAACAATTTTGTTAAGATTGTTTGAAAATGGAGCAAAACCAATGACCTTACTCGATGAAATAAAATCCGGCGAGAGCCGAACTCTCGAATTTAAGCAGGAACTTCCGCAGGATGCGCGGAAGATTGGGGGCAAATAGATGTTGAAGGAAATATAATATGGCTAACGACCCGGATAAATGGCATTGGCAGGAGCGCGGCACAGCGTGGAAAGGGGTCGGTCTCTATCATATAACACTGACTATACCGTCAAGACAACCGCTTCTTGGAACACTCGTCATTCCGGAAAATGACCCGAAGAGCGCAAAAGTTGAGGCTCGTCCATTAGGGAGAATTTTAGTAAACACCCTTTGGGAAGTACCCAAATATCACCCTGAAATACAAGTGATTCATTATTGTCTGATGCCGGATCACTTGCATGCTGTGTGGTATGTTCGGCAAGAAATGTCGCGTGGTATCAAAAGTGCCGTGCAGGGGTTTTGGCAGGGTGTGAAAAAATTCGGACGGGCATATTCTTTTCTTGCGCCGACTGATAGTCGGGAAAACTACCAAAAATTACAGAAACAACTGACAGAAACCGCCGCTTTCCTTCGAGGTCATTTGGGAGATAGGCCATATTATCAACTTGACCCTGTTTTCACCGAAATGCCTTTCATCCGACCGATGGGGCAAAGACGGCAATTGCCGGCAACTATACGCTATATAGACATGAATCCGCAGCGTCTTGCCACCAAACACCTTAAGCCCGGCTTTTTCCGCGTGCAAACCGGGATAGAGATAGCCGGCAGAACTTATTCCGGAGTCGGCAATGTGTCACTGCTGCAAGCTGGGCATTTTGCACCAGTGCATGTCCGCCGTACAATGGTCGAGGCTGCTGAACGTGGCGATAATCAACAGCTTCGTGACTACATGAACGGATGTGTTGTTACCGCCCGCAACGGTACCGTTATGGTCTCTCCGTTCATTTCGCCGCAGGAGCGGCAGGTGATGGAAGTTCTGCTGAAAGAAAAACTGCCGTTCATATATTTGGCGGACAATGGTTTTCGTGAATATTACAAACCGCAGGATAACCTCTTCGATGCTTGTGCTGCAGGAGAGCTGCTTATCCTCAGTCCATGGGAATATGATGCCAGCAAACGGCATATCAGCCGCAATGATTGTGTTATGCTGAATAATATGGCGGCAGAAATAGCGAATGAATGTAAAAAATAGACGGAGCCAACCACAATGACCACCATGAATGCTTGGAGGAAATATAAATGGAAATCATGACTCAGAAATCATTTTAAGAAGTTCGTTCGGTAAGTTTCAATGTAACCAAATTGTGCAGTTTTCGACTGCACAATTACCAACACCACTGCAAGATAACTCCCAAAAATAATTCCCATTTCCGTTCAAGGCCAGAGATGTTTCTACCGCTTCTTGCCTCTCCTGAAGTAGGAGAGGTGTCACGCAGTGACGGAGAGGTCTGAGATGTTTCGCGTTGCTCAACATGACGGAAGCCCTCTCCGTCAGCCTTCGGCTGCCACCTCTCCCTGAGTGAGAGGCGAGAAGTGGGAGCCAAGATAAGGTTCCCTTCGCCACACTGGAGAAGGGTCAGGGATGAGGTCGGAGAGGGTTAGGAATAGGTCATATTTTATATCTTGAAAGTCAATGTCAGAACATTGTTTCCGTTTTCGAATCTCCACTCGGTTTTTTCGGCGATCTGCTTTATCAGGCTGATACCCATGCCGCCTTTGTCGAAAGATTCGAAATCCTTTTCTGCGGAACTTTCGCCGGCAAAGGGGTCGAAGCGCATGCCGTTATCCTTCAGGGTGACGGTGAGAACGCCGCCGCCTGCTGAACACGAGAATTTAATGTATGATGCGCCGGAATAGCTGACTATATTCACGAAGGCTTCTTCACACGCAAGCAGTGCTTTTTTTGCTCCGGAACTGCCGGGACATTTCTCCGTTACAGTCTGTTTCACGATCCTGAAATCTTCGAGTGCAGGCTTGAGTTCACAGACCGTTTCTCCGCTGCGGTAGAAAAGCGAAAGAACGGTTATATCGTCGAACTGTTCGCAGCCGGTGAAAAACTCCTCGACCGAGTTTTTGACAGAGTTTACCGCGGCAGAGCTCTCTTTCGGAGTGTTATTCTTCAAAAGAGAAAGAAGTCTTTCCGCGCCGTAGAAAGCTTTTTCCGTGTTCACGGCTTCGGTCACGCCGTCGGTATAAAGCAGGAATCCTTCGCCTTTTTTCAAAGTCAGATTTCCGTTTCTGATGCCTGCGTCTTCAAAAAGACCGAGCGCGATCCCGGGTTCCGGATCCAGGAAAGAAATATTCTCTCCAGCAAGCAGCACAGGGGCATTGTGACCGGCGTTGGCATAGGTGACGACTCCCGTTTTCGGATCGATCACAAGCACGAAGACAGTTGCGAACATCCCTTCCGGATTCTGGGCGCAGAGATCGTCGTTGACTTTGTTGAGAACTGCCGCTGGATCCATGATCTGTTTCACTCTGTCGCGAAGTATCGACTTCGTAAGTGCCATGAACAGTGCGCCTCCGACACCTTTGCCTGAAATATCGCCGATCAGAGCGCAGTAGTTGCCGTTTTCGAGGGCGAAAGCGTCGTAAAAATCACCGCCGACCTCTTTTGCCGGCTGCATTAGAGCAGATATCTCGATACCGTTCCTGCATTCATCGAACGAAGCAGGGACCATGCCGTACTGTATT
>DBYV01000047.1:31047-47525 GCA_002310995.1 bacterium UBP6_UBA1177 | reverse complement strand
GCGACATTTTTTCAAAAGCTTCGGCAATGGATCTCATCTCGTCCTGCGAATTTATCTGCAAAGGCTCTTCCTTTTGCGACGGGTCGAAAGTCCGCATACGGTTTGCGATTGTTTTCACAGGGGTTACGATCCTGCGGTGGATTATGAAGAAGAGTATCATGTGGGCGATAAAGATGAGCAGCGAGATCGGGATCAGCGCCACAAAGAAATGCCTGGTGATCCCTGCATTGTACAGATAGAGAGAGTCATCAGCACCGATCAAAGCCCTGACTTTGCCGTTATTATCTAAAAAGGGGACTATCCAGGTCATATCCCCGCCGAATTCGTTTCTGAGGATAAGGAGTTCATCGCTTATTTCCCCCTTTATTGCAGCCTTTTCCTGAGTATAGAGCGGATGACAGTCTCTTACCGTGCCGAGCCCCAGCCGTTCCGCTACGATGCGGTCATTTTCGTCTTTTGAGGCAACGGCCATGATGTAGTGACACTCGTCGTTTCCTTCGATCGTGTAGATGTAAAGATAATCAAGTTCGAAAGCTTTGCATATCACTCTCAGTCTGCGGCGTATTTTGCCGTAAAGTTCTTTGTTCTCCGGATCAGTCACGGCATCAAGTCCGTATTCCGAGATTATTGTTCCGGCAGCCTTTGCCGCGTTTCTGGAATCGTCGCGGGAAGTTTTGAGTGCCGACGAATAGAAATTGCGGTAGGTGACGATTGCGCATGCGGCAATGACCGCGATCAGCTCCAGCGCAAGTACTACGATTATCTCTTTCTGGATGGAGTGTTTCATGCTTCGATATGGAGTCTTTTGTCAAATCCCGCCATGGAAAGAACGTTCATGATGTCGGGCTGGACGTTCCTGAGAGTGAGTTTTCCGTTCATTTTCTTATGTGCTGCGACGATCTGGCGGAGTCCCGCAGAAGAAATGTATTCCAGTTTTTCAAGGTCGAGAACAAGAGAATCGACGCTTCCGTCAAGCTCAGAGACCGCTTTTTCAAGTTCCGGCGAAGACTGCGTGTCAAGCCAGCCGTCGACTTTCAAAGTTACTTCCGTTCCGTTTGTGATTTTCTGAACAGCCATAGTTTCCTCCTTTTAAAATTTCTCTGAAATCCACTATTTTTACATCATTTTCTGTTGCATTTCCTGCCGTGCAGACGGCACATTTATACCCCGGCACCGCATCGATTTCGGTAAAATTGTAATTTTTTGTATCAACGCTCTGCCGCACGCCGGTTTTTCCGTCGTTTCCGATAAGTATCTGAAACGAGTCAAGCGGCAGCCTCATTCCGAGCCCCGTTGCTTTCATAAAACTTTCCTTTAAAGTCCAATAACGGAAAAAAAGTCCGTTTCTTTCTCCGGAAGCCGGGAGAGCCGCGATATTTTCATACTCTTCACGAAAGAAGAATTTTTTTGCAATTTCAAGGTCGATCTCAGTGATTTTTTCGATGTCGCATCCGGTTTCGTTTCCGGAAACCGTGAGCATGACAAAATCCTCAGAATGCGAAATATTGAAATCAACTCCTTCAACCCCTTTGAGAAAAGGCTTTCCGTTGGTTTTATAGCCGTAATGAACTTCCGGAATTTCAATCCCGCATTCCCTTAAAGCCTTTCTCAAAAGCAGTTCCGCACCCAGCGAAAGCACTCTGTCTTTCAGAAAACGGTAGCGGAGAACTTTTTCTTTGCGCTCTGCCGAGACGGCGTCAAAGGCAGCATTGTAAAGCCCGTTTTCCTTCAGAGATTCAGTATTTGCGATATAAACAAGAGTTTGCATTAAACCACCAGCAAAAAACGGAAAACTTTAAAGAAAATCAGAAAAAAGACAAGATTTGCCGCCGCCGACATTAGGGAGTTTAGGGAGTCTAAGGAATCTAGGGAGTCTAGGGACGGCGGCGAAGAAATTACTTATTAACCTGGAATCTTACGTCGCCTTTCTCGAAGAAGTTGACGATTTCGTTTGCAGCAGCTTCTGCAGCGTTGTCGTTTGCTTCACTTGTCTGAGCGCCCATTTTCTTCGGGGTGAAGAAAACTCTGCCTTCGAATTTTGCTTTGAGCTCTTCAGCGTTGTCCGGAGCTACGTCGGCAACGTATTTGAAATCGGGTCTTGCTTCAAGAACAGCCGCGAGGTCTTCTTCGTTGATGATCTCTTTTCTTGCGGTATTGATGAGTGTAGCCGGTTTCGGCATATCCATCATGAACTCTTTCGTGATCGATTTTTTGGTTTCATCGTTAGCCGGGATGTGAAGAGAAACGTAGTTGCAGGTCTTGTAGAGTTCCTCTTTGGTAGCGATGTATTTTACACCCTCGGACTCGATCTTCTCTTTGGTGAGGAACGGGTCGAAAGCATAAACTTCCATGCCGAGACCTTTCGCGATTCTTGCAACGTTTCTGCCGACGTTTCCGTAAGCCTGAAGACCGAGTTTCTTGCCTTTGAGCTCGGTTCCTGTCGTCGGGGTGAAGCAGGTCCTTGCGGTATAGATCGCCATACCTATTGCAAGTTCTGCAACAGCGTTTGCGTTTACGCCGGGAGTGTTCATAACGACGATGCCTTTCTCTTTTGCAGCTGCACAGTCGACGTTGTCGAATCCTGCGCCGCCTCTGACTACGATCTTGAGTTCAGGAGCTGCGTCCATGATCTCTTTCGTGATTTTGTCGCTTCTGATGATGACTGCGTTTACATCTTTGATTGCAGCTTTAAGCTCATCAACCGATGTGTACTTTTCAAGTTTGCGGACTTCGTAACCTGCTGCACCGCAGATCTCTTCGATTTTTGCAACAGCTTTTGCTGCAAAAGGTTTTTCGGTAGCAATAAGAACTTTTTTCATATCAACCTCCATAAAAAATGTTAAAAAGAACAACGCGGTTATCTAATATTTTAAAAACTGCTTTGTCAAATATAATTGGATTTATTGCTTGCGGAAGAGAGATTTTAGATTACCTCTGTCAGACTCGCATCCACTTCGCGGTCGACATCTTCCCTGCATGCCACAAAAAGATCAAAAAGAACCTGGTCAAGTTTGCCGCTTTCGACCTCTTTTCCGATAATCGAAACAGCAACTTCCGGCGGAATTGCTTTTTTATACGGTCTGTCTTTTGCAGTCAAAGCATCATAAATGTCTGCAATTGCAAGAATACGCTCTATTATACCGAGCTCTGCCGCAGTCTTGTGGAACGGATAGCCGCTACCGTCGAGTTTTTCGTGATGGGCTGCCGCAACATTCGGCACCGCTTTGAGGGAAAGCGGCCAATCAATCGAATTAAGCAGTTCATAGCTGTAAAGAACATGCTTTTCCATGTCGGAACGTTCTTCCGTGGTAAATGTTCCTCTCGGAATATTGAGATATACAAGTTCTTTGGAAGTTACAAGTTCTATCTTTTCGCCGTTCGCATCGACTAAAATATTGGCTGCCTTTGATATGAGTTTCTGCTCTGCCTCATCGTGCGGACGCGGCACATCAAGCGAATCAAGTTTTGAAAGAAATTCCTGTGCAAGCGCTTTGTCATCGCTGCCGTCCTTCATAAAAGCAATGGCATATTTTATACGCCACTTCATCGTTTCAAGCTCTTCAGGATATAATCTGTGCTGTTTCATAAGCAGCTTTTCCCTGACTCCTACTTTACCGAAATCATGCAGCAGTGCAGCGGTTTCGGCAACTTTGAGAGTGTTTTTGTTTACATCATAGTTTTTCACAATGTCAGGATTTTGCAGAGCGCGTTTCAGAATCGCCATGGTGTAGGCTGCGACACGGATACTGTGACCTTTTGTTATCGGATCTCGCTGCTCTATTGCTTTTACCGAAGAAATTATCATATTGTTGAGAAGTTTTTCAGTCTCAAGCAAAAGATTATTGTTTTCTACCGAAACTGCGGCCAGAGTCGAAAGACTTTTGAGAAGTATCGTGTCGAACTCGCTGAAAGGAACCGGCTCGGAAGAATTTTTGTCGAACTTGTTGATAAGCTGTACAGCGCCGACTATATCACCTGTCGCTGTTTTCATTGGAACAGTAATTATTGAAACTGTCTTGTAGTTGAGTTTTTTGTCGAGGTCGCTGTTGAAGGTATAGGGCGCGTCTTGCGGGATGGAATAAGCGTCAGGAATATTAAGAGTCTCCCCTTTGTCACATACATACCCGACAAAACTTCTTTTGTTGAATGGAATTTCGCGCTTTTCAAAAACCTTGGAATCGAAACGGCTGTTCTGACTTGAAACGAAGTAAATTTTGTCGTGTTCCTCGTTCATCAGATAGAGCGTTCCGGCCTCGGCATTCGTAGCCTTGCGGAGGAAAGTAAGTATCTGACCATAAAGAGCGTTAGGATCTTTCTCAACACTGAGACTTATGCTTATCTGCGCGTTTTCAAGGATTTTGTTGTACAAATCAATGGTGATACCGATAAAATCAAGAATATATTCCAAGGAAAAACGGTCGAACTTTTCACCGTCAACGACAAAAACACGCGGATCAAGCTGCTTGAATTTGCAGTCGAATGAAACAATAAGGACTGCTTTTGCATTCTTTATAACAGGAAGTTCAGGCTGATAATCGTGCATCAGCATTATAAGGATGTATGGTACATCCCCCGCCTCGGCAAGTTTTGCCTCGACTTCGGCAAAAGTTTCGTAAACCACCGGGGTTCTGTTTTCAAAACGCTCTATTTTAAGAGACGACGGAACAAACACCATATCTTTATTTGCCAAGAATCCCTCCATTAAAAACAAAAAACTGTTGATTATAGTGAAAAAAGGAGAAAGAGCAAAAAAGAAAAGATCCGCGCACACATCGTTACGTCGGCACGCCGTTTCGTCGTCACTACGACATGGCGCGACGGAACAAATCAAGAAAACTTCAACACGATATTTTCAGGCAGCGGGTCGAGTTTTCTCATTTTGACATTCGCCTGAGCAAGCATGAGTTTGGAAGCTTTTACAGCATCGGTGTCGGCGTATTTATCTGAAAGATAGACTATTTCGGAAATTCCCGACTGTATTATCGCTTTGGCGCACTCGTTGCACGGAAAAAGGGCGACGTAAATCGTGCAACCGCGGAGATTTTGAATCGAGTTAAGTATCGCGTTAAGTTCGGCGTGAACGACAAAAGGATACTTCGTGTCAAGGTATTCCCCTTCTCTGTCCCACGGAAGCGCATCATCACCGCAACCTGCCGGGAAACCATTATAACCTACTCCGACAATGCGATGCTCGCTGTTCACGATGCATGCTCCAACCTGCGTGTTCGGATCTTTGGAACGCTGCGCGCTGAGCAGAGCGACCCCCATAAAATACTGATCCCACGAGATGTAGTTTTCTCTTTTTGCCATGCTTCCTCCGCATAAAAAAGGACAAATCACCAAAAAATCACGCTGTTTTCGCATAAAAGGGGCGAAAAATCAAATCATCTCCGAAACTTCCTTTTTTCAGCTTTGACTTATTTCCGTTTTCTGCTAAAATTTATAGTTTTTAAGCGTTGTTTACAGTAGGAGAATGCGATGAAAAAATTTTTGATGTTTGTTCTTATTCTTTCGGCTGCGCTTTCAGTATTCGCGTATGAAGGCACAACAATTGGTCCTAATGTTGCGGAACTAGATGGCAAAAAACTCCAGTGGGAAGCCGGAAGTTTCGACTATTTTGTAATGTTTAAATCTTTGATGGGCAACGATATCCGCGAAATCTGCACCAGTGCAAGTTCGCCTGCCGGATGTGACTGGGAAGATAACCCGGAACCAGACAGCTGCCTTCCACAGAGCACTTTCCAGCTCACAAACCAGCATGTTCCTGAAGACGCTTATGTCGAGGCGGCGTATCTTGTCTGGACTTCGAGTTTAGACCCGAACAATGTAAACCATACCGACAACACGGCGACTCTCAACTTCACATCAGACGACGGTCAGATCACTCAGACGGTCAACGCTGTTGCCCCGAGAATAGGAACTGCCGGTACCGATGCAAATCCTGGGCAGCAGGATTTCACATTTGAAGGAATCACTACTGAATCAGGCGGCACAATTTACGGCGGATACTACACCTACCGCGTCGATGTCACCGATTTCTTCAATCAGATCCACGCAAAAGGAAGAGATTTAGGCTACAAATCAGACGGTATGTCGCTTTACGGAAGCTACACCGTAAGCGATGTCGAGTGCTCGAATTCGTCTGATTATCTTTCGCAGATAGTAGGCGGCAACGGTTATAGCGCATCGGTAATGTGCGGATGGTCACTCATTACGGTTTACCGTTCAGTAAGAGTTGAACCGAAAATGGTCTATATCTACAACGGTTTTGGAAGATTCTGCAAACAGGAAGTCAACCTCGGCATTTCAGGCTTTGAATTTCCCGATAAACCAATCATCAAAATGACCATGGCTGTTCACGAAGGCGATCCCGGTCTTGCAAGCGCTACAGGCTGCGGCGGTCTGCTCGGCGGCGGTGCATGCCCCCCGGAAGGTCTTCAGGTAACCGGCCAGACAACTGCTCCGGAAGATCTGGTCGTTCTCCAGAACCAGTGCAATCCCGGCAAAGGAGTTGATCAAAGCGGAACTCCGTTCAACTATTCCGATACTTACAACTCGATTTCAAGTATCTACGGCTGGAACGATGATTTACCGACCTGCATCGGCGGTGACCCGAACAATCCCGATCCGAATGCTCTCGAATACACGATGGATGTCGATACATTCCTGCTTAATGCCGAAAAAGAACCGCTTTTCGATACGCAGTTCAAGAAAGGCGACAACTCAATGTTCATAAAAATCGGAGCAAACCAAGACTGCATTTATCCTAACTACATGGTCGTTTCGCTTGATACAAAAGCTCCAAGATACGATATTCCTGTAAATCCCGCAACTCCTGACGGAAGGGAGAAAAACTACTGCTCGTGCTCGGAACAGGCTGACGCAGTCTGCGCGACTGCTCCTTTCTACTTCGCTGTCAAAATCCAGAACTGGGGTGATGACATTTCGACAAACGTCACCATTCAGGATACGCTTTCAACGAAAGTCAACTACGCTCCAGGCACAACCGAAATGTGCAAAGAATGGAAAAGCGAAAATGTCTGCAAAAAATGGATTCCTATTGAAGACGTAAACGGCGGATTCCCGCTTGCCACCCCCTACAAAGTTGCAGATATGCTTTCTTATTGCGATTCGGTCAGCATGACTTGCGAAGAAACAATAATGATCAGATTCAAAGTCAAACCAAAAGACAATCTGGCTAAAAACGAGGTTATTGAAAACACCGCTATAATCAACGATGACAGCGGCAAACCTTACAAAACCAACACTTCTATTCCGCTCAGACTTACTTTCGGCAGCTGTCCTTCCGCATCGGCATGCGAAAATCCCGACCTCACGAACTGCGGCGGCTACGGCGACGGCGAAGGCTGCACAAAAGACGAAGAGTGCGGCGCAGGTAAAGTCTGCAAAAACGGAGGCTGTGTAACTGACGATTCACTCTTTGCGCAAAGTGCAAAAATCACTGTTGCAAAAGGCAAGAACTCTCCTCTCAGCGAATCGGCTATAATCGTTGCAGCTCCGGCAGAAAAACTTGTTATGGGACAGTTTACCATCATGGCAACGACCGAAGAAAACGGTAAAAACTTCTCGTTTGATTCACTCGTTGCGAGCCTTTACGTCAAAGATCAGGCTACAAATGTCGGCAACATCAGACTGGTTTACGATAAAAACGGAAACGGTGTTTTCGATGAAGGCGACACTGAAGTTACCGATCCGCAGAGCCCGAAAGCGAACAGTGTTGCACTGGGTTTGAAAAATGATTCTGCTGTTTATGAAACGAATGTACTTCATCATTTTTTGATTGTTGCCGATGTTTCATATAAAAATCCTGAATCGATTCCTGTAAACACGAGTTTCTATTTTTACATTGAAGATATCGACAGATTCTCGTTCAGCAAAATTGAAAATGTTACAGCCGAGATTTCGGAAAGCCCGATGAATTTCGCAGAATTTTCATTCGAACCAACGACCGAAGCTTTTGTTTTCACAAAAGGAAGTGTTGAGCCTCCTGTTCCATCACCATCAAATATAAACAAATCTTCTGTCGGAATTCTTCAGGTAAGAGCAAAATCGATTGCGCATAGCAACAGCATCAAAAAAATCACCCTCAAAACAACAAGCAAATCAGTAAAATTCAACGAAGGTATCAAAAAGATTGCTGTTTATCTTGATGTTGATAAAAACGCTTCCGCTGAAAACGAAATGATGCTTGCGTCCGCGACACCAGGAGAGACTTCAAATGTTCTGGATATAGTTTTCGATACTCCGGTTTCGTTTGAAGCCGGCGAAGAAAAAACATTGCTTTTCACGGCTGATTTCAACATTCCGAAAGACCTTATGGCACAGATCGAAATCCAGAAGTCGAAAGTTAAACTTGAAACAAACAGCGAACTTATCGGTCTTCCGATCAAATCAAAAGAATTCAGCTACAAATGCGAAGAAGGCGACCTTACATGTATGTCTGGCGACGATGACGGCGGCAGTTGCGCTGTAACGGCTATCGATGACAAAAATACCGGTATTTTTGCTCTTATTGCAGCAATTCTATTCGTTTTCGGATTCGCATTTTTTACAAGAAAATCCAACGCCGAATAAGCCTGGACAAATCACAGCTACCTTTTAAAATCTCAATAGCTTCTTGAATTTTCATTTTTTATCAGCAAAATTACTGCGTTTTGTTTTGCGTTTCTCTTTCGGAGGATTGCCATGAAAAATTTCTTTTTATTTTTTGTTGTTTTACTGCTTGTTGCGGCTGTTTCATGCAGCAGTTCAAAAAAAGATGGGACTGCCGTCATCGACGATTCTGACTACGACACCGATGATGACAACGACATTGCCGAGGTTGATGAAAACGACGATGATGAAAGTGATACAGACGACAATGACGAACATGATGCGGATACAGATGATGATAAAGATAAAGTGCCGGAAGATCCGTGCAGTAAAAATCCCTGTAAAAATATAGAAAATTCTACCGGCGAATGTGTTTCAGAGGAAGAGGAATATTCCTGCAAATGCAAGGAAAACTACACTTGGGAAGGATATGCATGGGAAGGAGCGCGTTGCAAAGCCGACGAGAGAAAGGAAAACTGCACAGGACTTCCCGAAAATGCCCAGTGGACCAAAGTTTCAGAGGTAACACAGACTTGGAACGGCGAAGAGTGGGAACCTTCAGCAACGGCCGTTTACAGCGAAGAGACATCTTACAACCGCTGCTATTTCAAATGTCTGCCTGCTTACTTATGGGACGGAGAAAAATGTGCAGAGCCGTGTGAAAACGAACCGTGCAAAGATATCCCTAATGCCACAGGAACCTGCTTTAATTCAACAGCCGGCAGATATATATGCGAATGCGATGAAAACTACTGGTGGTGGGGAGAAAGACGCGGCTGTATAGCGCAGAAACCTGCTTTGGCAAACATCTGCACAGGGATGTACTCCTGCTACAATAACGGCGGAGAAATAGAGTGCCCGGCAGAAAACGACGAAGTTTTTTACGGTCAGGATGCTCAGTATGCAAAGCTCGGCTTCTGCTCTCCGAAAGATTTCACAGTAAATTCCGACTTTCCTGATGAACCGACTATTGTAAACAGAAACACAGGACTTGAATGGCACCATCTGCCTGAATACACATCATACTCATGGAACGAAGCCGCAGAGATATGCGGGAACCTGAGTTATGCCGGAAAAAACGACTGGAGGCTGCCAAAACTGCATGAGCTCATGTCGATCGCGCCTGTTACAAATGAAGACAAGGAACTTAACGAAATATATTTCCCGCTTCAGGAGAGTGCTGTCTGGGCTTCTGAAATCTTCCACTACAACAACCAGCCGTGGTCACTCTCCATTTCATCCGGTACAACATCTTCACTCTTCAACAACTATAATCAACGTGCAGCTGTGTGCGTCCGCGGCGATGAATCCCCTGCTCCTGTGTTTGAAGAATCAACAGTCAACGGTGACAAAGTTCTTACCGATTCCGCAAGCGGGCTTATGTGGCAGAAAAATTACACAGACAAAGGAATGACAAAATGGAAAGAAGCGCTTTTCTACTGTGAAAACCTGATTTATGCAGGATATTCCGACTGGAGACTGCCCAACAGAAACGAACTTGCTTCAATTATAAACTACGAAAAATACAGACCGGCAACTGATTTTCCGATCACGCCGATGCATGACATGTTGGTTTTTTTCTCAGCCACATCACAAGGCGGCATGGTAAACATAGTTGATTTTGTCTATGGCGAACTGAAAATGATGTCCAAAGGAGAAGGCGATGTAATTCCTGAGTATTTTGCACGCTGCGTGAGATCTGATGTCTGTGAAGAAGGCTACTTCCTGAAAGGTTCCGAATGCGTTAAAAATCCTTGCAAACCGGAATCATGCGATATGCCCAGTTCAACAGGTGCATGCTTACCTGAAACAGAATCAGCATACAAGTGCGAATGCGCCGAAGGATACAGCTGGAACGGCTCACAATGCGTCAATCCGTGCGACAGCGATCCCTGTTCAAAAATCGCAAACTCGGACAAAGTCTGTACCCCTGTGAATGCAACTATTTATTACTGCGGATGCCTTGAAGGTTTCAGCTGGAATGACGGCGGATGCAACAAAGTTGCGACTGCTCCGACACTCGGCAACATCTGTTCTGGACAACAGAGCTGTTACAGCATGGAAGATGTTATTCAGTGCCCGGCAGAGGGAAAAGATTTTTACGGTCAGGATGCTCAGTATGCGGCAAAAGGAAAATGCAAACAGCAAAGTCTGGTCTTGAAAACTGTTTCAGATGAAACCATCGTCATCGACAAAAATACCGAATTGCAGTGGCAGCAGACAATTTCAAAAAAGGCTTACACTTGGAACGATGCCTTCGCCTACTGCGAAAACCTTGAATACGCAGGATTTTCCGACTGGAGAATGCCGGCACCGCAGGAAATAATGACAATAGTCCTCTACTCCGGTTCCAGCACGTCAATCAATACGGGATATTTTACAGATATTCCGGTATCCGGCAGCGGCAACTATCTGTGGACATCCGCATTTTACAAAAACGATCCGGAGAGAGTGTGGATATTCCATCCGAACAAAGGTTTCATCTACTACCTTGCTACAAAATCAAGCATTTACAATGTGATGTGCGTCCGCGGCAAAGGACTTCCGGCAGCAAACTTTGAAATATCAAGCGTAAGCGGTGACAGTATAGCAAAAGACTATTCAAGCGGTCTGGTATGGCAGAAAACTTACACCGAAATAGAAACATGGCAGGAAGCCCTCGCCTACTGCGAAAACCTTGAATACGCAGGATTTTCCGACTGGAGACTGCCGAATAAAAACGAACTTACTTCAATTATAAACTACGATTCCGACAACGATTCATGGCCTCTCGATATGCCGTGGGACTACGGTTTCTGGACATCAACCACATTCTTTTCAAGCTCTATGACAAACGAACTGGCAATTGTAATAGAGCCTGACGACTCACAAGATTATATGCCGAAACACAACAAATTCTATCACTACCCCTACCATGTCCGCTGCGTAAGATAGACCGCAATCATCATTATACATTTGATTTTTATATATTTATGCCTATAATTCCGCGTTTTATTGTTTTTGGAGGGAAAAATGGCTGTTTATATCTGTCACAACTGCAAAAAATCGCTTGATGACGAACTTGAGGACATCCGCGGAAAAGTCGGCAGACAGGATGTATGCCCGTTCTGCTACTCTGACCTTCACTGTTGCATGAACTGTCGTTTCCACGACGAGAATTACACCAACGAATGCCGTGAAGATTCGCGTTCCTTCATCCGAGAAAGAGACAAAGCCAATTTCTGCGCTTCGTTTGAGTTCATCAAAAACGAAGGCGAGGACGGAAGTGAGGAAATCGAGGCAAAAACACAGCTTAGCGACCTTTTCAAATTTTAATTCTTCAAAATCGGGAGTTCCGATATGTTCAAATACTTGTTCAAAAAGATTTTCGGCACTGAAAACGACCGTTTTTTGAAGTCAATCAGGCCGGTAATAGCTCAGATCAACAGTTTCGAAGATTCGCTGAAGAACCTTTCCGACGCTGATCTGGCGGCAAAAACAGCCGATTTCAAGCAGAGAATAGCAAACGGCGAATCGCTTGATTCAGTTCTGCCGGAAGCTTTTGCTGTTGTCCGTGAGGCAGGCAAAAGAGTTCTCGGAATGAGGCACTACGATGTTCAGCTTGTCGGCGGCATAGTTCTCCACAAAGGAAGAATCGCCGAAATGAAAACCGGTGAAGGTAAAACGCTCGTCGCAACTCTTCCGATGTACCTCAACGCTCTGGAAGGACGCGGCGCACACCTTGTCACAGTCAACGACTACCTTGCTGCCCGCGACGCCGAATGGATGGGAAGAATCTACAAATTCCTCGGTCTTTCGGTCGGAACGATTCTCAACGGAATGGGCACAAAAGAAAGAAGAATTGCGTACAACAGCGATATAACCTACGGCACAAACAGCGAATTCGGCTTCGACTATCTGCGCGACAACATGAAATACGACATAAACAACTATGTCCAGCGCGATCTTCGTTACGCAATCGTTGACGAGGTTGACTCAATTCTTATCGATGAGGCAAGAACTCCGCTCATTATTTCGGGTCCGAGCGATGAAAGTACAGATCTTTACGTCAAAGTCAATGCAGTCGTCAGAACCCTCAAGGAAGAAGAACACTTCACGAAGGATGAAAAGGCGAAAAACGCGATTCTCACACAGGAAGGTATCTACAGGGTCGAAAATCTTCTCGGTGTCACCAACCTTTACGCACCGGAAAATCTTGAGCTCGTTCATCACGTCCAGCAGGCTCTGAAGGCGAACTTCATGTTCCATCTTGATGTCGATTATGTCGTCAAAAACATCGACGGCGTAGACAAAGTCATGATCGTTGACGAATTTACCGGACGACTCATGGAAGGAAGGCGTTACAGCGACGGTCTCCACCAGGCTCTAGAAGCAAAGGAAGGTGTCAAAGTCGAGCGCGAAAACCAGACTCTGGCAACCATCACATACCAGAATTTCTTCAGAATGTACGACAAACTTTCGGGTATGACAGGAACCGCCGACACCGAAGCGCGTGAGTTTGCCGAAATCTATAACCTCGGAGTCACCGTAATTCCGACGAACAAACCCGTCATCAGGCAGGATATGCCAGATCAAATCTACAAAACACAGGTTGCAAAGGAAAACGCTGTTGTCAAAGCGATTCTTGAAAAAAATGCAAAAGGCCAGCCGGTTCTCGTTGGTACCGTTTCGGTAGAAAAATCGGAAAGACTGAGCAACCTTCTCACAAAACAGGGAATCAAGCACAATGTCCTCAACGCGAAATTCCATATGAAGGAAGCTGACGTCGTCGCTCAGGCCGGAAGAAAAGGAACAATCACGATTGCAACAAACATGGCAGGCCGAGGAACCGATATCGTGCTTGGCGGAAATCCTGAAAAACTGGCTTACGCCGAAGCAGAAGCGACAATGGAATTCGTCGATACTGAATCACCGGAATTCAAGGAAATTCTCGCAAAATACGAAAAAATCTGTGCCGAAGAAAAGAAAGAAGTTCTCGCTGCAGGCGGTCTCCACATCATCGGAACAGAGCGCCACGAATCAAGACGAATCGATAACCAGCTCAGAGGCCGAAGCGGGCGTCAGGGTGACCCCGGTTCATCTAGATTCTACCTCAGTCTCGAAGACGATCTTATGCGTATTTTCGGCAGCGAAAGACTTTCAACCGTAATGTCGCGTCTCGGTCTTGAAGACGATCAGCCGATTGAGCACAAACTCATCTCAAAATCAATCGAAAACGCACAGAAAAAGGTCGAAGGGCACAACTTCAGCATCCGTAAGAACGTCCTTGAATACGACGATGTCATGAACCAGCAGAGAAAGACAATCTACGCTCTGCGCCGCAGCATTCTGACAGGCGGTGAAGCAAACAAACAGGTCATCTACTCAATGATCGAAGATATCATCAACACAAATCTCAACAACATAATTCCGGAAAAATCGACTCCGGACAGCTGGGATTACGCGATGGTAAAGGATTTCCTCGCCGGAGTTCTCGCATACAACGAAGAGATGCGCGCTCAGCTCGATGAAAGTATGTTCGCAGACATCATCAACCCGAACAACTACATCGGGCACAAAAACGAAGCCGCGATGCAGATCATGGCGCAGAAATGCTACGATTTCCTGCTTGAACAGTACGACAAGAAAATGTCGCAGTACGACAAGGAACTCAGCAACGAGATCGAGCGCCACATCGTTCTTGAAGTTCTCGACATCTTCTGGAGACGCCATCTTCTCAGCATGGACCACCTCCGTGAAGGCATCGGACTGCGCGGCTACGGACAGAAAAACCCGAAACTAGAATACAAACGCGAAGGTTTCGCGATGTTCCAGGATATGATGTTCAGCATCTACACCGAAGCTGTAAAGCGTCTTTTCTCAGTTCAGGTCGTAACACAGGAAGCTGTCGAAAAATTCGAGCAGAAAGAGCAGAAGAAAGAAGCCGAAGTCCAGAAAAACACAACTGCTCCGAACCTTGAAAAAGAACCTGTCAAACGCAATGCTCCGAAAGTCGGAAGAAACGATCCGTGCCCATGCGGAAGCGGCAAGAAATTCAAACAGTGCTGCATGGGCAAAGGAATCTACGATTAGATCCTATTCTTCGTATTTGTTGTGCGGAACGTCGGTGTTCGGATCGGCAATATCGAAGATCTCGCCTTTGTCGGCTCTTTCAAGCAGAGTTTCGCAATCCATTGAGTCATCAACTTTTATCATCTGAAAAACTGTCTTTTCTGTATTCGTGACAGTCGTTTTCTGCAGAGCAAGAGTCTTGTCCGGCGTGTCAGGGTGAGAGAACTGATCCTCCCACCACTCGATATTGCCTTCTATCCTGCCCTCTGCGACAAGTTTTCCTGTAACTATGTGGCTCAGTCTCTGGACATAGTACATATCTCCATTCGCGAAGCCGCTGAATCCTACCGTGAAAGCAGGATGTCCGTCCTCATCATGGTCAAAGATCCTAGGATCGTTTTTATCTGCAACCATAGGTTCAGTCGAAGGATCGTCCATCTTTGCACCGCGCAGTTCGTAATCTCTGTTGAGCCTGAAAGTGTATCCGCCGTCAGCTTTTCCGATCTCAAGATAGGGCACATTCTCCTGCCCCGGGATATCTTTCGGTTTCCAGTGGAAAAAAACAGTGTTCAGTTTGGAAAAGGGCTCGTTGAAACGGACTACGCCGAATGTCAGAGCATTGTTACCTGTCCGGTTGTCAGTGCGGCAGATACGGTCGCCTTTTTTGAAAAAATCAAATTCACCATTCTCGTTTCTTCTGATCTCAACAACAAGGTAGCGCGTTGTCACGCTCGGAACATTTTTTGCGAAAGTAGCGCTTGACTGTGATCTGAAAATAATTTTCTGAGCCCATGTTCCGGCAAAATTCGATTCGATCTCCTCTTCAGTGACAGAATTTTCAGAAATGTTTTCACTGGGGGTCTCAGTTTCGGCACTGTCGGGCGTTTCAGTCACTTCCTCAGCTTCGTCCGATTCCCCGTTTTCATTGTCGGAAACAGTTGTCTCTTCATCAGGAGCTTCGTCATCTTTTTCAGCAGCTTCATCGTTGCTTGTTTCAGCATTGCTTTCAGAGTCTTTTTCCGCTTCCTTTCCGCCTTCGTTTCCGCCGCATGATGCAATAAAAATCAAAAAACAGCCTGCAAAAAACAGAATAATAAGTTTTTTCATAACAAACTCCTTAAAAAAAGCCCCTCCGGAGAGGGGCTCGAAAAATCAAAGAACCGATGAATTATTCAAGCGGAACATCTGTATTCGGATCAGCGATGTCGAAAATGCTGTCAGCATTCTCAAGAAGCGTTGCACAGTCCATTGAATCATCAACTTTTACGAGCTGGAAAACACTTTTTGAGGTATCGGTAACAGTAGTTTTCTGACCTTTAAGAGTAGCATTCGGGGTATCCGGATGAGCAAACTGCTCGTCAGTCCACTCAACGTTTCCTTCGATTTTTCCTTCGCTTACGACTTTGCCGGTAAGAATGTGGCTGAGTCTCTGGACATAGTACATCGGACCGCTTACGAAACCGTTGAACTTAATTGTGAAAGCAGCATTTCCGTCACCGTCATGGTCGAAAATTCTGCTATCATTTTTATTGGAAATCATTTCTTCCGTAGAAGGATCAGTCATATTTGCACCGCGGAGTTCCCAGTCTTTGTTGAGCTTGAATGTCTTTTCTCCGCCTTCTTCAGCGATCTCGAGATAAACATCATTTTCGTGTCCCGGAAGATCAGCAGGTTTCCAATGATGGAAGATCGTGTTGAATTTTGAATCTGGTTCGTTGAATTTTACGACACCTTTATTTGCCATGTTGTCACCGGTGCGGTTGTCGGTCTTGCAGATCTGGTTCGCTTTTTTATTGAAATCAAGTTTGCAGTTT
>DBYV01000047.1:0-31013 GCA_002310995.1 bacterium UBP6_UBA1177 | reverse complement strand
AGAGTCGTGCTTGATTTCGAGCGGAGAATGATTTTTTGAGCCCATGTTCCTACAAATTCCTGTTCGAGTTCACTGAGTTCACAATTTTCAGGTGCGGTATCAGCTTCAGTATCGGATGTATCAGTCGTGTCTGTCGTATCAGATGTATCGGTCGTGTCTACTGTATCAGTTGTGTCTGTCGTATCTGACGTGTCTGATGTATCGGTCGTGTCTGTCGTGTCAGATGTATCAGTCGTATCTACTGTATCAGTCGTGTCAGTTGTATCTGACGTGTCTGATGTATCGGTCGTGTCTGTCGTATCAGATGTATCTGACGTATCAGTTGTGTCTGTCGTATCAGGTGTCGTTGATTTGCTATCACCGCCGCATGAAACAAAAAAAAGTGTTGCACAGATTGCAACAATTGAAATCATAAATTTTTTCATCTTTTCCTCCATGAAAAATTGTTAAATTACCATATAACTTCTGCTGAAATACCTAAATTCAAAAGAAATCCTTTGCTTGTCCAGCCGGGGAAACCGGGGTTATTTGTCTGAATGCCTTTTTTTATCTCGTCAAACTCTTCCGCCGAGACCTGTGAACCGTAATATTCTGCATCGTCAGGAAGTTCATCGACAATTCCGCCGTCTTTCACGGAACGTTCGAGATCCTTTTCTTCTGTTCTGCTGAGAAGCCACTGCAAAGAACCGCTGATTCCGGCTCCGATCTTAACCTCCTTCGTGATGCTGAAATACTCGTGATATCCGAGTGAAAAACCGAATCTGTCGTTATCGACATAGTTCTCTCTGCCGGTCTGAGCAGGAACGGGACTTGGAACATAGTTAAAACCGAAAGCCGCTCTGCGTTCTGGATGTCTCATAAGCAGACCTGCCGTTGCAGAGAATGTATCACTCCATTTATCAGCAGGTTTTTCGCCGTGGCGGTTAACGTAAGTTGACCATCTCGACCACTCGAAACCTGCCATGGGAGTAAGTATGTAGTCGTTTTTTACCTTAAAATCATAGTATGTGCCGATCGAGAGTTTTATAGGCTGATAACCCGCAGTCATCGAAGATTCGGCTGTCAGGTAACCTGTTTTATTTCCTTCTTCGTATTCCCAGCCCAAAACCTGCATTTCATTGTTGAGTTTGACGATACCCGTGTTCGTCGGGAAATGGAAAGTCCCGGTGAGATGCCAGCCTGCGACCGGATTTGCCACGAATGAGAAGTAAGGCATTACAGATGCGCCGACATTCATTTTGGCGTTAATAAGCTGTATCGACGGTTCAGTCGGACTTGGAACAAAAACGCGGTTCTGAGTTTTTGTATAAGTCGAGATCGCAAGCCCTGCGCCGATCCTGAAATAACGGCCGAAACGTCCTGCAATAGCGAGAGCAGCGCTAAACTGTTTCAATCTGTCACCGTAAAGCTCGAACTGAAGGCTGTTTGAGAAATACTGTTCCCTTTCATCGTTGAAAAAAGGCTCCTGAGTCTGGATCCCGGAAATCGGAAGGAGAGCATAAACACCGACAGTAAGCTGTCCTCCTATTTTTTCGAGGCTTTTTTTCGCGATGTTTTTAACGGCTCCGAGCATGATGACGCCGTCAAAAGAGTCATAGTCGGCTGAACCGCGCCTGTTCAGAAGGTCTGCAGTTGCCATCGGTGCGTAAAATCCGTCGATCCCTGCTCCCATGTTTCCAGTGTCAACATCATAAATATGAGAAGAAATATCGTATCCGTCAGGTCTTTTTGCGTGGCTTATCGATTTGTTCTGGATCGTCATTCCGAAACCAATTTTAAACGAGTCATCAAGAGTCGCAAGATCAGCCGGGTTGAAATAGGCAGCCTCGGCACCCGTCGAAATGATTCTCGAAGTGAACGGATGGACAGAATCCTGCGCCCCTACAAGCTCGAGAACCGACGAAGCAAAAAGATTCGCCGAAAAAAACGCAATAAAAACAACGGTTGCAAGTTTTTTTACAAACATTTTTCCACCACAATATAAAAAATAACTTAATTTCAACAAACAATGAGACTTTTAAACAAGTCTCAGGTTACATCATCCCCAAATATTTCATCGCCTTTTTTATATCTTCCCAGACCGGCCGCTTGTATGCTTCGTTTCTGAGAAGCGCACTCGGATGATATGTAACAAAAACCTTTATCCCTTCGTATTCATAGGTCATTTCGCGCGCTTTAGACATCGAACTTTCAATGCCAAGCAGATTTTTCATCGCAACTTTTCCCAGTAAAATCATCACCTTAGGACTAACAATTTTAATCTGTTCCTTCAAAAAACCGATGCAGCACTGAGCTTCGTCAGGCATCGGATCGCGGTTTGCCGGAGGACGGCACTTTACGATATTTGCGATGTAGACCTGACTGCGCGGAATCTTCATTCCGTTTTCAATTATTTTAGTGAGAAGTTGTCCCGCCTTTCCGACAAAAGGTCTGCCGGACAAATCCTCGTCTTCGCCAGGACCTTCGCCTATGAACATTATGTCAGCTTCGGGATTGCCCTCTCCGAAAACCATATTCGTCCGCTTTGCAGCAAGACGGCATGCGGAGCATCTTTCAGCTCTCGCCCTTACTCTTTCAAGCGGAGAAAGCGATTTATCAACAGGTTCTTCAACATTTTTTGCAACCGGAGCAACAGAAACGGAAGAGCACTCTAATTTATTGAAAACTTTCGTAATTCCTTCTGAAATTGAGGAATTTATCTCTTCTGCGAAATTTTCATCGAAAGTGAAAGGCTGAAGCTGATGCTGCCAAAGCAGCCACGCTTCAAGTGATTCGGGAGAAAGTGAAGGGATCAATCTTTTTCTCTGCCGTATCTGAGAATAAACAAATTATCTTCAATAGCGTTTGCAGCCTCTTCACGAACTTTCGGATCGGCTTCTTCGCTTACGAGCTTTTTAAGGTACTCCTGAACCGATTTGTCACCGATTTTTGCAATCGACTGAATGCCTATCGACTTAGCAAGTATCGATTTTTCGCGGACGATGAACTCATAAAGCGGTTTTGCGCCGCCTGCGTTTCCGAGCTGACCGATCGACATAGCCGCAGTCGTTCTGATTTCTTCCTTGGAATCCTCGTTCATAACCTGAATGAGGAACGGAAGCGACTCAGCGAACTGATAGGTTCCGACAACCGAAAGAATTCTCTTTTTCCAGTATGAATCAGAATTTTTGTTAAAAAGAGCGATAAGTGCCTCGGCGACACTCTTCGATTTTACCTTGTTGAAATAGTTGCTAAACTCAAGTTTTCTTTCTGAAGTTCTCTCTTTTGTGTCTGCCTTTAGAACGAGTTCGACAAGGTCAGCACCGTCGTATTCGGAAATAATGGCAAGAACTTTTGCAAGCCAGTCTGCATCGCCGCTGTCAAGTTGCGAAGAGATAAGCCTTATTGTGTCGGGAGAATCAATTTCGATAAGCGCTCTTACGAAAACCTCTTTGTTTGTAGGCGGTTTCTGGTAAGGGAAGCATTCACTCGAAGAAGGAGCGTAAAGACTGATTTTGTTGAGCATTTTGCCGATAACAGGAACGCTCTGCTTGGAATAGAGATTCATTGCCGCAAAACCGAAAGCGGTCTGATTGTCGGCATTGAAGCCTTCAGCCTTGGTCAGAACGTTCTGATTGAAGTAAAGCTCACCTTTGATTTCGCCGGCAAATTTAACTGCGAGGCAGGAAAGCGTGTCGGTTCCAGCAATAAAAGAGTTGTACTTTTCATCATCAATTGAAAGTCCGCCAAGTCTGGCAATAGCGAGCGCCGTGCGGAGAGACGCGGAATCCTTTTTCTCGATGAACTCGTTTACGAGCTGGTCAAAAGTCTCTTTTGTTGAATCATTCTGCATATTATCAGCTTTTTCACGGATTGCTTTTATAGCCACTTCGACAAGCCTTTCATCAAAAAACTGCCAGAAGTTGATCTGATAAGGCGTATTGAAGGAAAAGTTTGCGCGGTTGTCTTTGGAAATAGGAATCGTAACACTGTCTTCAAGCAGTCTGAAATCCTTTGCCCCTTTCTTGAGGATGAAGACATAACCGTCTCCTTTTTTGTAGGCGTCTCTTTTGTAACGGAGCCTTATTTTTTCGTTGTCAAGTCCGTTGATCTCGATATCACCGGAAGCTTCGCCGACATAAACTTTGTCGACCATAACTTTAGCCTTGGTTTTACCGCCCTGAATATACTTTCCGAGAATAATTGTATCTGCGCTTTCAACAGATTTTACGAAATTCTCGTCCTTCAGCTGGACTTTGTCATCAAGAACTGACTGTCCGAAAAGTGAAGAGCTGAAGAAAATAACTAATAAAAATACCACCTTAAACATAGTCACACCCCCGTTTTAGTAAGAACAAAATAATATTCTCTAATATTTATACAATAAAAAGGATTTTGTCAACAAAAAGAAAACGGTGCTTTTAGATGGTGTAAGTGTATTTGAAATCGATCTGTCCGTCGTAGAACTGCGGGAAAGGACGCGACCTTATAGCATCAAGAATGCAATCTCCGAAAAGCGAAGACTGGTATTTTTCTGTTGTGAAATATGCATCAAGCACTACTCCGCTGCCGGCAACACGGACCATAAGTTCCATAGTTCCCATCATGTTGCGGTCACCCTGCTCGTATCTGCTCTGATAGCACTGCGTGATATCGGGGAGAAACTTGTTCATGTGCGAAGTGACGTGTTTAGCCTCAAGTGTCGCAGGTAGATAATCCTCTCTTCCTGCCCACGCTTTCTGAAGAGTTTCAAGGTCGGGAGGAGTCGTTACGAACTGCGTGTCAGCCGGTTTTGCCGGTCTTTTGATAAGGTCGCCTTCGACTTTTGCCTGACGTGCGATAAGCTCGACAATACTCTTGAACTTGCGTTCTTCCGCATAACCGCGGGCCGTTTTACTTGTTTTGAAGTGGATTTTGTTGATATCTGCTCTGAACTCAAGAAGCGTTTTTACAACTTTTTCGTGACCGTTCATACTCGCAAACATCAGTGCGCTTACGCCGTCAACCGTGACATCGTTGATCTTCGCATTGTTGTAAAGCAGGAAACGGACCATTTCGTCGTGACCGTATCTTGCGGCATCCATAAGCGGAGTTTCTTTATATCTGTCGGAATTGTTGACCGCAGCACCTTTTTCAACGAGAAATTTAACAACTTCGAGGTTGCCCTTTTTTGCAGCCCATGAAAGCGGCGTTTCATCGCGGTAGCCGTCCATTACATCAACATAAGCCTGCTTTGCGACAAGCTTCTTGACAAGTTCAAGATTTCCGTGCCATGCAGCCCAGTGAAGCGGATAGACACCGCTCTTGTTTTTTGCGTTGACATCAGCTCCTGCAGCAAGAAATTTGTCGATAAGCGCAGAATCGTTCAATCTGACAGCTTCAACAAAAGCTTCCGGATCGTTGGAAACTTTAATGTTCTTTGCAGACGAACTCTTTTTTTCAGTCTGTGCCGGAGCGCTTTTCTGCGGTTCTGAATCCGATTTCGTATCAGAAGTTCCGCACGAAACAAAAACCAGACAAATGGCCAAGAAAAGTAGACGAATGATTTTCATAACTCCTCCTATTTACAAAGTCATTCTTCCGAAACAACAAGTTCCATTCTCTTTTTTACAAGTCCCGCTTTCTGAGTTTCACCGCGTTTTTCAAAATACGAAAGCTGTAGCGCGAGATACTTCAGAACGACCTTTTTCCACCCCTCTTTCGAAGCTGCATCAATTGCAATAGCTGCCGTTTCGTCATTGTAGCAGTTCTTTTTTACAAGAAACGAAGCCTTCATCAGAAGAGTTGTCGGATCTTTCTCCGAAGAAATGTCAGAATTTGCCTTCTCAACGTTACAGTTTTGGGAAACTTCAACAATATCGCGGTATTTCTTCGGAAGATCCTCCGAAGCACGCACTTTGCCCGAAACAAAATTGTAATAAACAATATTTTCCTTGTTCTTCAAAAGCGGAAGCATGTCGGCCGCTTCGCCGCAATCGGAATACTCAAGAAGAGCAAAACTGACGGCGCACCTTGCCAGATAAGCCTTAACTATCTCGTCGGGATCTACAGTCATCCTGAAATCCTCCAACATTTTGTCAAAATACTTCGAGGCATAGCTTTCATTTCCGATAAAACTGCTTTCGATAAAATTAGCCTTATCGGCTGCCGCATTCTGCCTCCATGTCGGAATATGGCCGGCTCCGCACGAAATCAGAAGTAAAAACGATAGAATAGAGACTAGAAATTTCATCACGGCAACCCTATCTCCTTGTCCTGAGTCGTTGGCAGTACGCTGCGCACGTCCTTAACCATCGAATTGACAGAATTGATGATCGAATCTAAATCTTTTCTCAGAACATCCATATCCTTGGTTCCTTCCTGAAGATTCTCGCCTGATTTTATAAGTGATGCAATCAAAGCGTCGAGAGCAACCATTTTTTTATTAACATCCTCAACTATCAGATTGACTTTGGAAAGTGTTCCCGCATCACCCAGAATCTGATCATCTGCCTTGACAAGCGTTTTGTTGGCGTTACTTACCAGAGTTTCGATTTCACCCAAAGAGTTGTTCAGGTGCGCCACTCCTTCGCGGAACTGCGCCGCAGCGGCCTTGTCTCCGGCCATCATCTCGATTATACCGCGTTTCTGAGCAAGATCGTTCGTGATTTTTTCGACATGGACAAGAGTTTTATTGAGGTGGCTTTCTTCGTCTGTGAGTTTTTTAAGATTTGTCGCAATATCGTCGATTTTTTCGACCATCGGCTGAAGCTTTTTAATGACTTCATTGATGTCATCAACCATCTGCGTTTCAAAAACATAGTTTTGGTCTGCCATAGTTTCGGTAAGATTGGGAGTCGTCACAATAAACCTTGAAGAACCTATGAGCGGCCTTTCAAGCGTAAAAACGGAACTTTTGTTGATTCTGACAGCGTGTTCTTCAGGTACTTTGACAAGAACAACAACCGTCCCTTTATTGTCAAGCTCGAAATGCTCGACTTTTCCGATTTCGAATCCGGAAAACAAAAGCGGCATACCCTCGGTAATACCCTCACCGGTAGATGACGAGAGAGTAAAATAAAGATGGTTTGTGAAAACGTTTTTCCTAATAAGAATAAAGACAACAAACCCGATTATCATCAGAAACGACAAAAGCAAAAACAAACCGACTCTGAAATTTGCAGAACTCTTCAAAACACACCCTGAAACCGAAATCAAACAAAAAAATCGGAATATTATAAAGACAAAAGAAATTAAGTAAATTTTTATTTGAACGACCGATGATTTTTCTCTCCACGGCATTAGCATTTCTTGCTAAAAAAAAAAATTGTGCTACACTCTGTCGCTTGTTTTTTTGTTGACCTTTAAAAATGGAGATAGGTGTGACAGCTAACACGTTGAATTTATTAGGTAATTTGTCGATAACGCAGGAAGCTACCCAACAGGGCGGAGCAATGGGAATTTTGAATATGCTTCTGCCGTTTATCCTTATTTTCGGAATTTTTTACTTTCTTGTTATTCTCCCGCAGAGAAAACAAATGAAAAAACACAATGAGATGCTCAATCAGCTTAAAAAAGGCGACACAATTATGATGAGCAACGGTTTTCAGGGAAGAATCGCCGAGGTTAAGGACAACGAACTCAAAGTAGAGATCTGCCAGAACCCGAAAGTTGTAGTCACTGTGCAGAAAGCTGCTGTTTCAAGCGTTATTTCCAAGGGAACGGAAGAGTAAAAACAATATAAATGGAGATTGATTGTTATGGAAAGAAATTGGTTGGCAAGAGCAATTTTTGTTTTACTGCTTATTGTCGCTGCATGTGTTGCGCTTATCCCGACTTTTATCGGCACGGAAGAAAATCCGTGGGCTGAAAAGATAAACAGCGGGCTGAGCCTGGGTCTCGATCTCAAAGGCGGTATCCACTTCGTCCTCAGCGTAGACACCGAAAAGGCGGCTACCGACAGGCTCGACCGCAGAACCGATGAAATCAGGATCAGACTTGACGATGAGAAAATTCCTTATGAAACGGTAAAAGTTCTCCCCGAAAGCTATGCGATTGAAGTCAAACTCGCAGAAGGCGCGAACAAAGACCTTTTCAGAGACAAAGTCATCGACTACTTCGGAGATCTCAAAAAAACCGGAAGTTCAGGAAATTCCTACACTCTCACAATGAGAGATGAATACGTTCAGCAGCTCAAAACAAACGCTGTTGACCAGACGCTTGAAACGCTTCGTTCGAGAATCGACGAGCTCGGTCTCAAAGAGCCGATCGTTACGAAACAGGGCGAGAACTCAATACTTGTTCAGCTTCCGGGCTACAAAGATGTCGAGAGAGCAAGAAGCATCATCGGCCAGACAGCACAGCTTGAGTTCAAAATCGTCGCTGAAGACAAAGATCCGCTCGGCGAATATCAGGGCGAAGTTCCTGAAGGGATCACGCTTGTTACAGGCAGAGGATCGAATTCAGAAGGTGCAGTCCTTACTTACAAATACGCAACTTCGAAAGATCGCAACAAACTCCGTGAATTCCTCAAAGATAAAGCTCCGGAAGGAACCGAATTCCTTCTTGAAGAGAACGAACTGGCAGACGGAACGAAAGAATATATGTCATGGCTGCTTTACCGTCAGGCTTACATCACGGGCGACATGCTCACAGATGCAAGAGTTTCGATTGACCAGCAGAAAAACAGACCTTATGTCAGCATGAACTTCGACAAAGTCGGCGCAGAGATTTTCGCAGATGTAACAGGCAAAAACATCAAGCGCAAAATGGCGATCATCCTTGATGAAAAAGTCAACAGCGCACCTGTAATCCAGTCGAGGATCGAAGGCGGAAGCGCAATGATCACCCTCGGCGGAAACGGTGACTACAACTCGATCTTCCAGGAAGCAAAAGACCTCGCACTCGTTCTCAGAGCAGGTTCGCTTCCCGCTCCCGTAACATTCGAAGAAAACAGAACGGTCGGTCCGAGCCTTGGTCAGGACTCTATTGATAAAGGTAAAGTCGCGGTTTCTGTCGGCTTTGCGGTTGTCGTAGTTTTCATGTTCCTTTACTACGGTTTTGCAGGACTTATCGCAGACCTCGCCCTTTTCCTCAACCTTCTTTTCATCATGGCGGCGATGGCTACATTCGGCGCAACGCTTACTTTCCCCGGCATCGCAGGTATTCTTCTTACGGTCGGCATGGCAGTTGACGCGAACGTTATTATTTTCGAGAGAATCAAAGAGGAAATTCGAGTTGGCAAAGCTCTCGAAGCTTCGATTGAAAGCGGTTTCAACAAGGCATGGTCGGCAATTTTCGACGCCAACCTGACGACTGCGATAACATCTTTCGTTCTCTGGGAGTTTGGTACCGGCGCGATCAAAGGTTTCGCAATAACCCTTCTCATCGGTATCTGCTCAAGTATGTTTACCGCGATTTTCGTCGCAAGAGTTGTTTTCAACTATTTCCTGAAAGCACACATCAAGATGTTTTCACACGTTAAATAAGGGAGTTGAAGATGAAATTAAATGAACTCAAAATAGATTTTATAGGCAAATCAAAAATATTGTTCCCGATTTCGTGCGTTTTAGTCGCGATTTCTGTCCTTCTTGTCATTTTCAAGAGTTTTAACTTCGGTATCGACTTTGCCGGCGGAACCGAAATCCAGATCAAGGCTGACGGCGTAACGCAGCAGCAGGTCAGAGAAGTTATGGGTCAGTTCGGAGCAAACGACATCCAGCAGTTCGAGGGCAAGCAGAACGAATACTTAGTGCGCTTCAAAAACATTTCGATGGTTGATGACGCGACGATCAACGCTTTCCTTGATGCTGCAAAAGCAAAATTCAGCGATGCTAAGATGCTCAAAACCCACTTTGATTCACAGGTCGGCGACAGAGTAGAAATCTGGTTCGACAAGGAAATCAGCGAAGAAGCTATGAACGCGCTTATCGCAGAGACCAAACTTCCGGTTATCGAAAAGGATGCGATCAAATACAACAAAGTCGGCGACAGACACATCTACAAACTTATGCTCAAAGGTATGACGAACGAAATCGTCAACGCAATCGACAATATAAATCAGGAAGCGAAAGCAGACCTCGTAAGAGTCGAACTCGTAGGCCCGAAAGTCGGTCAGCAGTTGAAACTTTCAGCGATTATGGCTGTTTTCTACGCTCTCATCGCAATTCTTGTCTACATCGCGTTCAGATTCAACTTCATGTTTGCTCCCGGCGCAGTTATCGCTCTTTTCCACGACGTTATGATCGCTCTCGGAATCTGGTCGCTTTTCGGATTCTCGTTTGACCTCACCGTTGTTGCGGCGCTTCTTACGATCGTCGGTTACTCGATCAACGATACGATCGTCATTTTCGACAGAATCAGGGAAAACATGAAAGACCCGAACAAGGGAAATACTCTTGCGGAAAAGATGAATACAAGCCTCAACGAGACTCTGCAGAGAACTTTCCTCACTTCGATCACTACTCTTTTCTCGGTTCTCGCGCTTCTCATTTTCGGCGGCGAAATCATTTCGGGTTTTGCAGGCGTTATGTGCATCGGTGTTGTTGTCGGTACTTATTCTTCGCTCTTCATCGCTTCTCCCATTACGCTTTATATTGAAAGGTATATGAACAAAAGAAGAGGAACAGCAGCATAGATGAAGCCGAAATGGCAAATACTCAATCCTGATCCGGGCAAAATCGACGATTTAAGCAAGACGCTCGGGATTTCCAAAACGGTTGCGACTGTCCTCGTGAACCGCGGAATCGACAATGTCGAAACTGCGAGCATGTTCCTTCAGGCGAAAATCAAATCGCTTCCAGATCCCTTCCTTCTCAAAGATGCTGAAAAAGCGGCAGGAATTATAATCGACTACATAAAAAACAAGAAAAAGATAGTAATTTACGGCGATTACGATGTCGACGGCATCACTTCGACTTTGATTATGTACCAGTTCCTTTCGCATCTCGGCGCAAGCGTTGACCACTACATTCCGCACAGACTTGAAGACGGTTACGGACTCAACACTTACACTCTGGAAGAGATCGCGACAAACGGCGGCGAGCTTGTAATCACTGTTGACTGCGGAATCACAAGTGTCGATGAAGTCAAATATGCCAAAGATCTCGGTCTGGCGACAATAATAATCGACCATCACCATGTCGGCGAGACAGTTCCTCCGGCTATCGCGATCGTCAATCCGCACCAGCCTGACTGCCAGTATCCTTTCAAGGAAATGGCAGCTGTCGGCGTTGCTTTTTCGTTCCTTATGGTTTTCAAGAAAATAGTCGAAAAAGACGGATTTTTCACGGGAACGCTTCCGAATCTGGTTGAATATCTCGATATCGTTGCACTTGGAACGGTTGCGGATATGGTTCCGCTCCTTGAATCGAACAGGATCTTCGTAAAATACGGTCTTACGCAGATGCAGAAAAACCAGCGCCCCGGGCTTCTGGCACTGGCGAATATCTGCGGACTTAAATCGCTCAAAGAAATCACTCCTTCGGTGATAAGCTACAAAATGGCGCCGCGCCTCAATGCGGCAGGTCGAATCGGAAACGCGATAAAAGGCCTGGAACTTATCGAAAGCACTGATTACGAAGCGGCTCTCAAGATGGCGGAAGAGCTCAATCTGACTAACGAATACCGCCAGCAGCTCGAAGCCGAGATTTTTGACCAGGCTCTGGCGAAAGTCGAAAACAGTGACATTATTCAAAAGAGAAATTCGATAGTTTTATATTCCGAAAAATGGCATCCCGGCGTAATCGGCATCGTTGCGTCGAGGCTTGTGGAGAAGTTCTATAAACCGACGATCATGATCTCGGTCGAAGACGGTATCGGCCGCGGCAGCGTAAGAAGCATTCCGCAGCTCCATATCTACAAAGTTTTGGAGAGACTGAGCAACTATCTGGTTCAGTACGGCGGTCACAAATATGCGGCAGGGCTTACGATTCAGGAATCAAAAATAGCTGAATTTATTGATAAATTCGACGAAATTGTCGCTGAAGAGCTTGAAGAGGAAGTCGGCGGTCAGATGACCGAAATCGATGCGGAACTTCAGCTTAAAGAGCTTGTTCCGGATCTTGTCGTCGCCCTTTCGAAGCTCGAGCCTTTCGGAATAAACAACCCTGAACCGAATTTCCTTGCGAGAAACGTCAAAATTCTTAAGCAGAGCATCATCAACAGAAGCCATCTCCACTGGAAACTCGGCGCGAAAAACACGAACATGACCTTCAATGCAATAGGTTTCGGTCTGTTGAATCACGGAAATGCACCGGTAGTCGGCGATATGATCGATATAATCTATTTCCCCCGGATAAATGTTTACGGCGACAACATCATGATGCAGCTTTACATCAAGGATTTTGTCTATTCGGGGTCAAACAGATAAGTTTTCATCACTAAGTTCTTTTGTTGTTGGAGAGACTTATGAATAAAATCAAAGTTGTTTTCGTTATTCTTTTTGCGGCGCTTGTCGTTTCATGCGTTAATACGAGTGAAATAGAAGGGCCGATCGAAATTACAAACAATGTCACAGACTGGCGCGACGAGGTGATTTATCAGCTTATCACCGACCGTTTTGCAGACGGCGACGTCAACAACAACTACAACGTCAACAAAAAGTCGCTGACATCGTGGAACGGAGGCGATTTTCAGGGAATAATCGACAACATCGACTACCTCAAAAAACTCGGTGTTACGGCGCTTTGGATCAGTCCGGTCGTCAAAAACGTCGATTCCGATGCAGGTATTGCAGGTTATCACGGCTACTGGACGCAGAATTTCAAGGCTGTCAACCCGCATTTCGGTGATTTGGCAAAACTGCGCGAAATGATTAAGATCCTTCACGAAAACGACATAAAAGTCATTCTCGATATCGTTGCCAACCACGTCGGTCAGCTTTTCTACTACGACATGAACAAGAACGACCAGCCTGACGAAATGGTCATGGGCAGCGACATGACGTGCGATGCTTACTGCGGTCACATTACGGGAGTTGAAGACGAAAACGTGAAAAATCAGATCTGCTCTCAGGAGTATTCAAAGGAAAATATTTCGTGGCTTCCCGAAGGCAACGACTGCTACGCGAACTGCGTCTGGAGATGCAAAAACGAAGAATATCCGCAGAAAATGGGGATCGTCCGCTACAGCGAATGGGACCCTGACTTCGATCCGCGCAAGATCCGCTCGTTCTCCGATGCGGGAGAATCAGGTGTCGCTCCGATAAAATGGGTCTATATGCCTGAAATAAACCGCGTTCCGCCCGAACCGGCAGAGTTCCACAACGACGACTGGTACAACAGAATGGGCAGAACAGTTACCTGGGACAGCCGCTATCAGGTCGTAAAAGGCGACTTCCCCGGCGGTCTCAAAGACCTTGACACCACGAGGACCGATGTCAGAAATGCACTCATTTCAGTGTTCCAGTACTGGATCGGTGCACTTGACATCGACGGTTTCAGAGTCGATACCATCAAGCACGTCGAGCACGAGTTCTGGCAGGTTTTCACTCCGGCGATGCGCAGCTACGCGAAAAGCATCGGCAAAGAGAATTTCTTCATTTTCGGCGAGGCTTTCGATGGCGACGATGTTCTTCTGGGCAGTTTCACTCAGCACGACGAAATGGATTCGGTCTTCTATTTTTCCCAGAAATTCCAGGTGTTTGACTCGATTTTCAAATGGGGAAACGCAACGAAGAATTTTGAAGGTCTTTTCAACGAAAGGTGGAACAAGCACCGCGACGGCAGTGCGCTCGGCGAAGGTGAATCTCCGCGTTACGGCACCGTTTCAGGCGTAAAGGATGCTGACGGGAACGTGCTCAGCCCGCAGAAGATCATGGTCAACTTCATGGATAACCACGATCTGCCGCGTTTCCTTTACGAGCAGCCGGACAAAAACGCGCTTAAGAACGCACTTTCGCTTATGTTCACGATGGACGGAATCCCGTGCATTTACTACGGAACCGAGCAGAATTTCAGCGGCGGCAACGATCCGGCAAACCGCGAAGCGCTCTGGACAAGCAGTTACGACACTGAAAACGAGACTTTCCAGCACATTTCGAAGATGGCGGCACTTCGCGCGAAATATGCTCCGCTGCGCCGCGGCGATTTGAATATCGTATGGTCGACTGACCACACCGGCGATGAAAGCGATGCCGGAATCCTCGCTTTTGAAAGGGTTTACAAAAACGAAAGAATGCTCGTTGTCATCAACACGAACAAAAATCATCCGTCGAAAACATCGTATGAAGGCGCTGTCATGAAGACGAATTTCAACGGCGGAACGAATCTTGTCAACGTTTTCCCCGGTTCGGAAGGCAAAAGCTACACCGTTTCGGGTGACGGAACGCTTGAAATCGAACTTCCCGCACAGACGGCTGCGGTTCTTGCTGTAAAATAGTCGTATGGCTCTCAAAAAAAATCTGAAAATCGCAATAAGTTTCATTATTGTCGCAGTTCTTTTTTTTCTTCTTTTCAGGAAACTTGATTTCGAACTTTTCAGAAAATATCTCTCTGAAGGCAACAAGTTCCTGATTTTATGCGGTGTTCTGGTTTATCTTGCCGCTTTCTCAGTCCGTGCTCTGCGCTGGAAAGTGCTTCTCAGACATATAGGCAGCTTCAAAATTCCGGAACTTGCACCGGTTATTGTCGCGGGTTATGCGGTGAACAACGTTCTGCCGGTGCGTATCGGCGAAATTGTCCGCGCCGCAATTGCCGGAAAAATATTCAAAATCAGTATTCCTTCTGCGTTCGCTTCGGTTTTTGTTGAGCGCGTTTTTGACGGACTTACGATTGCACTGATTCTTTCAGCGACACTCTTTTTCTATCCTTTTCAGGATAACATGAAGATTCTGGCGCTTGTTGCGTCGCTTCTTTTCGCCATTCTGTTCGTTTTTGCGCTTTCTGCTGCGTTTTCATCAAAACCGCTTGAATTCGTTCGGTTCTTAAGAACAAAATCACCGAAATTCTTAGGAGTTTTCTTCGATTTTTCGGAAAAATTCCTGAAAGGTGCAGCCTCGCTTGATTCATGGAAAAAAATCGTTGCGACATTTTCATTAAGCCTCGGTGTCTGGGCTTTTGAACTGGCAGTATATCTGCTTATTTCGGCTGCTTTCGGAGTCGAAATTCCGTTTGTAGGCTGCCTTGTCATGCTATGCGCCGCGAATCTGGGTATGCTTGCCGCTCCGACACCTGCGGGACTCGGCGTTTTCCAGGGCGCGATAGTTTTTGCCCTTGAATCGTTCAACGTTCCATACGAACAGAGAATGGCGGTCGCAGTTATTCTTCACGCTGCTCAAATAGTTCCGACAACAGTCATCGGTTTCATCTGGATCTGGGTTAAAAACATTAGTGTCGACGCGCCGGGAACAGTGTCGTAATATCGAAAATCTTCTCGTAACGTCGTCACGTCGTTTCGTCGTAACGATAATATGTGGCAAATGAAAAAATTAAGAAACCGGGCACAGCCCTTTGAGCGGGCATTTTTCGCATTCGTGCTTGGTCGGGCGGCAGACTGTCTGGCCCAGCGTGACAAGTTCCTGATTGATTTCTTTCCAGTATTTTTTCGGGAGAGTTTTTTTGAGTTCGACCCTTGTTTCTTCGGGAGTTTTGGTCTCGACGAGTCCCCACATATTCGAAATGCGGTGAACATGCGTATCAACGCAGATCTCGTATTTGTCGAAAGCCTTGATGAGAACTAGCGATGCCGTTTTCACGCCGACTCCCGGGAGAGTTGTGAGTTCTTCCAAAGTCTGCGGAACAACGCCGCCAAATCTTTCAACAATGTCCTGGGCAAGTTTTTTGAGGTTTTCCGCTTTCGTCTTGTAAAATCCGACGGGATAAATGAGTTCTGCAAGTTCTTCAACTGAAAGAAGAGCAGTTTTTTCGGGAGTATCTGCTCGTGAAAAGAGCGATTTCGACGCTTTTGTCGTAACTGCATCCTTGGTTCTTGCCGAAAGCATGGTCGAAGCGAGGAGTTTCCACGGCGAGTCATGACCTGCCGCCATGAGATCTATCACAGGCGCGTAATCGAGTTCTTCCACCCAGATCCTCAGTGCCGCAAACGCTTTGTCGACCGGTATAACTGTCTGATTTTTCATTTTTTGAGTGATTTTTCCTTATCTGAAAGCCAGTGTGCTATCTTTGAAACCATGATGTCGATCGCGACCGAGTTCTGTCCTCCTTCGGGAATGACTAAGTCTGCAAAACGCATCGTCGGCTTGACGAAATCGCGGTAAGCCGGGCGCACCATCGTGAAATAGCGCTCTCTGATCTCGTCAAACGAGCGTCCGCGCTGCTCCATGTCGCGTCTGATCCTGCGCAAAAGGCGGATATCGGCGTCTGTATCGACGAAAATCTTGATGTCGAGCATATCTCTCACTTTTTCATCGTGGAACGTCATGATCCCTTCGAGAATGACGATGTCGGCCGGCTCGATGAGCTCGGTTTCCTGCTTTCTGGAGTGTGTCACGAAGTCGTAGATCGGCTTGTTTATGGCTTTGTTCGCCTTCAGATCGTCAAGCTGCTGCCGAAGAAGCGGAAAGTCGATCGCATCCGGAATGTCGTAGTTGTTCTTCTCGCGCTCCTCAAGAGTTTTGCCGGACAAGTCATTGTAATAGCTGTCCATTTCGATGATTACGACTCTTTCATCCGTTGAAAAAGCCTGTTTGATGTTTTTTGCAACGGTCGTTTTTCCCGAACCCGAACCGCCTGCGATCCCAATAAAAAGCGGCATATTCTCCTCCCTCAAAAATAACGCACTAATATACGGGAAGGAGAAAGTTTTTCAATATTTTTTGCCGTTGCAGAAAACTTGTGTTTTTGTTTAAAAATTTGATAATAATGGGATTTTTTGAACCGCCCGGGGAGGTAAAAATGAAGAAAATTTTTGCAGTTTGCGTGATTCTTTCAATTTCGCTTCTTCTTGCCGGATGCGGCGGCCCGAAAAAGGAAACAGCCAGTGATTCTGATGTTTTTCCGGACGGTGACATTGAAACTGCCGATCCGGAAAATGATCTTTCCGAGGATAATGATATCGTTCCGGACGAAGAAGAAAAATCAGATGAAGAGAGCCTTGAAGACATTGATGAAGAAACGGATGATGAAGAGGAAGATGAGATCGACGATTTTTCTCTGACGCAGGATTGTTTCGGAAAAAAACTGCTTGTCCGCGAAACGGTCTCTGTCGATGAATATGATTACAGTGCATACAGCTATGAGTACTATATAGACCGCTGGTACGATGAAAACTGCCGCGTCAAATTTGAAAGCAAATACTTCATCGATCCTAACGGCAAGGTCAACAGACAGCAGGGGAGATCCTATAAATACGACGACAAAGGCAACGTCGTGAAAATCTGCCGGAGGACTGCCGAAGGAGAGATTATTAACGGGCAGTGCCGGAAGTTTTCGTACGAATTCAACGGTGACGGAACAGTCAAAAAAATGTGCGAAGGGAAGTCTGCTGAAGGAAAAGAGAGCGGATGCGTCAGCTACCTTTACGATAAAAACGGCAGAATAAAGCAAAAAATAAGAAGAAGTGCGGTCACAGAAACTTTTCCCTTCTTCCGCGATTTCTCTGACGAAGATGCAGAATGTCTTTCGGAAGACTATGCAGTCGTAGAGAGTGTTAAAATCAACGGGAACGCTGTTTCCGAAGGTATCGATATGCAGGAAAGAGTCGATTATTTTTATGACGAAAAAGGAAAACTCACCGAAAAGAAACGCTACTTTATTTCCAGAGAGTTCGACGAAGCCGGCAGAGACAGCTCGGTCTACACTTACGGCGGTGTTCCCGATACTATCGCATCTATCGATATGACGGCAAAAGAGAGGATAACATACGACTATTCAGACGGACTTCTGCTTAAAAGCCGGCACGATTTTTACGAATACTACATGGTTTGCAGCGGTGCTTCATGGGCATGGCGCAAGCGGGAACATGAGAAGGAATATTTCTATGATGAAAACAATCGTCTTGTCAGGATAACGACAAGTCCGGACGAAAGATATTCGGTGACTATTGACGACGAATGGGAATACTATCCCGACGGTTCTCTGAAGCGGAAAGTTGAAACTATCGACGATAATAGCAGCACGAACGACTGTTATTATTATCTTCCCATAGCCGTGGAAAGGATCTATGACAAAAAAGGGCGCGAGACCGGGTATAATAAAATCGATTATTCCGGGGTGTATGAGACGACAACAAGGACTTACTACGACAACAGCAGTGAGATCAAAAAGGAAACTGTCTGCGATGATGAAGAAAACTGCAAATCCTATTCCTATACCTACGAACACGACGGTCTCGGGCGTGTAACCGAAGAACGCAAAGATTATGCTGATCCGGTTGATGGCGGGATTGATTTTGAAACATGGCAGGCGATATGGTTGAAACAGAAGGATGTCACTTATTACAAATATACCGGGACGGGAAAATTGAAAGAATCGAGGGCGTATACGATCCAAAGAAAGTATGAAGATGAAACTGCTCCGGAAACTGTTTCGAAAAAAAGGATAAAAATCTATATTTACGATGAAAAGGACAGGCTCATCGAAATACGCTCGGCCAGCAGCTGGAATGAAGAAAATCCTGATATAGGATCCATGTCAGTCCAGTACACTGAGTACGATTCACTCGGCAGAGTCGTTGCTGACAACAACCATATTTACGAATACCGCGGAGATTCGGATATAAGGAAAAAAACGTGGCTTAAAAGGGGAAGTACGGTTTTAAAATATGACGAAAAGGGCAACCTTGTGTCCGAGAAGTATGGTCGCACGATTTATGTGTATGATGAGAACGGCAACCTTGTGGGCGAGAAATATAATAAAGGTGCACAGCGATACGATATGGAAATAGAATACGACGAAGACGGCTATCCGGTCTCCGCTGTAAAAGATTCTTCGAATGATGAGAGGGACAGAACGGAAACCAGAACATATTCCTACGAAACATTCTGACCTTGCAGATTTAAGGATTTTGCGCCCTTGTCAGATATTGCGTCATAAAGTTTGCAAAATGCCGCGCGCTTTTATATATTCCGCCGGATTTTTTATTTGGAGAAAGAGATGTCCGAAATCAATTACAAAAATGCAGGTGTCGATATTGCCGAAGGTGCGGCGATGGTCGACAAGATCAAACCTATCGTCAAAAAAACCATGCGTCCCGAAGTTCTCGCCGGAATAGGAGGATTTTCGTCGCTCGTTTCGATCCCGGAAGGAATCAAAGAGCCTGTTTTAGTCAGCGGAACCGACGGTGTCGGCACGAAACTCAAGTTCGCTTTTCTTGCCGACAAACACGATACGATCGGCATTGACCTTGTTGCTATGTGCGTTAACGACGTCATTGTCGGCGGCGCGGAACCGCTCTTTTTCCTTGACTATTTTGCAACCGGAAAACTGAGAAGCGAAGTCGGCGCGGAAGTCGTTACGGGTATCGCGGAAGGCTGCCGTCAGGCGGGATGCGCTCTTGTCGGCGGAGAAACTGCCGAAATGCCGGGATTTTATGCAGAAGGTGAATACGATCTCGCCGGTTTCAACGTTGGTGTCGTTGACAAAAGCAAGATAATCGACGGCTCGAAGATAAAGGAAGGCGACGTTATCGTAGGCATTCCGTCAACGGGCGTCCACTCGAACGGATATTCGCTCGTCAGAAAGATAGTTCTCGAAAAAATGGGGCTCAAAGTGAACGACAGAATCGAAGAGCTCGGCTGCACGGTTGCCGAAGAGTTCCTCAAACCGACGAGAATCTACGTCAAGGAAGTTCTCGAACTGCTTAAAAAGTTCAATATCCGCGGCATGGTCCACATTACCGGCGGCGGTTTCTACGAAAATATTCCGAGAGTCATTCCGGAAGGTCTGGGCGCTCTTATCGACGGCGATTTCAAAGTGCTTCCGGTTTTCAAATGGCTCAGAAAATGCGCTGATTTGAGCGAACGCGAGATGTTCACGACTTTTAACTGCGGAACGGGTTTCATGCTGATCGTGCCGCCGGAACAGGTTCCCGCGCTGCTTGAAAATTCCGACAGATACGTCGTCGGCAGGATCGTGAAGACCGACAAAGCCGAAAGAGTCGAAATTTCCAAGAGCTATTTCGCGTAAATATTCCAAAAAATTGATTTTTCAAAAAATATCACTATACTTTTGCGGTTTTTTTTGTTTTATGGAGATTTTTTATGGCAAGAGTAACAGTTGAAGATTGTCTCGAAAAGATTCCGAACAGGATGGAACTCATAATCCTTGCGGCAAAAAGAACACGCCAGCTTCTTGACGGCGCGGAACCTCTTATTGCCAACACTAAAGGCAACAAACCGCCGATTATTGCTCTGCGTGAAGTCAGCGCCGGCAAAATAGAACTTGGTTATGCGGCTAACAAACAGAAAAAACATTTCCACCGCCGCCGCAAAATTTCAAGATACATTCGCAGTCAAGACGAAGACTGATGTCAAAATTTCCTTGTTTCGATTCAGAAATATCAGCAGCCGGACTTAAGTTCAGCATTCACACGGAACTCGTTCCTTCAGGTGATATGTTCAAAATAAATACTTTTGTCTCATCGTCAGACGGAACTGCTTTTTCTTTTAACAGCAGACACGAAGAAAATTTTTCCGAGGAAGATATCCGCAGCAGACACGAACTGATGGTCGGAAAAATTACTTCGATTTTTTCTCAGGAAATGGAAAGCAGCAACAAAAACAATGTCGATTTTGCTGCGATGTACACAAAAAAAGATTTTCGCCCAGGTTTTGCAACAGGTAAAAAAATATCTGAAAACATTAAGAAAACCATCATTTTTGAAGATAAATAGCTGTCTAAAAAAACATGTTTTGAAATGTGATTTTTTTAATTGCAAAAAAAGTTTGACTGCCGCCTTAAAATTTGGTAAATACCGCCGCTGATTGTTTTAGGTGCTTAATTGGACAATTTTTTATAGGGTTAGAGACATGAAGTTTTTTTCAAAATTGCTTGTTATGGTTTTGATCGTATGTTTCGTTGTTCCGGCTTATTCTCAGGAAGCTGATCCAGAAGAGGAACAGCAGCAGGAACAGCAGCAGCAACAACAAGAACAGCCGTCTGGTGTCAACCTTAAGGTCGGAGACAACTTCTACTTCGAAGGCAATGTTAACGACAACGCAGCGGACGACAAAGAAGAGTCTATGGCTGAAACCCAGTCTACTCCTTTTTACAAACAGACCTGGTTCATTGCTACAGTCGCAGTTGTAGTTATCGCGGGGGCCGCAGTAGGTATCTACTACGGAACGAGAACCGATGAGCCTAACGGCAAGACCATTGAATGGGATAACGCAAAATAATAAAAGACTGATTTTGGAGGGTTTTATGAAAAGATTGTTTTTTCTCTCTTTGGCTTTCATTTTAGCCTTTATGCTTATATCTTGCGATTCGGGCAATACCGGTGATTTCAAAATCACGCTGAAACTCCCGATCGATTATGAAGGTGTTTGCGGTGACTTAGATGAAGAATATGATCATACTTATTGCATAAATGACAGCGATCAGGTCATGCTTTCGATTTATTCCAAATCGACTGTTACTGATGAATATGTGTACGCAGACCGTAAACTTATAAAAGTTACCAATAACGGCGGCGGCAAAGAGGAATTTATCAGATCACTCAAAAAAGGCGCTTACTACCGTTTCTTCGTTGAAGTCACAAACTCAAACGAAAAACTGAAACTTACCGGCGGTATAGACGGAATCCTTTATGATGACAAAGATAATTACGACGTTGACATTTTCCTTGCTCCGGCAGGTGACTTTGCAAGAGTCGTTTCAGACAGAAACAATGTTAACAAAAGTTCCCTTGAGTCATATTTTAACGACGGCGGTTCCAAAGGCGCTGCTTCTGTAGCTCTGAAAGACGGCAGAATCTATATGGCAGGCGGCTATGATCTTGAAGAAGATGAAATTTCGAAGAAAGCCGTTATTTTTGATATGCACTCTCTTTCCAAAAATAATGTAAAAGATCTTCCGGCAAGACTTTATGATCACGTTGTCGCGTTTCTTGACGACGGTAGCGAAAACGGAATGATTGTCGCAGGTCTCGGTATGGGTGAAGATGATGTCCTTAACGATTCAGTTTGGGTTTACAATCCGAAATCAGACAGATATGATATGCTTGCTCTTGGCGCATCCCCTATGACAAAAGCAAAAGCTATAACGATTGACGGCGATGTCTATATCGTTGGCGGTTGCACAGAGGGCGGTGCTTCATCTTCTGTTTATAAAATTTCGGCTAAAACAGGTTCTGTCGCTTCAGAACTTTTTGCTTCACTTAAAACAGGCCGTTGCAATCACGCAATAGCTGATGTTTCTAAAGTCACTGTTGATGAAAACGGCGTTAAAACCGTAACTCCGAGAATTTTGGTTATCGGTGGATCGTCTGATTACAAAAACGAAGGAAAAGAAACTCCGATTTTGGGCGAAAATTTTGCTGAACTCGTAACAAAAGGTTCTTCCGTAACAATGACGGTAACTGACAGAAACGGCGGTGATGATTCCAACCTTAAAGGAACAGGACTTATTGCTCCGGCAGCAGTCGGTGTTCTCATGGATGACAAAGAAGAGGACGAAACGGTCGTTGCTGTTCTCGGCGGATATCTTCGTTCTGGTGAAGAAGATGCAGCTTCCTGGGTAAATAACCCGAGTCTTTTTGTTTTCAGTGAAAAAGGCGAGAATACACTTGTTTACGATACGAACGGAACTGCTAATGAATGTGCAAGACCTTCAGCAGCTCTTCTCGGTTCGGAAGAAAAGAGCGTTCTTAAATATGTTGCAGTAAACTGCGGCTCCGAAGAGATCAGCAGAACAAAGAAAAGTTCTTCCGCTCAGGTAGTTTTTGTTCTTCAGGTTAAGAGAGTAAAAGATTCCAGCCTCGGTACAGAAGTTTTCTCATCTTCTGTTAAAGACAGCCTGATGGATGAAAACCATGATCCGGAAAGCGATGCAGAAATAGTTGACGGTCCTGTTGCAGTTGACGCTCTCGGTCAGGTTTTCATGCTTGGCGGAAAATACATTTATCAGGTAGGCAGCTACGCACTTCCGTAGCCGTTGGCTTGTTTTGATTTAAAACGGGGGTTCTCCCCCGTTTTTTTTTGCTTTTTGGAGGATTCGTGAAGAAATTTTTTATCCACACATTCGGTTGCCAGATGAATGTTTATGACAGCGAGCGAGTAGCCGTCATGCTTTCCGAGAAAGGTTGGGAATATACTGAAAATGCTGAAGAGGCTGAACTTATCATAATAAACAGCTGCAGTGTACGCGAAAAGCCGCTGTTAAAGCTTTACAGCTGTGCGGGTAGGTATCTGCCGCTAAAAAAATCCAAAGGAACGAGGATTTTTATAATGGGCTGCGTTGCCCAGCAGTTGGGCGGCGAAATAATTGAAAAGATTCCGTACATTGACGGAGTTTTCGGACCCGGCGCGGAAGATATGATTTCTGACGTTGCAGAAAAAGGAGTCTTCCCATTCGTATCAAACAAAGCCGATTCGCTTGAGCGCGAAGAAATTTTTCCGGCAAGGTCGAAAGGAAGTTTTTTCAGTCCTTATTCTTCGTATGTCACCGTCATGCACGGCTGTAACAACTTTTGCAGCTACTGCATCGTTCCTTTTGTCCGCGGACGAGAAATCAGTAGAAAAAGCGCCGTTATCATTGATGAAATCAAAAAACTTGTCGATTCAGGAATTCAGGAAGTCACTCTGCTCGGACAGAACGTAAACAGTTACAAAGATCCGGAAACAGGCGAAACTTTTGCCGCTTTACTGCACAAAATTTCAGAAACAACGGCTTTGAAAAGAATCCGTTTCATAACGAGCCACCCGAAGGATTTCGGCGAAGAGCTGGCTAAAGCTTTTGGCGAAATTCCCAATCTTATGCCATACCTCCACCTTCCGGCCCAGTCCGGCAACAACAGAATTCTTCAGCTTATGAACAGGCGCTACACCGTCGAAAACTACATCGAAAAGATGGAACTTGCGCGGAAATACTGCCCTGATATTGCTTTGAGTAGCGACTTCATCGTAGGTTTCCCAGGTGAAACACGCGAAGAGTTTGAAGACACGATGAAACTGGTCGATCTTGTAGGCTACGATTCTATTTTCGCTTTCAACTACTCTCCGAGACCTTTCACGAAAGCCGAAAAAATGACAGACGATGTGCCTGAAGAGGAAAAATTCGCCCGTCTTAACGAGCTTTTGGATCTCGAAAAAAGAAGACTGAAAGATGTCCGCGGCAGATATTTAGGAAGAACCGTCAATGTTTTAGTCGAATCGGCAAGCCCGAAAGGCGACACTTTCATGGGACGCAGCGAACACAACCTGATCGTTCATATTTCCGGTTCCACCGTTGCCGACAAAGGAAAAATTGTTCCCGTCAAAGTTGTCGAAATCCTTGAAAACACGATGCGCGGAGAAAAAGTGGAATGAGAAATTCCGGAATCGCGGTACTCTGTTCCGTCGAAGCTGACGGTTCTTTCAAAAATGTAACTTTCGAGCTTTTGGGTGCGGCGCGCTCTCTTGCTGAAAAAACAGGAGAAAAAGTTATTGCTCTCGTTTGTGCCGATGAAAACTTCAATGCTTCGGTGCTGGGTAATTTCGGAGCAGACAAAGTTTTTGTTCTGGATCACAGAAAAACCGGATTTTTTGAACTCGATGCTGATGTTTCGGCGATTTCTTCAATAATTTCTGATATTCAGCCTTCAATTGTCCTTTTCCCGGCAACTGATTACGGCAGAGTGCTCGCACCCGAAGTCGCGGCGCGTCTTCACTGCGGAATAACTGCCGACTGCACCGACTTCGACATTGATGCTGAAGGCCGTCTCGTCCAGATAAGACCTGCGTTGGGCGGCAATATCACGGCTCACATTATTTCTCCTTCGACTCTGCCGCAGATGGCAACAGCAAGACCGTCAGTTTTCAAAAAACGAGAGTATAAAACTGAAAACTTTGAAAAAATCGTCGTTAAAAATGATTTTGCGATTCTTGCTGAAAAAGTTCTGAAACTTAATGAAAATTCAATAATTACAAGCAGTGAGGCTAAAATAGAAGATGCTTCGATTGTTGTTTCGGTAGGCAACGGCGTCTCTTCGCGCGAACTCATTCAACGACTAGGTGATTTTGCCGCAAGTATCGGCGGAGTTCTTGCATGTTCAAGAAAAATTGTCGAGAAAGGTTGGCTTGAGCAGTCTCTTCAGGTCGGTCAGTCGGGGAAAACGATAACTCCAGAAATTTATTTTGCTATCGGCATTTCCGGTGCCGTGCAGCATCTTGCCGGAATGAAATCAAGCGGCTTCATTGTTGCTGTTAATACTGATAAGTCAGCTGAAATATTCAGCTATTCAGACATCGGTTTTGTTATGGATGCCGAAGAGTGGCTTAATTCGGCCGAAAAATTTTTTACTCGTCAACCGGAATGATTTTCGGTTCCGGCAACGTTACTCCAAGAATTTTTTCAAGACTGTAGTTATTCTGCCTAAGGATAAATTCATAATCTTTGTTTTTTTCATAAGAAACCTGTGCAAGCGGCCGGTATTGTTCAAGATCATCTTCTTTAAGTTTCATCAGCGCAGGGCAGTGGTGCATCAGAAATGTGCGCCACTCTTTATCTGTAAAAAATTCGCTGACAAATGGCGTATTTTTGCACTGAAATGGCTTAAAATCGTGTATTGAACATCTTTTCGACTTTAAAAAAACACAGGCATTATTCTCTTTTTTCATAACAATATAAGGTAGATACGAATAAGAAGTTCCGTCTTCGCAGTATTCCAGAATGATGAAATCGGTGTATTTGTCGATAAATTCCTGAAGCGTCATTTTAAAATTTTCGGCTAAATTTCTGACATCTTCGGGATATAAAAAAACCGATCCGTCGCCCGAGCAGCAGCTTCCGCATGCAGTGCATTTAAAAAAGTTCATTTTACCCCGCAATCATCATCTATGTTGATAAAGTAAGATGCCGCGCGCAGTGTGTTTGAAAGTTTGACCGTTTTAGAGCGGTTTGAAGCACGGACGCCGCCCTGGATCTTTGCTTTAGCCTTTGTGCTTCCCCAGTTCGGAAAGTCATCGCTGCTGACGATAAGTTTTTCTATAAAGGCAAAGAAAAAAAATACTTCATTTTCATTAATAAGATCGTTGACTCGGGCTTTTGTAAAGCCGTCTGCAATGAGCAGTGAAAGCGAAGTGTCGGGATAATTCCTGCTTTTGTCGGTCGTAAAAGTTCCTTCTTCGTACCAGAAATCACGCGAGTCGAATTGCCTCTCTTTCAGAAAACCGCTCTGAGAAGCAAAAAAATCTTTCATCGCTTTGTATGAAGCAGTTCCTTTTTCAGGATTGAAATCGGCAAGATAGCCGATAAAGCGCATCTTGTTTTCGGTATTTGCGCTTTCAAAAAGAGATATCGCCTTTTTAAGCAGCATAACGATCTTTTCATCCTTGTTTTTATCTTTTGAAAGTAGCGAAAACGCCTCGATGAAAATGCCCGAATATATGAAGTTTGCAGTTATCGCCTTTTCGGTGCGGTCAAAATCAAAAAACTGATACTGATATCCGATCTCTTTTTTCTGCTTCAACATCAGAGCTTCTAATTCGGCTGTTGCAGCATCATCTTTTTCCTCTTTTTCAAGAACGTATTTCAAAGTTTTTTCAGCCGCGTCTGCAAGAGCCGGATCTTTAAGTCTTTCAGCCATTCTGAAAAGGACTTCAGCAGCGTAAGCCTGCATGAGAAGAGATTCTTTCGCGTTTTTTTCCTTTGCGTCCGAAGTTTCGAGCTCAGTCGGGAAAGAGCCGTCTTCACGCTGGGTGTTTTTTAAATGTTTTGCTATGAGATGACGGAAAAAATTTGACGAATATTCTTCTGATACCAGCGAAGAACCGTCAAGCCACGGCTCCGCCTTTCCGTCATTTTCTGAAAACTGCGTCGTTCTGTAAAAATAGATCGAAGCAACATCTTTCTGGTATTCGTTTTTGTCAAGGCCGTACTGCGAGCCTTTTCTGTCGAGGACTGAGAGGGGATTTGTCGAATATTCCCACGGAAGAAGCCTGATCTTTGCTCCACGTGACTTCAGATAAAGTCCGTCAACGCCGCTTTTCGGCAATGAAATTAAATATTTGTCGCTTTTATCTTCTAAGTATGCGTATTCTGAATGAAAATAGAGAACAAGGCGGAGTTTTGCTAAATCGAGTTTTTTTATCTTCGCTATCTCGTTAAAAAGTTTTTTCAGATTTTTTGCCGTAGCGGAAATAAGGTTGTCTTCGTAAGTTACCGACATCGTTACGTTTCCGTTAATATCAAGAGCCGTCGCCGTAACTGTGCGCTTTTTGTCAGGAATACTGTCCGGGCACTTTTCATTGCGGAAACATTTGATGATAAAATCGGCTTCCTTTTCAAGTACAAGCGAACCGTCATTTTTCTTCATTAAAATTCCACTATTGCCGGCAAAAAGATAGTCAAAATAATCAAGTTTGCTGAATTTGAAAACGGAATCGGCAAAACGCGATTTTTCGCGCCGAGAAGTTGGAACAAAAACGCAGTCGCTGTCGGGATGTTGCACAGTGTAACTATATTCATCGAATGCTGAATCGAACTCTGAAACAGAGGCGCAGTGCTCTTTTTTGATTCGCTCGAGAATATCTTTCGGCTTCGTGAGTTCTTTAACTACGACAACAACTGTAAAAATAATCGTTGCGGCAAGCGTTGAAGCCGAAACAAATCTGAGGACTTTTTCAATGGTGATCATAATGTCAGATCCAAAACACCTTAAAAACGGGCAATTATGGCTTTAGAAAGCGGTTTAATCAAGAAAAACAATCATCTTCCGCCGAGAAGTTTTTTCTTAACAGTAAGCAGACTTCTGCGGAGAAGCGGTTCTTTGAAGACGACTATCACTGCAAAAGCTATGAGAAGTGCAGTTTTGATGACGAGAGAAAGGATCTTTCCTTCGATAGGAACAAATGCCGCGACCGCCCAGAAAATCATGGCAAGAGCGAAATAGAAAATGCCGCTTCCGACTTTGTATGCTATCGGAAAATACTTCTGCCCGATGAAATAGGAAGCCGCCATAACGACGAAATTCGATGCAAACGAAGCCCATGCGCATGCCATGAAACCGAATTTCGGCACGAAAATGACGATGATAAGCACCGTTATGATACAGGCAACTATCGAGAAATAGCTTCCCCACTTCGTTCTGTCGGTGAGTTTGTACCAGATCGAAAGATTGGAGTAAACACCGAAAAAGAATTCCCCGAGCATGACTATCGGAACTACTGCGAGACCTGCAAAGTACGCGCTTCCGATAAGGTGCTTGAAAATGTCGAGATAGAATGTGATTCCCAGAAAAACAAAGAGCGAAAAAAGGACGAAATAGTGCATTACATCGACATAAATCGATGTGTCGTCCCCTTTTTTGTAGCGGAAAACGAACGGTTCGTAGGCATATCTGAAAGCCTGAAGTGACATGACCATGATAACCGTAATTTTAAAGCAAGCACCGTAAATTCCAAGCTGCGAATTTGCCTCAGCCGGGTCAGAAAAAAGGTATGGAAAGAGGATCTTGTCGGCAGTCTGATTGAATATTCCGGCAATTCCAAAAAGCAGAATCGGAAAAGAATATGCGAAAATCCGCTTCATAAGTTTTGCGTCGAAAGACCACTTGAAAAGGAAATCGGGAGACAGTGCAAAAAATGTGAAAGCCGATGAAACAACGTTTGAAACAAAGACATATCTGATCTCCAACCCGGGCGACCAGATCATGTTGACAGCAGAAAAACCGTTTTTTGAAAGCCACGGAGCAGCAATGAGGAAAAAGAGGTTGAGCCCTATATTTATCGCAATCGAAAGGAGTTTTATCGCGGCGAAGCGCATCGCCTTCTGCTTGTGTCTCAAGTTGGCGAAAGGAACGGCGCAGAAAGCATCGACCGCGACAATAACGGCAAGCATCATCACGAATTCCTTGTATTCCGAGTATCCCATCGCAGCTGAAATCGGCCTTAAAAACAGCGCAACCGCAAGAATGAAAAGCGAAGAAGTCGCTGCGAGCGAAGTCAGGATCGTGCCGTAGACCCGCTTAGGATCAGGCTCCTTGTTGATGAAACGGAAAAAACCGGTCTCCATTCCGTAAGTCAGAATAACAAGCATGAGAGCCGTCCAGCCATAAAGGTTAGTGACTATGCCGTAATCGCTTGTCCGCACAAGAACACGGGTGTAGACCGGCACCAGCATCCAGTTGAGAAAACGCCCGACAATGCTGGAGAGCCCGTAAACCGCCGTTTCTCCCAAAAGTTTTTTCATTTTTGAACCGTTTGCGCTCATTTCAGCCCCTCAAAAATCAAAATCGGGAGACTGTAAGAAAAAGCGGAAGAAAAAACAAATTTTGTCGAGCGCCGCAATCTCATCGTGACAACGTGACGGCGTAACGACGTGACGTCATAAATGAGGTCGTCGGCGTGACAACACGCCGACAAAATTTGTTTTCTTTTCTTTTTTTCCTTAAAATCCCTCGTTTTTGGAGGCAACTTTGAACAGCATTTGGAAAAAATTTCTGGACTTTATTGAAAGACACAAATTCCTCAAAATTATCTGGGAAACAGGCTACAATTTCTACAATGACGACGGTTTTACCTTCACTGCGGCGATAAGTTTCTACTTCATGCTAAGTTTCCTTCCGTTTTTGATTCTGCTCGGCGCATCACTCGGATATATAGTTGATTACATTAAGGATATTCAAAATTTTACTTCAGAAGAGCTGATTTCCTACATAATGAATTCGCTCCATATCGCGATACCTTTTTTGAGCGAAAAATATGTTTCAAGCCTGGTCGACATCGCCAACTACAAAGCGGGACTCACTACTGTCGGTCTTCTTTCGCTCCTTGTTTCGGCGACACTGCTTTTTTCGACTCTGCACTACTCTTTTTTCAGGATTTTCGGCGGGAAATCGATAAATTTCATCCTTTCAAGGCTGATGGGGGTCGTTTTTCTGCTGACGCTCACGATAATTCTCTTTTTCGTTCAGTATTTTTCGGGCATTTTCCTCTCGTTTGCCGGAAATGTCGCGCAGAAAATCCCGTATTTGCAAAGGATCGTTGACGTCATTTCTACCGGAAAAGCCTACAGTTTTGCCATTTCGACAATCGTGATAATCGCCCTTTTCCGCATTCTGATTTCATATTTCGTCTACGGCATAAAACTGAAAAAAAGCATTATCGTCTGCGGGGCACTGCTTTTCAGCGTTCTTTGGAACTTAGCGAAATTACTATACAATTTTTACATCAACGAGATTTCAAGTTTCTCTTTTCTCTACGGTTCAGCGGCTTGGATCATAACAAGTGTCCTCTGGATTTACTACAGCGCGCTGATTCTTCTGATTTGCATGGAATTTATCAAAACACTTTCAGAACACTATCCAGTCAAAGGCAATTAGCTTTATTTGCTGTAATTAAAAGTTTACTCCAGAACCGAGTCTTCCCTGCTCTGATAAATTTCTTCGGAATGCATTCTGATTTCGCGGTTTACGAGTGTCGCAGCTTTGAAAAGTGTCGCTGCGAAGCGGTTGAGCGTGCCGAGAACTGAATCCGACTGAGGTTCTTCCTCTTCTTCGTCCTGGAAAAGGCTCAAAATTCCGTTTGTGTCGGGATATTTCACGAACGGGCAGTCTGGAATGGCGATTTTTTCTTTCATGTAGCCGTATGCCGCCATGAAGCCGCCGATTTCATCGACAAGTCCGTTCGAATGAGCAAGTCCGCCTGACCAGACGCGGCCGTGAGCAAATTTTTCGAGATCCATTGCGTTCATTTTTCTGCCGTCAGCCGCTCTCTGGACGAAGGTGTTGTATGTTTCGTCGAGGTTTTTGTTGAGATATTCCTCCTGCTCCGGCGTGAACTTTTCAAGTGCAGAAAGGAAATTGTTGTTTTTGCCGATAGTCACGCTGTCAAAGGTGATCCCGAGCGATTCGAAGAGGTTTCTCGTGTAGAATTTACCGATTACGACTCCGATCGAACCGGTTATCGTGTTGTGGTCTGCAAAAATCCTGTCGGCGTTCATCGAAACATAGTATCCGCC
>DBYV01000021.1 GCA_002310995.1 bacterium UBP6_UBA1177 | reverse complement strand
ATCGAATACAACGGCGTTTCTGTCATCATTCCGCAGAGAGAATGCATGCAGACTTTAAGAAGAAAAACCAAAGCGGCAAAGAAGTAAGGAGGTGCTCTTATGAAATGTGATATGATTCTTGCAGGTGTAGGCGGTCAGGGCATTCTTTCGATCGCGCAGATCTTCGGTTATGCCGCAGTTGAAAGCGGTCTTTACCTCAAACAGGCCGAAGTTCACGGCATGAGCCAGCGCGGCGGCGACGTTCAGAGCCACTTCAGAATTTCCGACAAACCGATCTGGAGCGACCTTGTTCCGATGGGAAAAGCAGACATCATCATCAGCGTAGAACCGATGGAATCGCTCCGCTACCTTCCGTGGCTCAACCCGGAAACAGGCTGGATCGTAACAAACACGAACCCCTTCATCAATATCGACAACTATCCGAACGTTGACGAACTTATGGCCGAGCTTAAAAAACAGCCCCGCTGCATCGCGATCGACGGCGACGGCATCGCAAAGGAAGTCAACAACGCACGCGGCATGAACATGGTCATTGCAGGCGCTGCAAGCCTTTTCACAGGCCTTGACATCAACATCATCAGAAAGGGCGTTGAGGTCATTTTCGGAAGCAAAGGCGAAGAAATCGTCAAATCGAACCTCGCTGCGATCAACGCAGGCTGGGATTTCGCAGAGAAAAATTCGAAAAAGTAGTTCTTCAAGTCAATGATCGATCTTCACTCACATCTTCTTCCGGGGCTGGACGACGGCCCCGAAGAAGTTTCTGAAACACTTGAAATTATAAAGGAAATGTCTTTTCTCGGTTACATCGAGATCGTCCCGACACCGCACAAGTTTCACACACTGTTCAACCCCGACCCGAACATCGTCATGGGGCGCATTTCGGCTCTCGGCAAAACGATGGTCAGACGCTTCAGTTTCGAATATATGTGCAACATCCCGAAAATAAAGGAACTTTCCGACCACCGCGAATTTTCGAGGACAAAAAACGGCTACAAAATAATCATGGTCGAGTTCTCTCCGTTTGTCGGCAAAAAAGAGATCGAAAATTCCGTTTTTTCGCTCAATGCAGGCGGCTTCATCCCGCTTCTGGCACATATCGAAAGATATCTGAAGGATGACGAGTTCTGGCTTGAACTGAAGAAAAAATACAAAGTTTTCTTCCAGTCTTCGGTGCGAACTCTGGCAAAAGCCTCTTTCCACATCAAGAAAAAGCAGGTCATCCGCTTTCTGGAAAAGGAAATCATCGACAATCTCGGAACCGACCTTCACCGAGCAACGCAACTTGAAAGCGTCGATAAAGGGCTTACTTTCCTCAAAAACAACTTCGCGGGATACGGAAAAGATCTGTTTTCGGACAAATTTTTGTTTGAAAATTCGTGATGATTACTTTGCAGGGCAACTTAGATCGGCTCTGTCAGTGCATTTCCAATGCTTACGGTCAGTTCTGCCGCTCTCTCCGACACATTCGCACCATTCGACTTCGCTTCCGTCGGAGCAGATGAAGTTCTGTTTTTCCCCTATTTTGGCTTCTTTGCTACGATTGTAGTAAAAGCGGCAGCTTTCGCAGTAATCCATATCCATTCCGATGAAAGAACCGCCGGCACACACTGAGGTTTCGCATGTATTGTCAGCGCGTTCATAACCAAGATCGTATCTCTTTCCATCATGCATACACTGGCAGGCATTCGAATAGTGACATGCCCATTTTTTTCCTGCCGGTGAATCGCTTTTTACACATTCGCACCAGTCCCGTTCTATCGAATCGTTGCATGTGTATTTCATCTTTTCGCCTATTTTGCCTTCTTTTCCGGGATTGTTCCAGTAGCGGCATCCGTCGCAGAAATTTGCGTCATTACCTGTAAATATGCCGTTTTTGCAGGTCAGAGGCTGGCAGGAATCAAAAGAGAGAACTATATCGCCTTCTTCATAACCTGACTGGCCGTCATACTCGCAAATAGTTTCAGCTGCCGTATCGGAATTGTTTCTTTCTTCATTATTGGCAGAGTTGCTGTCAGAAGTATGTCCTGCAGTAAAAAACAGGATTAAAGCGCTGAAAGCAGCAAATATTTCTTTCATAACACCCTCCGACAAACAAAACCTACATATATTTAGTTACAAAAATCGCGATTTTTATTGGCTTAAAATCAAAAAAAATTGTAACAAATGAATTTTATTGGATTTTATCTACAAAAAAAGATGCCTTTTAAAAGGCGTTCCTGAAGAAGGGGAGCTAGCTGTCGCAGACAGACTGAGGGGTCTGAAATTCAGAACGTGTAATCGATTTTTCCCATTCCCTTGAGCTCAAACGGGATAAGTTCTTCAATGGTTTTGCGAACTTTCGGTCTTCGTTCAGCCGCTTTTTCAGGGCATTTTCCGCTTGAAAGCCGTGTCAAAGCAACTGAAAGCGCTTCCTCGCGCTCGTCACCGAAATCGTGCTTGAAATCGTCTCCGGCAGCACAGTCAGGCTCCATACCTAAGAAAAAATCACCGTAATCCTGAGAATTCGCGTATTTGAAAGTAATAGGAACAATCGTCTGGTCGCAGAAATCCCTTGAATTCATTCCTACCGGCTTTCCGTAAGTCGTTTTGCCTATCAGAACAACATCGGTATATGGTGTGAGCGAATTTATAACCATTTCGGAAGCGCTAGCCGTCCCTGAAGAGACGATAAATGCCACTTTTTTGATACCTGAAAGTGAATTTTTCAGCATTTCACCTTTGTAAGAAGTATTCTGCTCGGGATGTTTGCTGTTGTAAATCAGCTTGATTATCTCCTCGCCTTTCACTTTATCACCGGCTACAAGATTTACAAACTGCTTAGCGATTTTCACAAGACCGCCGCCGTTGTAACGCAGATCAATAACCAGTTGTTCAACCTCAGCCTCTTTAAACGCTGCAAAAACCTCGTTAAGTTCCTCTTCCGAAGAGGTTATGAACGATTTGAAGTGGATATATCCCGTTTTTACGCCGTCATGTTCTAGAACTTTGTACGCAAGAACCGAAAGTCCGATATAATCGTCAAGATAAACTGTCGTTTCGAGCTCGTTTTCCTCTTCAAGCACTTTAAAAACAACGGCTTCACCTTTGTTTTCGGCATTGTAGACATTGTTCCAGTCAGTTTTTTCCTCGAAATCGGCATCAGATCTGTGCTGTTTGTTATATTCCTCGTTTTCGTCAAGCTCTTCAACCGTGACTCCGTTCATGGCAAGAAGTTTCTGGCCGCGTTTGAGCCCGGCAACACCAGCAGGACTTCCAGGATAGACCATCGAAATATAAATGGCATTATCCTCGTCGCGCATCATAGACATTCCCATTCCGTAACGCTTTCCGGCATAGTAATTGTCGTGTTCCTCCTTTTTTACAGCGTATGAAAAACGGTCTATCAGCTTATCCCCTTCACGGTATTTCACCACCGCAATCATTTTGTCGAGCGATTCGTAATCAGCGGGGTTTATCACCGGAAGATGCTCATACCAGAGATACCACTCCTTGAGATATGCGAAAGCGTGTCTGTTCACACTCGCCTGAGAACAGTCTGCCTCGATGCTGTTCTCGCATGAAATCAGAAGGAAAAAAGAAACAAAAAAAAGAAAAATCAATGCTTTTTTCATATTACACCACCTAAAATCAAAACCAGTGCATTATATTTAGTTTTTTTTAAAAATCCACGGTCTGAAGCTGCGGTTTGGCGTTATTTCTATCCGACAGCGTCGTTGAGCTGTAGAATCGGCATGACGACCGAGAAGACAATGAAACCGATAACACCGGCAAGCGCGACAATCATCATCGGTTCAAGCATGGAAGTGAGTTTTTCCATCGTGTATGTTACTTCCTTTTCATAAGAATTGGCCAGAGTTTCAAGCATTTCCTCAAGCTCGCCGCTCTGCTCGCCGATTGCGATCATCTGAATTACGATAGGCGGAAATTCACCGCTTCTTTTGAGCGGAACCGCGATAGATTCACCTTCCTTGATGTTCTCGCGGGCTACTCCGACCGCATTTTCAAGGATTTTGTTGTCAATGATCTTTTTGACGATGTCGAGAGCGTTCAGAATCGGAACGCCAGAGTGAAGAAGCGTCGAAAGTGTCTGCGCAAAACGGCTGATTGCGACCTGTCTGTTTACTCTTCCCAAAACCGGAGCATTGATTTTGACTCTGCTCCACCAGATTTCCCCTTTCGGAGTTTTTATGTATTTGTTGAAAGCAACTACTCCGCCGAAAATAGCAAGCGCAATAAGCCACCACCAGCTTCCTATGAAGCCAGAAAGCCAGAGCAGAATCTTAGTCTGGAGCGGAAGCGACATCTTGACATCCTCGAACATTTTGGAAAGTTTCGGGATTACGACCGTAAACAAAACACCGACGACCAAAACCGCGACAATCATAAGGACTATCGGGTATGTCATAGCGCTTTTGACTTTGTTTTTAAGGTCGACCTGTGATTCCATGAATCCGGCAAGCCTCATAAGGACTTTGTCCGTAGCACCCGATTCTTCGCCTGCGGCAATCATGTTGCAGAACAAGTCATCAAAAATATTAGGAAATTCTCTCGCGCTCTTACTAAAGCTGTAACCTTCGTTCATCTTGCCCTTGATGATTATCAGGGCATCTTTCATTACCGGATTTTCCTGCTGCTGCGCGACCGCGTCGATAGCCTCTACAAGCGGGATCTTTGCCTTCTGGAGAGTCGCCAGAAGTCTTGTCATCGATGCAACCTCGTCGAGCGGCACTTTTTTCGCACCGAAAGAGAACATTTTGCGCAGAAAATCAAAACTGAAGCCCTGAGCCTGCGACTTTTCGCTTATTTCGGTTATGTAGTAGCCTTCTGAGAGGAATTTAGTTTTAACAGCGGCTTTGTTCGGACTTTCAATTGTCCCTCTTTTTTCCTTGCCGTTGGCATCGACAATTTTGTAGGCAAAAAGCGGCATTACTTATCCTCCTGCGTTCTGAGAAGAACTTCTTCGGGAGAAGTGATACCTTTTATTGCCTTGAGCGCTCCGTCTTCACGGAGGTTGAGCATACCGTTGGAAGCTGCTATTCTGCGTATGTCGCTTGCGTCCTGACGCGCAACTACGGCACGTCTGAGATCTTCGTCTATCATAAGAAGCTCAAAGATACCGCTTCTGCCTTTGTAGCCTGAATATCCGCATTCGGGACAGCCCACAGCCTTGTAGAACGGATGGTTTGCGTATTCTTTCGGGTCAAGTCCGAGCTCTTCAAGTATTGCAGCCGGCGGATAGTAAGCCTCTTTGCATGCCGGACAGAGTTTTCGCACAAGCCGCTGAGCCAGAACACCGACAACCGTCGAAGAAATAAGGAAAGGTTCGATTCCCATATCAATAAGTCGGGTAAACGCTGTCGGAGCATCGTTTGTGTGGAGAGTTGAAAAAACAAGGTGACCGGTAAGAGACGCGTTGATTGCGATATCCGCAGTCTCTTTATCACGGATTTCGCCGACCATGATAATATCAGGGTCCTGACGAAGAATCGAACGGAGTCCGCTCGCAAAAGTAAGCCCTATTTTTGAATTTATATGGATCTGGTTTACACCTTTGATCTGGTACTCGACCGGGTCTTCGACCGTGATTATTTTGACATCCGGCGAATTTATCTCGGTAAGAGCCGAATAGAGCGTTGTCGTTTTACCGCTTCCGGTAGGACCTGTAACGAGGAAAATTCCGTGTTTCATGTGGATTATCTTTCTCATCATCTCGAGATCACGCTTGGTGAAACCGCTTTCGTCAAGCGAAAGTTTCTGCGATCTTTTATCCAAAATACGGAGAACGATCGATTCGCCGTGGACACTCGGAAGGGTCGAAACACGAAAATCGATGTCGTTTCCGGCGATTTTGACCTTGATGTTACCGTCCTGAGGAAGCCTTTTTTCCGAAATGTTAAGACGGCTCATAATCTTGATTCTTGTGATGAGACCAGCCTGTGCCGCCTTCGGAACGCGCTGAACAATAGAGAGTTTACCGTCTTTTCTGAAACGGACAATAACTTCATCCTCGTAAGATTCAAAGTGAATATCGCTGGCTTTTTCCTTGACCGCTTTTGCAATTGTGTTGTTGACGAACTTGATGATAGGCGCATCGTCGTTGGAGTCGATAAGGTCAGGAATCGTATCATCCTCATCGGCCATTTTGCCGAATTCCTCGGCATTGAGAGCCTCTTCCTTATTGTCAACGCTGCTATAAGCCTGATTTATCATGTCGTTGATTTTCGTAGGAGTTACAAGAAGCGAAACGACATTTTTGCGGTAAATCATAAAAAGCTGGTTGAAAAGAAGCATATCAATATCGGTGATAACAACATGAATATCATTATCAGCATATAGCGGCAGAGCCTTGAATTTCTTTGCCAAAGCAATCGGAAATTCGCCGAGAACCGCAGGATCAAGCTTTTTAAGGTCTTCTTCTGTAACGATTTTTATTCCGCTCTGTTCGGAAAAAGCCTCGGTCACCTGTTCGGCAGTTACTTTTCCTTCCGAAACGAGGAACTGCCCGATTTTGCCTGTTCCCTGCCTGTCAGCGTGCTGTGCGGCGAGCGCTTCTGAAAGCTGCGTTTCGCCGATAAAGCCTTTTTCGACAAGAATTTCACCTATTTTGCGCCTTGCTGCCATAACTAATCCTCTTCGTCGATATCGGGAACAAGTTCGTCTTCAGCATCTTTCGACTTTCCGTTTTTAGAAGGTGTATCAGAATTTTCGATAAGTTTTTCTTCTCCGTCGGGAGTAACCATAATCGAATTTTCTTTCTTGTTCGCCGCTTCAATTCTCTTCAGCTCTTCTTTCTCAAAAGTCTGCTGGTTTGTAACTGCATTAACGACTGAAAGAAGCGCTCCCCTCCTCTTGTCGAGATAGACTGTCTCTTCGAAAGAGGCATCGCCGCCGTAATATTTGCGCGCAAACTCTTCTCTTTCCTCCATTTTCTTCCTGAGAATGCGCTCGAAATCCTCCTTGCTGTCGACAACGTGCGGAGTAAGGATGAGGAGAAGGTTTACTTTGGCCTTGTTGACTTTTTTATACTTGAAAAGGTTGCCGATAACGGGAATGTCACCCAAAAACGGAATCTTGTTCTCACCTTCCGTTACGGTATCTTTCATAAGTCCGCCAATAACTATCGTCTGCTCGTTTTCAGCGTTGATTTTGGTTTTAGCCTGTCTTTTGGTCGTTTTGTAACCGTAATCAGTCTGTGCACCGAGCTCTGTCATTTCCTGGTTGATTTCAAGAGTCATGTAGCCCGACTCATTAATCTGGGGTTTTATTTTGAGTTTGAGTGCAACATCTTCACGGGTGTAGGTTATCGTACTGCCTGTCGTGCTTGTCAGAATGTTGCCTGACGGGAACGGAACCGTTTCACCAACCGTGATCTCGGCTTCCTCATTGTCAGTCGTAAGAAGGTGCGGAGTCGAAACTACATTTACAGTCGAGTCATTCTGAGCTGCATTCAAAATGAGTCCGATAGAAGGAATGCCGTCTACGAGCGAAAGACCGGGAAGACCGGCTGTTCCGTCAACAGAAGCACCGACCATACCAGCTACAAGTCCCGGTGTCGGGGTTGAAAGAGCCTTTCCGAAGAAAAGAGGAACTTTCTCGCCAGCCACTGTGACCTGGTAGCCCATTGCACTGTATGCGTTACCGTATTCAAGGTTATTGTCGATACTGACTTCAAGAATAGCCGCTTCGACAAATACCTGTTTTCTTTTGACATCGAGCTTTTCGACAACTTTCTTGAGGTTTCTGAAATCCTGAAGCGAAGAAACGACAACAAGCGAGTTTGTCGATTCATTTGCCGAAATCTGGACATCTCCCTCAAAAACGTCAGTTCCTTTTGTTCCGCTTTTGGAAGAACCTGACGATTTTTTATTTTTCGACAGTGAATTCAATGTCTTAAGCATATCTTCAGCTTTTGCGTTCTGAAGTTTGACAACGTGAATCTCGCCTTCACCCTCAACTTCGCGGTCGATATTCTGAACAACCTGAAGAATAAGATTGTATGTTGCCTTGTTGCAGAGAACAATTATCTGCTGGCTTCTTTCATCAGCAACAATGTGAATGTAAGTTTCGCTCAGACCTTCGCTGTCATCAGGATTACCCCATGGATTCGGGAATGGAGGACGCGGCGGGAATCTGTTGTTATTGTTATTTCCATCGTTCTGCTTGCCTACACCGCCGAGAGAAGGTGTGCTATCGTTGTTTTTTCCTTTCTTATTACCTTTCTTGGCAAAATCTTTAAAAATATCCTCAATGATTTTACGGGCATCTGCTGCAAGAACATGGTTCAACTTGATGAAGTAGAGTTCAGCCTTGTCAGATTCGGAAGGCTGGTCGAGTTCCTTTACCAAAGTCATGATCTTTCTGATATTTGCAGCATAATCAACTACAATGAGAGTCTTGTCATCAAAAACGACTGAAGTAGCCCCTTTATCCCTGAACAGCTTCAAAACCTTGTCTATATCGCCTGCCGTTACATATTCGAACTTCATAATGGTAGCGACCATCTTGAAGAGGTCGGGAACTTCAGTCCCCTTGTAAAAAGGGATTTTCATCTCCGGGATATTCTTTTCCTTGGTGATTATCGTGTATGATCCGTCTTCGGAAACACTGAAATCATTGACTGCAAGAAGAGTGAGGAATGTTTTGTAAGCCTCTGCAACAGTAACTTTCTGAGGAGAGAGAAGATTAACCTTTGCCTTGCCAAGATTTTCCGGAATTATGAAGTTTTTCTGAAGCAGATCTGAGAACAGCTTGACAACATTCATAAGTTCTTCGTCTTTGAAATCAAGCCTGATTTTAAGATTCATATTTGCTGCTTTCGGTTCGTTTATTTCAACTTTCACCGCATCAAGCAGTTTGTTTTCTTCGGGATTTTTCGGCAGTTCTTTGTTGAGAATGTTCTTAGGCTGCGGAGGAGTTACTGTTCTCACGTCGTTGTTGTTTCTCGGCGGCTGAGCTGCATTTATTGCCGGACTATTCTCATCCTTTTTATCGTCTTTCTGCTCTTCATCGCCCTCTTTCTTTTCTGCGGCAACTGGTCTACCGAGCTTGATATTGTTAAGCTTTTTCATATTGTTGGGATTAACCGTTTTGAGTTTGCTGTTGAGATTGATCGGAACTTTCACATTATCCGCTTCCGCCACTTCTTCAGCAGGAAGATAAACAAACGAAAAAGCTATCAGAGCTGTCAGAAAAATTATCTTTTTCGATTTCAGCAACATTCTGCCCTCCTATTCTATCGTATATTCCAATGTTTCATTCTGTCCTTTTCTTATAATATCAAGCGAAAGTTTTGAAGCGCTCTGCAACCTTGAATAAGCTTCAAGCGCCTTGTCAGGACTCGAAAGTTCGATGCCGTTTATCGACTTCAAAACATCGCCGTTCTGGATACCGATTTTGCCGAAAAGACTGTCTTTAGCGATTGAGAAAATCTTGAATCCGTTATCCTTTTTCGAAGGAACGATTCTCGCCTGACTAGCAAGTGCACCGAGATTTCCAGTAACTTTGTTAAGATCGGAGCGCTTTAAAACATACTGGTTCGGCCCCACACTTCTGATGTCGAATTCGTCATCACCCTGAGGCTGCTGCGGAGCTTCGCCCGCCACTTTCGGAGCCTCAGGAACAGGCATCTGTTTTGCCTCACCGACACCTTCACCGATGCATCTGATTCCGTTTGTCGTTCTGAAAATCGCGATATTTCTCCAGACAAAAGCAAGAATTACACCCTCCTGCACTTCAGCACCGGTTCTCGTAACTGCTCCTCCTGAACTTCCCTTGTTTCCTTTAAGAATGGCAAAAGAGAAGTCGTTGTCTTTCGCAACAATGGTTCCTGTCAGTTCATAACCTGAAAGAAGCGTGCATTTGTCGGGATTTTCGAGATAAAAGAAGATATCTTCCTTGCTGACTTCCGGAACAACTTTGCTCTCTTCTACCGTTTCGGTAGTCTGCTGATCTGTCAGAGAGATAAAACGCGAAGAGGAATCAAAAATATTAGCAGCACTCATATTATTAGGATTTTTGCCGAAATAAAAATTCTCCTTTTTCTCTTCGCTGGTGGTTCCTTCAAGCGTTTTATAGTAATTTTTGCCTACCGGTACAAAAACCTGTTCCCCTTTTACGACAAAAGCAAGCAGAAAACCTATGAATGAAAGTACCGCTGCTATTATCGCGATGAACAAAGCTATGTTCAAAACAGTTCTGCTTTTCAAAGCACACCTCGCAAACAACAAAAACCGATTATTTAAGCAACTCAAGTGCCAAAAAAAATTGTCAATAAAATCAGTATATTAAAAAGACACCAAAAATGCCAATTCGGCAAATTGACATTTTGTCACGTGTTTTGACGCCGCAACTTTTTTTGTCGAAATATCGAAATTCCGAAATGTCGAAATATCGAGAGGCGGCGAATCGCGAGAATAATTCTTGAAATCAGCTCAATTTTCATCATAATTCAGGGTTTTTTGTCTTTTTTGCGGGGTAAAAAATGTGGCTTCAAGGCACTGTTCTGATAGTTTCACTCCTGGTTCTGGCATGGAGCGCCGACAGGTTTGTTGACGGCGCATGCGGTCTGGCACGTGTTCTGGGAGTTTCTCCCTTTCTAATCGGCATGGTTATCGTCGGTTTCGGGACATCGGCTCCTGAAATGCTCGTTTCGGCAGTTTCGGCGTTTGAAGGAAGCCCCGACATCGCGCTCGGCAACGCCTACGGTTCAAATATCACGAACGTCCTTCTGATTTTGGGCGTAGCAGCAATAGTAAACCCGATAAAAGTCGATTTTTCGGTTGTAAAAAAAGAACTCCCGTTCCTCGCAGGCACAATAATTCTTACCTTTTTTCTCATTCTCGACGGCTTAATTTCACGTATCAACGCGATTTCGATGCTCATTCTCTTCATACCAATAATGGTGATTTCTTCACTTGGCAAAAAAGAAGAAGTTGAAGAAGAGCCCGGCAAAAAAGAGTCTCTTCTCAAATCGATTTTCCTCATAATATTCGGTCTTGCACTTCTTGTAAGCAGCTCAAGAGCGCTAGTCTGGGCAGCAAAAGACATCGCCACCGCTCTCGGAATAAGCGAACTCATCATCGGACTCACGATAATCGCGCTTGGAACATCGCTTCCCGAACTTGCGGCATCGGTTTCAGCGGCAAGAAAGAACGAACACGGTGTAGCGTTCGGCAATGTCGTCGGTTCGAACCTTTTTAACACGATGTGTGTCGTCGGAATCGCAGGTGCAATCACTCCTATAAACGTTGACCCGAAAATACTAACTAGAGACCTTCCTGCTGTCGCGCTTGTCACCCTTTTCCTCTTTATTTTCGGCATAAGAAAAAAAATAGACCGCGTTTCAGGCATTTTTCTCGTTGTGCTTTATATCGCATACACGATTCTTCTGGGACTTAAAATTATCTGATTTACTTCGAAAAAAGCGGTGCGAATTTTTTCTCGATATCGCCGTAGATTTCGGAAATTTCAAGGTTTCCGTCAAGATAGACGACTTTAAGTTTGTCCTCAAATTCCTTGATCACTTCACGGTAATTCCTGTCAATCTGCTGCAGGAGTTCCTTTTTCTCGTAAAGTTCGGTCGAATCGCGGAATTTCGCAAGTCTTTCCACCGCTTTGTCGACTTTTACATCAACAAAAACAAGGACATCGGGAAGTGTTGCGAAACGGTTTATTCCCTTGACCCATTCGTAGCTTACATTGAGCGACTGGTATGCAATCGAGCTGAAAAAGTATCTGTCTGTGATGACTGTCTGTTTTTTTCTGAGCGCAGGCCAGATCTCCTCTCTGAGATGGTTGATCCTGTCGGCTGCGAAAGAAAGGGCGAGCATCTCGTGGATAAGCGGAGTATCGCTGTTTGTTTCGCCAAGAAAATTGCGGACGATCCTCCCTGTCGCAAGAGATGTCGGCTCGGCTGTGAGATAAACCGCCTCCCCTTTCGTTTCCAGAAATCTTTTGAGTTCCTTGATAGTTGTGCTTTTGCCGCTTCCGTCAATTCCTTCGACTGCGATAAACATTATTTTTCCTCCAGAGAGTAAATTTTCAAATCATCGAATTCGACATCCGATTTCCAGTTCGCAAAAGAGAGTTTTGAATAGCCGTTCTCTACTTTGAGAGGCGTTTCGTCGTTATATTCCAAAAAAAGTTCTCCGTTCACGAACCATTTGATTTTATTGGACAATCTTTCAACTTTAATCTTGTATTCCTTTCCTTTTTCAAGACTGGCGTTCCTTTTTTCAGCACGCTTTTTCTCGTGCTCGTCAAGCTTTGAAATCACAGAAATTCTGTTGTTCCATCCGCCCATAATGAACGAATATCCGTCGCCGTGGTCATGGATCTTTCCGTCACCCCAGAGGTTGAATTTGACATCGACGGCGTCGCTATTGCTTTTCATCGTGAGCTCGATAACGGCATTCTGCGGCAGATCGACCGATTTAAGGACAAGATTTCTGTTTTTCGCCGTTTTGCACCTGAGTTTTCCGTCGGAGATCTGCCAGTCACCGCCCTGAATTTCGTAATTTTCCCCTATTTCTGCGCGGTTGAAATCATCCTCGAAAATTTTGACCGGCTTTTTTTCAGAACTGCACGCAAAAACAAAAAAGAGAGAAAAAAGGAAAATTACGGTTTTGGAAAGGAGTTTCATTTAGAAAAATTTCTTAATGTTTTCAATAATATAATCCTGTTCTTCCTTTGTGATGAAAGCTGAGATCGGAAGACTTACTATCTCTTTGCTGACACGCTCCGAAACAGGAAAATCACCAAGTTTGTAGCCCAAATCCTCGTAAGCAGCCTGAAGATGAAGCGGTTTCGGATAGTGTATAGCGGTCGGAACACCTGCGTTTTTCAGGTGCTCGATGAATTTTTCACGATCTTTCACGCGGATCGAGAACTGCGCGACGACTGAGTTTCTGTCGCTTCTTACCTTCGGAAGAACGATTCCGCCTACTCCTGCAAGGTTGTCACAGTAATATTTCGCAGCAGAAATTCTCTTTTCAAGCGCATCACCGAGATATTTCATTTTAACGTTTAGAACAGCCGCCTGGACCGAATCAAGCCTGCCGTTCACGCCGACATACTGATGGAAGTATCTCGCCGTCTGGCCGTGGACGCGGAGACTTGCGATTTTTGCCGCAAGAGCCTCGTCATTCGTGAATATCGCGCCGCCGTCACCGTAACAGCCGAGCGGTTTTGACGGGAAGAAACTCGTGCAGCCTATTTTCGAAAGGTTGCAGCTTTTTCTCCCTTTATAAACCGCGCCGAAACTCTGGCATGCGTCCTCGATTACGGTGATTCCGTGTTTTTCGGCGATTGCGTTGATCTCATCCATATCGGCCGGCTGACCGTAAAGCGAAACAGGGATTATCGCCTTTGTTTTCGGCGTGATCCTGCTTTCAATGAGTTTGTAGTCGATGTTGTAGGTTTCTTCGTCGATATCGACAAAAACAGGAGTTGCGCCGAGAAGCGAAATGACTTCAGCTGTCGCAATAAAAGTGAAAGGAGTCGTGATGACCTCATCGCCTGCGCCGATTCCCAGAGCCATGAGCGAAATCATGAGCGCATCCGTTCCGCTGCCGCATGTTATCGCAGCTTTCGAGCCGGTGTATGCAGCAAGATTTGCCTCAAGTTCCTTTACCTGAGGACCCATGATAAAACTCGCGTTCGTGCAGACTTCCTGTATCGCCGCGTCAAATTCAGCTTTATATGCCGCGTATTCAGCCTTTAAATTCATAAATTCGATTTTTTGCATAAAACTTCTCCTAAAATCTTATTACCGTTACCGAGTCGCCACCCTCTTCATTGCTGCCGGGCGCGAATGTAAATTTGTATTTTTTCTGCAAGTCGGGAAGGAAATCACGGATGAACTTTTTAAGTTTTCCGCTTCCCTGACCGTGGATTATCGTAAGCGAGACCGCGCCGCCGCCGAAAGCCGTGTCAAGCGATTTTTCTATTTTTTCGGCAGCGTCATCGACAAACATTCCTCTGACATCGCACATTTCGATATACTTTGATTCAACCGTGTTTTTCGACGCTTTTGTCTTTACTTCCTTCGAAAATTCAATAACGAGAAGTCTTTCAACCGGAGAAACAAGCTGCTTTCCGCTGCTCATATATTCAGCGCGATTACCTTTGACTTTCTGCAAGATTCCTTCTAATTTCAAGAGCTTATCATAAACAACGGTTTTGCCGGGAATTACTTTGTCGAGGCAGTCTGCAAGTTTTTCACCTTCTTTAGTGTCAAGGGAGACAGTCTGACGGTCTATCGCGTCCTGAAGCGTCTCCTTCTCTTTTTTGAGAAGAACGACTTTCTGAGGAATCTCCTTTTCTTCGACTTTTTCAATTTTTTTCTTCAATTCAGCCTCCTCCATTTCAACAAGTTTTTTAAGGCTTCTGAGGCGCGTTTCCTCGAACTGCTTTTCCTTCGTTTCAAGCTTTCTGCGAAGTTCCAATATCTCGCGCTCCTCCGCTTTGATAGTAGCCTTAGCCGCCTCGACTTCTTCAGTCAGAACCGCAAGCTGCTCCTCTTTTTTGTGGAGACGGTTTATCAGAGGCTCGACTCCGCTTTCCTTCGCAAGAAGAAGCTTTTCCAGTTTTTCGACAAACTCCTGCGGGAAACCGATTTTTCTCACAAGCGAAAGGGCGTTGCTTGAACCCACGATGTTGTATGAAAACTTGTATGTCGGCTTATCTTTGGCCTCGTCAAAACCCATCGCGACGGGAATAAACTTCTTGTTCTGCAGTGCAATCGACTTTACTTCGGCAAGGTGGCTCGTAACAACCGAGAAGCACCCTTTTTCCGCGACAAATTCAAGGTAAGCCCCTGCGATCGCACCGCCTTGAAGAGGATCAGTTCCCGTTCCGATTTCGTCGATCAGCACAAGATCGCGGCTGTTGAGTTTTTCCGCAGTCGCGCTGAGAAGACGCAAATGGCTCGAAAAACTCGATTCTCCGGCAAAAGCGTCCTGATTGTCGCCTAAAATAAGGAAAATTTCCTCAAAAAACGGCAGTTTCGCACTGCTTGCCGGAACCGGAAAACCACGTACAGCAAGCTCAGCTATCGCGGCTACAGTCTTGATCGAAACAGTCTTTCCGCCTGCGTTAGGGCCGCTTACAACCATAATTTTCTCTTCATCGGAAAAGATAAAATCGTTTTTGACAAGGTTTTCGCGACGGCTCAAAAATACCGGCGGAAACCAAGCCTGCATGAGCTTCATCGAATCATCGCTGAACTCAGGAATCGCGCAGCCGTTTTCCTTCATCCAGAAGTATTTCGTAAAAATATTTTCGATGTGGACCGCCCTTTCTATGCACTTTTCGACATAGCTGTAATTTCTGAAAAGAAGTCCGCGGAGTTCACGCAGAATCCTGATGATTTCCTCAAGTTCGCGTGCCGCAAGAAGCGAAAGCGAGTTGTTGTGCTCAATAAGCGGCATCGGCTCGAGAAATGCCGTCTGACCTGTGCGGCTGTAGTTGTGAATTACACCTTTCACAGTCCGCTTGAAAACCGATTTGAAGGGAAGAACATATCTGTCGTCGCGGATCGTGAACCAGTCTTCCTGCAGAAATCCGCTGTATTCCGGCGAAGTCGTCATCTTTTTGATTTCGTCACCGATGTTTCTGTGCGTATCGGCAAGCTGTTTCCTTATTTTTGCAAGTTCAGGGCTCGCGTTGGAATTGATCTCCCCTTTTTCATTAACGACCTGCTTGATTGTCATTTCAAGGCTGACATTGTACTCGAAATCGAGAAGCGAGTGTATTTTCGGGGTGAATCCCTGCCTTTTCAGCTCCTCTCCCGACCTTCTGACAACTCCCAGAAAATCGCCGATAGTCCGGTAATTCATCGCTTCAAGCGGCTCGTTGGCCTCGAACATTTCGGTGACATTTTTTACGCTGTCTAAATTGAACGGAAAAAGACTTCTGTAATCGTTTGAAAGCGCCGCAGCCTCACGCACAAGCGCAAATTCATGCCCGCATTCCTCAATTGAGAGCCTTTCCGCCTCGTGAAGAGAGCGTTTTCCGTATTCAGAAAGAGATTTTTCACCGATCCAGTCAATTATCGAATTCCATTCCTGTAGCATGAATCCTCCGGGAAAACAGACAGAATTTCAGAATAAATTTGAAAACTTATATCGCAGCAGTCATCTTTTTGAGCCAAGCTTTTTCCTCTTTGCCAAGAAGCGGCGACAAAGTCTTGAAAACAAGTTTGTGATAATCGTTGAGATACTTCTTTTCTTCGTCGGAAAGAAGCGCCGGCTCGATTGCGCGGATATCGATCGGACACATCGTGAGGTTCTCAAATCCTACAAACTGACCCCATGCGGTCTTTTCTTTCGGAACTGAAAGAACGAGGTTCTCGATTCTGATTCCGTATTGATCCGGTTCGTAGTAGCCGGGCTCGTTCGAAACGACCATTCCGGGAACGATTTTGGTATCGCTTCTGCGGGTCGAAATGCTCATCGGACCTTCATGAACGCTGAGGTAAGCGCCGACGCCGTGGCCTGTTCCGTGGAGATAGTTCTTGCCGTCTTTCCAAAGTGCCTCTCTTGCAAATGCATCGATATTCGCGCCGGTCGTGAATCCCTGCGGGAACTGCGTGATCGCGATCCTGATGTGTCCTTTGAGAACGTTCGTGAAATCTCTTTTCATGTTTTTGGTGAGTTTTCCCATCGCAACTGTTCTTGTGATGTCGGTCGTGCCGAAAAGATACTGCGCGCCGCTGTCAACGAGGTAAAGTCCTTCCGGTTTAAGCTCGCAGTCGGTTTCGGGAGTTGCGCTGTAGTGGATTATCGCGCCGTGTGCGCCATAGCCGGAAATCGTGTCGAAGCTGAGTCCTGCAAAGCCTTCGCCCTCTTTGCGGAAAGCTTCGAGTTTGTCACTTGCCGAAATCTCGGTGATTTTTGTTTTGCCGATATTCTTGTCAAGCCAGCAGAGGAATTTTACCATCGCAACACCGTCGATGACGTGAGCTTTTTTCATTCCTTCGATTTCGGTCGCGTTTTTGATCCCTTTCATTATCTGCGACATATTTTCGCCGTTTACGACTTCCGCTTTTTTGCAGTCAACTGCATCAAGCAGGCTCTGCGAAGTTCTCGCTTTGTCGATAAAGATTTTTCCTTTGAGTCCTTTGATGAAATCGTAAATTTCTTCATATTTATGAATGGTTACACCGTCTTTTACGATAGCGTCGGCGTCTTTTTTAGAAAATTTGCCCTCTTTTACGAAAAGGTCAGCCGTGTTTTTGCCGATCACGCCGAAACCCATGACAACAGGGTTGCACTCGACATCGTTTCCGCGGATGTTGAAAATCCATGCAAGGTCATCAAGAGAAGCAAAAAGATGGTAATCAACACCTGCTTCTGCCATTTTCGCTCTGATATTTTCGAACTTTTCCTTTCTGCCGAGACCTGCGTATTTTACCGGGTGAAGGAAGCCTTTTCCGCTCGGGAAAGCAGGTCTG
>DBYV01000045.1:24641-25954 GCA_002310995.1 bacterium UBP6_UBA1177 | reverse complement strand
CGATGAACCCTGCTTCGGTGATGAATGTCCGAATGCATGCGGCTTTGCGCCGTGTAAAAACATGGCAAATTCGACAGGCCTCTGCACGGCAGGCGACTACGACTTCACCTGCGGCTGCAAGTCAGGCTTCAACTGGAACCACGCGAAATGTCTCCTTGACACGACAAGATATGTTGCATGTGACGGTCTGCCTGAAAACGCGATCTGGAACACCGTTTTCGGTATCAGCCAGACTTATGACGGCGACAAGTGGTATCCGGGCAATATCGGCACATTCAACAAAATTGCAAGCAACGTCGAATGCCGCTTCATCTGCGCAACAAACTACAAATGGGATGCAGACGAAGAGAAATGTCTTCCGGTTTCCAGAATCGAGAACTGCTCCGACAAAACTCCTTACTCAGACTGGAACGTAGTTTCAAAGATCTCGCAGACATGGGACGGCGAGAAGTGGATTCCTTCTGCGACCTCAGTTTATAACACAGAATCGAGCGAAGAAGAATGCCGCTTTGTCTGCAAGGAACATTACGAATGGGACAGCGAAAACAAGATATGCGCTGCCGAAAAACAGGAAGCAGCATGTACAGGACTTCCGGCAAATGCTGAGTGGCACTATGCAACGATCGAGCAGACCTGGAACGGCACAACCTGGGCTCCGACAGTAAACGGAACACACAGCACAGGCGCAATCGAAAACGAATGTCACTTCAGATGCATTGACGAAGGTGATAAATATAAATGGGAAAACAACGCATGCGTTGCAAACACGAAGCCAGGTCAGAACTGCACAGGCCTTCCCGACAACGCTGAATGGTTCTACTCAAGCATTTCGCAGACATGGAACGGCTCTGAGTGGCTTCCGACGACAGCAGGCAGCTACAATACCGAGTCAAATCCTGCTTACTGCCGCTACAAATGTAAGGAAAACTACAACTGGAACGGCTCGACATGCGAAGCTGCGACACAGATCGCGAACTGCACCGGACTTCTTCAGAATGCACAGTGGAATACAGTTTCAAGCATAAAACAGACATTTATAAACGGAAACTGGGTACCATCTACGACAGCAACATATCAGGAAGAGGCGTCTGAGAACGAGTGTCACTTCAAGTGTAAGGAACACTACGAATGGCAGAACGGCGAATGCAAAGCGGGAACTAAACCTGCAAACGCATGCACAGGGCTTCCTGCAAACGCTCAGTGGGTAGGAAACACGACTGTAGAGCAGACATGGAACGGTACTGAGTGGACACCTTCGACAGAGGGACATCACCAGTCAGTTTCAAATGAAGGCTGCGTCTTTACCTGCAAAA
>DBYV01000045.1:18725-24520 GCA_002310995.1 bacterium UBP6_UBA1177 | reverse complement strand
TGCAAGGCTCACTACATCTGGGACGGTGTAAAATGCAACGCCGAGACAAATATCGCATCCTGCGGAAATCTTCCCTCTCATGCTCTCTGGAACACGGTTTCAAAGATAACGCAGACCTGGAACGGCTCGAAATTCATGCCTGAAGCAACGCTTATATTCAGCGAAACACCTACAACTGAAGAATGTCACTTCAAATGCGATACCAACTACTACTGGAAGAACGATACCGAGTGTGCGCCTCAGGAAAGAACGAACCAGAACTGCACAGGCCTTCCGGCAAACGCAGAATGGTGGAACAATGTTTCGAGCATTACTCAGACATGGAACGGCAATGACTGGACACCGTCAACAGCCGGAATCCATGCTACAGGCGGTACCGCGAACCAGTGCAGATTCAAATGTATTGACGAAGGCGACAAATATAAATGGGAAAACAACGCATGTGTTGCAAACACGAAGACCGGTCAGAACTGCATCGGACTTCCTGTAAACGCACACTGGAACCAGTACAGCCAGATTTCCCAGACATGGAGCGGTGAAAGCTGGCTTCCGTCAACGACAGGCAGCTACAGCGAGACAGCTGACAAAGACAGATGCTATTTCACCTGCGATGAAAACTACGAGTGGAACGGCTCTGCATGTGTCGGTACGACCAGAACTGCGAACTGCGCTGAACTTCCCGATCATGCTGTCTACAACACGGTTTCGAGCATAACGCAGACTTACAACGGCACTGTTTATGCACCAGAAACAACACTCTCTTACTGCGACAGTCCGTCAACTGAAAGATGCTGCTTCAAGTGCAACGCAAACTATGAACTCTCCGAAGACCAGACTTCCTGCAAGCCTGCGACAAGAACGAGAGACTGCACGGATCTTCCTGCAAACGCTAACTGGAACACTTTGATGGCAGATGGTCAGATTACTCAGACATGGAACGGCAGCGAATGGGCTCCGGAACTCACCGGTGCATTCGTAGGACAGGATGTCCCTGCGGCCAACAGCTGTATTTTCACGTGCAAAGAAAACTACGAGTGGAAAGGCGGTTTCTGCACTGCTAAAAAGGAAAGCGCGCTGTGCAAAGGACTTCCTGCAAACGCGATGTGGAACGAAGTCGCTTCAATAGTGCGCGAATGGCAGGGCACTGCATGGGATATCAGCACTAAAGGAGAATACAACGAAGAGCCGAGCAAGACTGAATGCCGCTACAAATGTAAGGAAAACTATACCTGGGACGGCTCAAAATGCAGAGCAGACACAAGATTCGCTGACTGTGATCCTCGTCCGGAACATTCTGTATGGAACGAAGTCGCAAGCATTACCCAGACATGGAACGGCAAAGAATGGATGCCGAAACTTGAACCTGAGTACAGTTCTGCGTCAAGCGACACCGAATGCAAATATGTCTGTGACACCGGATTCTATCATGTTGACGGCAAGTGCGTTGCAGATCCGTGCGATATTGACGGCTACAACCCGTGCAGCGATGTTGAACACTCGACAGGCGTTTGCGAAACTGAGGACAATCTCTTCCTGCCTTACTCCTGCGAATGTGCAGAGGGATATAACTGGTGGGGCAAGACGGGCTGCCGTCAGAAAGCCGTTTCTCTCGGAAATATATGCACTGGTCTTGACAGATGCTACGACAACGAAACCGAAATAGTCTGCCCGTCAGAAGGTGAATACTTCTACGGTCAGGATGCACAGTACGCCGAAGCTGGTTACTGCGTACCGAGAAATTTCGCTGTTAAAGAGACGATAGTCGCGGCTGAAACCCACAAGACCGTAATTGACAAAAACACGAAACTAGAATGGCTTTATGACGCTGCCGGATACAACGGCTCATGGTATGAAGCAGTTGATGCCTGCAACAATTTGAATTACGCAGGTCACGACGACTGGAGACTTCCTTCAATCAAAGAGCTGCTGACTATTGTCGAATATAACCGTAAGTGGGTTCTTCCGCTTGAATTTGCCGACGGCTGGCAGTTCGGTACATGGTCAAGTACTGATGATCCTGTAGATCCGGAAAACAAAGCCTTCTATTTATCCGGAGACAGTGTAAATACTATATATGATTTCTATGGCGATGAGACATACCATACAAAGGCAACTGAAGAAAGATCGTATACATGCGTCAGAGGCTCAGAACTTTCTGAAAGCAGCTTTGAGGAAATCGATGCAAAAGGAGACGGGACTGAAATAGTGATCAAAGATTTGTCCACGAATCTCTACTGGCAGAAAATTCCTGTATATAAAAATTGGAGACTTGGTTTTGCATACTGCGAAAATCTGACCTATGGCGGCTACAGACGACTGGAGAATGCCGAACATCAACGAACTTTACTCAATTACGGATTACACCACATACGATCCTGCTATTGATTCTGTCTTCGAGATAGGAAATTCGTCGGAAAGTCTCTCTTCAAGCACCGATGCCGACTACAGCGTAAGCTACTATGTAGTAAATTTGACATACGGTCATTCATATAATCCTTTAAAAAGTGGAGGAAGTATCCGTTGCGTCAGATCGGATCTGTGCGACGCAGGAACATTCTGGGATGGTAAAAACTGTGCAGTAAGTCCGTGTGAAGAAGATTCCTGCACGATGGAGCACTCCGACGGAAAATGTATTCCTGCAAGAACTCGAGACAAATTTGAATGCGGCTGTCTTGACGGATACCGCTGGAACGATTCGTCTGAAAGCTGTGTTAAAGATCCTTGTCTTGACAGCAGCTTTAAGAACAAATGCGCTTCAATGCGCGGTTCCGACGGCGTATGCACCATAGTTGACGAGACGAACTTTACCTGCGGCTGCACTGAAGGTTACTTCTGGAGTATCTCTTCATGCAGAAGCAAAGCTGCTCTCGGCAGTATCTGTACAGGTCTGACAAAATGTTTCGACTATGACGGAGAGATAACCTGCCCTGAAGAAGGTGAAGATTTCTACGGTCAGGATGCAAACTATGCCGCAAAAGGGGCATGTATTCCGAAGAGTTACAGAAATTCAACGCCTGACGGTGAGCATCCGGATGAAACAGTCGTAATAGACAACAACACGGGGCTTATGTGGCAGAAATATGTTTCCGCAGAGACATACTCATTCAACAATGCGGTAGGTTACTGCGCAGATCTTGAGTATGCAGGATATAAAGACTGGAGGCTGCCAAGCCGTATGGAACTTATATCAATTTTGGATTTTGGAGATAGAAGACCTATAGATACCGATTATTTCCCCACAGCGGCAGAACATTGGGATGAATACCATGGATGGATTACAGACTATGAGATGTGGGGTGCCGCTTCGAATCCGACATCAAAAACAGAGGCTTTTCATGTGTATCTGGAAGAAGGAGACACTCCAGGCAACGGATATAGGGCGAAAACGGATAAATTAAATGTCCGCTGTGTCAGAGGCAACGCTGTGAAAAGCAATCTGATTCCCTGGACAGCAGAAAACGGCGAAGAAATTTTCGTCGAGACAGAAAGCGGTCTTATGCTTAATCCTAACACATCATTCGGCGGTAGAAGGTGGGATGGAGGACTTGATGTCTGCGAAAATGACGATTATGCCGGATTCACCGACTGGAGAATGGCAAATCTCTATGAAAGCTACGCTCTTTCGGATTTCTCAGAGATATCGTTGTTCGGAACTTCGACAAGAGATATTAGTAACAATGAATATCTGCTTCTTGCAGATGCTGCTTTTACTATCGGGAGAGGTGCTGCCGATTCCGAATACGGATGGGGCGGTGTATGTGTCAGAAGCGGAAACGTTCCTACTGATTTCCAGATTGGTGAAGAGTATATCAATATGACTTGCGGAGACCTGACAGAGTGCATAAATACCTGTTTTAACAGCAACAACTGGTATAACTGTAAAAGTAATTGTCTCAGCAAGAGTTCCGTAAAAGCCAAATATCAGTATCAGGATATTGAAAACTGCATGGAAGATGCCGTTTACTGCTATGATGAAGATGATAGTAAGGATATTGCCAGCTGTCTTCTTTCCGCCTGCACAGCCGATTTAAATACTTGTTTCGCAAATTCCGGAGAAGGTCCTCACTGCATGGCAAATTACAACTTATGTTACAGTACAGAAAGTGTTGACTCTAATATGAGTTGTGTTGATGTGATTCAGTGCATGGATTCCTGCGGAGAGGATTACAACTGTCAGCTGGCATGCGAATTCTACAGCGCGGACGATGCAAAATCTGCTTATGAAAGTATGAAAAATATCAGGAAGTATTTTTGCTCGGAAACTACAGATCTTGAAGGATGCATGATAGCTTATGATGCGGAAGGCTACAGAAAATGCTACGGTGCGGCGGATCTGACCTGCAGTGAACTCAGCAACTGTCTTGGTCTGTGTTATGGTGATCCCGATCAGGAAGCCTGCGAACAGTCATGCCGTAACAATGCAACAGAAGTGGGCAATGCCCGTTATGATGCCGTGATCCAGTGTCTCAACGACAACAATTGTGTGTATGATGAGGATAATCCTAGTGATTATAGCGAGTGTATTCAGTCATATTGTTATGTTGAAGCGGGCTCATGTTTTCCGTATACATCATACAACTACGGCTGCGGTGACCTGGATTCATGTTTGAATAATTGCAACGGTGATCAGGCTTGTGGGCAGAACTGTCATATACGAGCTGATTGGGAAGCCGAAAATGAGCATAAGAACTTGCTGATGTGCTATGATAATTATCAGGATTTCTGCAATGGCGAAGAATCGCCTGAAGAATGCATCCGGAATGCCTGCCGGACTGAATATGCAACCTGTTACGATATTGACCCTGGTTCAAGCAGCAGTAACACCTGCTCTTACGAAGGTACAGATCTGAATTGCATGGAAATCAGCGAGTGTATAAACACGGCTTACTGTGATCAGGATGAATGTATGGACAGAGCTTCTGTTGAAGGCCAGTCCCAGTATGATGCCGCAATCCAGTGTCTTATCGACAACTGTCTTGGTGTTGCAGGTGACCCGGAGGCATTTGAAGAATGTCAGACCACCAACTGCATGACTGAACTCCAAACCTGTTTCCAACTGTAAAGACCTTACCTGACACGTCCCGGAAAATCACGGCTCATCGGAGAGACGTCATAATATGGCGTCTCTGTTTCTGCCATACCGCAATTTTCACCGCAATTCTTTGTTGCCTGCCGCCGCCCCATCAGTAGGGTGTCTAAGGAATTTAGGGAGCGGCGGTGGTTCAGCATGGTATTTGTTCTAAGAAAAAGATATAGAGACGCCATGGTATGACGTCTCTACGTATGAAAATGTCGGGAAATGTTGAGGATTATTCGTCTTTGTTGTCTTTGTTTGCTTCGTATTCGTCGATGATCTTTTTCTGGATGTCAGCGGGAACCTGTTCGTAGTGGTCGTATTTGATGGTGTAGGTTCCGCGGCCGTTTGTCATCGAACGGAGCTGTGTCGAATATCCGTGAACTTCTTTCAGAGGAACGAGAGCTTTGATGACTGTGAGTCTGCCTTCGCTTTCCATACCCTGCGGTTTACCGCGGCGGCTGGAGATATCGCCCATTACAGAACCTGCAAATTCTTCAGGAACTGTGATTTTGATTTCATAAATAGGTTCGAGAATAATCGGGTTAGCTCTCTTGACGGCATCTTTGAAAGCCATTTGTGCAGCTTTTTTGAATGCGACTTCTTTACTGTCGACAGGGTGTTCCTTACCGTCGTTGAGTGTTACTTTGCAGTTGATGAATTTGCAGCCAGAAAGAACGCCTTCAGCCAGAACTTCGCGGATACCTTTTTCAACTGCCGG
>DBYV01000045.1:3599-18667 GCA_002310995.1 bacterium UBP6_UBA1177 | reverse complement strand
TCGAGAACGATGTTGACTTCTGCGAACTCGCCCGATCCGCCCGATTGTTTTTTGTGGCGGTAACGTGCTTCAGCTTTTCCTTTGATTGTTTCTCTGTAAGGAATTCTCGGTTCAAGTATTTTAACGTCAAGTCCGAATTGGTTCTTGATTTTCTTAGCCAAAACTTCGAGGTGAAGTTCGCCGAGACCGTCAACGAAAAGCTGTTTGAGCTCAGGATCGTTGACCATTTTGAAGGATGCGTCTTCGATCTGCATCTTTTTGATTGCAGCAGCGACTTTATCGGTATCTTCTTTCGAAGCACCTGCGAATGCACCACGGACAATTGCTTCCGGCCATTCGATAAGCGGGAACGGATAAACTTCAGCAGCTTTGTTGTCGGAGAACTGGTCGCCGGTTTTGCTGTTTTTAAGTTTAACGGTTACAGCAATCTGACCTGCAACGACGTTTTTGAGCGGGAATCTGTCTTTTCCTCTTGTGTAGAAAAGCTGGCCGAATTTTTCAGCCGATGCGGAAGACATGTTGTAAACGTCAGCGCCTTCGGAAAGGTTGCCCTGGAGAAGTTTGAACGCGTAGACTTCGCCGAACTGCGGGATCGAGTTGACCTTGAAGATGATACCTTTCGTTACGGAATCGTCGTTCGTGTCGATTTCGCCTTCACCGAACTGCATGATCTTGCCGTCCGGAGACGGGAAGAAGTCAACGACGGAGTCAAGTACTATATCGACGCCGATGCCTTTGTTCGGTGCGCCGAAGAATACCGGATAAACAGTTCCCTGCGAGAAAGCTTTGTGGAGACCGGTGTTGATCTCTTCTTCAGAAAGTGCGCCTTCGTCGAAGTATTTGGTCATAAGCTCTTCGTCGCTCTCTGCGACTGCTTCCATGAGCTTTTCCTTGAGTTCCTGAACTTTGTCAGCGAACTGAGCCGGAATTTCGCTTTCAGATGCTCTTTTGCCGTTAGCGTATTTTACAAGTTTGCCTTTGAAAATGTCGATGATCGAATCAGCGTTCTGGCCTGTTGCAGCCGGATAAGTGATAGGTGCAAGCGGAATTTCGAGCTCTTTTGAAATGCTCTCGAAAGCCGATTCAAGGTTTATGTTGTCACGATCGACTTCGTTGATGAAGAAAGCGATCGATTTGCCGAGTCTTTTTGCAAGTTTGAAAGCCTTTTCGGTTCCTGCGTCGATGCCGGTCGAACCTTCAACGGTAAGAAGAGCCGCTTCGCAGAAAGGCATTGAAGCTGCAAGTTCGCCGCCGAAATCGAAGTATCCGGGAGTGTCGATGAAAGTAATGAGATTCTGTTTGTACTCAACAGAGTTGATTGATGCGGAAATCGAAATTCCTCTGTTTTTCTCTTCTTCGGTGAAGTCCGAAACAGTGTTGCCGTCAGCGACAGTTCCCTGTCTGTTGATTGCACCAGCGTTGAAAAGCAGCGATTCGACGAGAGTCGTTTTTCCCGATGTGCCGTGTCCAGCGACACAGACGTTGCGTAAAGAACTTTTGTTGTAGTCAGCCATCTGTTCCTCCTATATTGGCTAAAAAAAATAACAATTATCAGCTGTTAAATCATTCCCGATGCCGAAAAGCCATCATCCGGCATAGAAAGTCTGCTAAAAGCGCGAAATATTACTCTTTTTTTAATTTATTGCAATTATTTTTTTATTAGGGTGAGGTCTTTACGTTTTTGGATAATTTATTTTCAGTTTTTTGATTTTCTGAGTCAGGGTATTGCGGTGTATGCTTAAGAATTCCGCTGTTTTTGAAATCGATCCGCCGCAGTATTCAAGCGCCTCTTCGATGAATACTCCTTCGACCGAGTCAATGAAAAGCTGATATATTTGTCCGGCACTCGATTCTTTTCCCAAGTCATCGAAAAGATTGCCGATTTTTGCTCTGAGAATTTCTGTCGCACTGTAATTCGAGAGGATTTTGTCGATATTCTGGTAAGGCAGCAGTTTGTAGCCGTCTTCGGTTCCGACAACCCTTTTGAGTTCCTGAATGTTGAAGGGCCACCAGTATGATGACAGCAGATGCAACGCGTCTTTTTCGTACCAGCGTGTTGAAACTACACCACCTTCCTGAATGAAATATTCAATAAGTTCCGACATATCGGCTTTTCTTTCTCTGAGTGGAAGAAGCCAGAGCGATGCAGTGAAACTCTGAGCTTTCATATCGAAAAGGAGGCGGTTCTCTGTGATGAAAACGAGCCCTTTTTTTCTGAAATCCTCAATTTTTTTTACGCGGACAATATTTTTTTCAGCCTCTTCCTTACCGATTTTCGAGGCGATGAGCCCGGCCAGAAAACCTTTTCCCGTTCCCGGTTCACCGCCGACGAGGTATGTTCCTCCAGGTTCAGCGCTGCGCAGCATTCTGCGCATTTCTTTAGCGGTTTCGCTTTGTCCAAGAATTTTCTTCACAACTTGATATCGAAAAAAATGTTAATAATTTCAATGACTTCTTTTATATCGTTGGCTGGATTGAAAATGGAGTTTCTGAAATCAGCGCTTACTTTCATTCCGGTTGAATACCACGAGGCATGGCGGCGTATCATTGTGTGCGCTGTTTTTGTTCCGAGGTCGAGATAGTATCTGAAATGCTTGGCCATAATTTCCTTTTTTTCGTCATCCGTAACGGTTCCGCCTTTGAGCTCCCGGAAAATCCACGGTTTCCCCAATGCACCGCGTCCTATCATTACTCCCGCGATTTTTGTTCCTTTAAATCTGTCGAGATCGCTTTTTTCTTTAATGTCGCCCGAATGAATTACAGGAACCGGGAGTTTCTCCGCAAGCTCGATTGAAACATCAAAGTCACAGGTTCCTGCCGTGAACATGTCGGTTCTCAGACGCGGATGGATTGTCAGAAAATCGGCACCGTTGTCTACTGCTTCGGCCGCGCACCGCTCGTAATTCGGTGTTTTGAAACCTTTTCTTATCTTGACCGAAAGTGGCAGATTTGTGACTCCGCGGAGAGTTTTCACGATTTTTCCGAGTCTTTCAGGGTCATCCATCAGAGCCGATCCGGCATGCGCCGCTACGACTTTTTTAACCGGACAGCCAGCGTTTATGTCGATTCCGGCAGGAGTGACGCGTTCCAGGATTTTTTCAGCAGCTTCTCTGATTACATCTGGATCACCGCCGAAAAACTGCAAGAAAGTCCGCGGTTCGGATTCATCAATTTCCGAAAGGGCGATAGTTTTTCTGTTTCTCAAAGTGACTGCTTTCGCGGATATCATCTCGCTGAAACAGCCGTCAGCTCCGCCTTCATAACAGAGCAACCGGAATTCTTTCGAAGTTATTTCCGCAAGAGGGGCAAGGTAAAAATTCAAAACGCACCGCCGTAAAAGAGTTTGCACAAAAAACTGTGCTTTATAGCATAAAAACAGATTCCTGCAAATCCGCGTGGATTTTCCCGAAAAAGCGGCTATAATGCTCTGCTTTTTTGTTTTTCAGAGGTCGGATATGCCATTAAATATCAGAAAAGGCTACGATGAGGAACTGTTGCGGAAGTTCGATATTGACAACGATTTCAGCAACTTTAAAAGGTCTATCCACGTTTCTATTGCACTTACTATCATAAATTTTCCGCTGCTTCTTCTGGATATTTACAGGTTTGTCTATTCGCGGGAACTTTTTTCACAATACGGATACACCGAAATAACCGTAATTCATTTGCTTTCATGTATCGTTTTCCCTGCGTTGCTGATCATCGGCAAAGTCAATACAAGAAACGGCAGATTGCCGGTCGGAAGTCCGTTTTACAAGTATTTCTGGCGGATTTTCTTTTTTATGGCATACGTTTATGCGCTCACGACTTCTGCACCGTGTCTCCAACTTTATAGAAACCTGACAACGCTGTTTGTAGCAATTCTTGTTCTTGCATCTTCTTTCAAAGTAAGGTTGAGGGAATATCTTGCCCATTCAGTACTGTTGTGCATACTTGATATTATTTCCATCTGGCTTTTTGTCCCCCGTGTCAGAGGTTTTTTCCCGGGACTGATTTCCGACATCATGAGTACTATTGTTGTCGCAATCTTTATAAATTACATCGCGTACAGCGAAAGTCTGAAATCTTTCATAAACAAAATCAATTTTGAAAAAGAGCAGGCGGAAAAGATTGTCGAAAGAGAGGCAAACAAGGCAAAATCGGAGTTCCTTGCGAACATGAGCCATGAGATAAGAACGCCCATAAATGGTATTCACGGGATGCTTTCTATGCTTCAGGAAGGGCAGCTTTCCGAAGAACAGAAAGATTACATAAAATATGCCAAATCAAGCTGCGACGTGCTAATCAATATTGTGAACGACCTTTTCGATATGACTTTAATAAAATCCAACAAAATCATACTTGAAAACAAACCTTATTCGCCGGAAGAAGTTGTGAATGCGTCGGTATCGAACCTGACTCCGCAGATGAAGATGAAAAATATAGAAATTAAAATAAGTATCGACAGCACTCTTCCCAAGTTCATACTCGGTGACAAAAACAGGGTCGCGCAGATTCTCAATAACCTGCTTTCAAACGCATGGAAGTTTACCACAGCCGGGACTATTTCAGTTGATTGTCGCAGAATGGTGGAGGAAGACGGAGAATTTATCCGTTTTGAGGTCAGAGATACAGGTATAGGGATACCTGATGACAAAATCAATTTTGTTTTTGGTCAGTTTTTTCAGATTGATTCCACTCTTAAAAAGAGATACCGCGGTGCAGGCCTCGGACTCACTATATGCAAAAGTCTGGTGGAGATGATGGGCGGAAGGATATCCGCAAGGTCGAATAATCCTGAAGCCGGAACAACGTTTGCTTTCCTGCTGCCGTTGAGTCTTCCTGACGAAAACTGGAAAAAAAGTGAAACTCAGTACGAGTCTGTCCCGAAGAATTTTCTTGATGGTAAAAGCATTCTATGTGCTGAAGATAACGAGGTAAACCTCAAATTTATAACGAATATTCTTCAAAAATACGATGCTAAAATTCGTACGGCATCAGATGGACAGGAAGCACTTGACATTATGGAAAAGAATGATTTTGACATTGTCCTTCTTGACATCAGAATGCCGGTTATGGACGGTATAGAAACAATCAAAAATATCAGAGAGAGTGAAAAGACCGGCAGAGGCTATACACCTGCCATTGCGGTTACAACCTACACGATGAAGAAAAACAGGGATATGATTATGGAAAACGGTTTCGACGGATATTTACCGAAGCCTTTCTCCGAAGCCGATTTGATACTTGAGATTTATAAGAACATCAACAAAAAACGGAGTTCAGAATGAAGAAAACAGCCCTTCTTTTCATGCTTTTGGCCTTTCTTTTCGCGGCATGCGGAAGCGATGAGGAAGAAGAAACCAATTTGAACGACAATGAAAACATTGAAGAACCGGATGATGCCATTCCGGATGCGATAGTGAACGATAGCGAAAAGGAAGAATCTGACGAAGATGAGGATAAGGCACCGGAATCATTCTGCTATGCAGGCGGAGCGGTTCTTTATGAAGGAGCAACTCAGTTCAGAGTGTGCCCTGGCGACAATGAAAAATTCCAGAAACAGATTTGTAAAAACGGAAGATGGGTCGATGAAGGTGACTGCGTTTTCGGGAGCGTAACGATTCCCGCAGGATCTTTTAAGATGGGTTGTAACGGAGATCTTGAAGGCAGTTGCCCTGAAGATACGGTTCCAGTGCACGATGTGAACCTCTCAAGTTATGTCATGGATAAATTTGAAGTTCCTGTTGAACTTTTCGAACTTTGCATGGCCGAGAACATCTGTACGAACGATGATCCGGAAAAGCCCCACTACCGCACATCTGCGGAATCCGACAAATGCAACATCGGAAATTCCGAGAGATTGAATCACCCGGCAAACTGTGTGACATGGCACGGTGCAAAAGCCTACTGCGAATGGCTCGGAAAGCGTCTTCCGACCGAAGCGGAATGGGAAAATGCCGCCAAATCTGGCAAAGTGCAGATTTATCCTTGGGGAAACACTCCGGTGGCAAGCTGTGACAACACTGTTATGAAAAGCGAGGCAAATGGCTGCGGTTCCAACGTGACATCTCCGATAGGCTCAAAAGCTGCCGGTGTTTCGGAACACGGGATTTTTGATCTTTCGGGGAATGTCGCCGAGTACACGAACGACTGGTATGAGAAGAAGTTCTATTCAACAGAAGAAGCTTCAAACACCGATCCTCAGGGACCGGCTGAACCTGAAAAAGACAAATACAAAGTCATCCGCGGCGGTTCGTATATTTATGGCGAAAACCATACACATGCATCGTTCAGGGGTTCGGCAAAACTTGACGATCCCGCGATAGATTTCGGTTTCAGATGTGTTTCCTCACCAAAATAATCGGAGCAGAAAATGCAGAGTGAAAAATTCCCTCTTGTTTTTGCAGGTCACGTTGACCACGGAAAAAGTACAATAATAGGCAGACTTTTAAGTGAAACCGGCAGCTTGCCGGAAGGAAAGCTCGAAGCGATAAAGAATTACTGCAAACTTAATTCGCGCCCTTTTGAATACGCTTTTCTAATTGATGCTCTCAAGGATGAGCAGTCTCAGGGAATAACAATTGACACGGCGAGAGTCTTTTTCAGCACGAAAAAGAGGGATTTTGTCATCATCGACGCTCCAGGTCACATCGAATTCTTAAAAAACATGGTGACTGGTGCAAGCAGGGCCGAGGCGGCTTTCCTTGTTATTGCAGCCGATGAAGGAGTCCGCGAAAATTCAAGGCGCCACGGATATATGCTTTCGATTCTTGGAATCAGACAGATTGTAGTTCTCGTGAACAAAATGGATCTAGTCGGCTATTCGGAAGAAGTTTTTAATAAAATCAGGGATGAATACAGTGAATTTCTTTATGAAATCGGGATAAAACCGCTCGGTTTCGTTCCTGTAAGCGGAATAAACGGAGTGAATCTCAGCGTGAAAAGTCCTGAAACTCCTTGGTATGAAGGCAAAACGCTTTATGAATTTCTTGATGTTTTCAAAGCGAAGGAACACAGCGCCAAACAGCCGTTCAGAATGTTTCTCCAGGATATTTACAGATTTACTGAAAACGGTGACAACCGCAGGATTTATGCGGGGACGGTGAGCAGCGGAACACTTAATAAAGGTGACGAAGTTGTTTTTTATCCTTCCGGTAAAAAAAGCAGAGTTGCGAAGATAGAAAGTTTCAGCAGTGATGAGAAAACATCAGTTGAGGCAGGGTGCGCGACAGGTTTTACTCTAACTGAGCAGATTTATGCGACTCGTGGGGAACTTGTGGCGAAAGTCGGAGAGCCTGCACCACACAGCGCGATGCGTTTCACGGCAGCCGTTTTCTGGCTTGGCAGTGAACCGTTGAATATGAACCGTACTTACTTCATGAAGATCGGAACGGCAAGAACGACGCTCAGACTTGTCGAAGTCTCCAAACTAATAGACACTTCTTCACTTGAAAGCAAAAGCGGCTCGGAAGTAGGTAAGTTTGAAGCTGCTGAGTGCGTTTTCGAAGCGGGCAAGCCTATAGCTTTTGACCTTATCGGAGACAATCAGGAAACCGGCAGGTTTGTCATAGTCGGAGATTACGAAATCCGAGGCGGCGGGATTATACTGAAACCTTTGTCTGAAGCACTTTTGGCGCATGAAATCACCCAGAGCGAAAGAGAGCGCAGATTCGGCCATAAAGCGGCGGTAATAACTGTGACAGACGGGAATTTTGCAGCAGAACTTGAAAAAAATCTTTTCGCGCTCGGAGCTTTTGTATGTTATTTCCCGGAGTTGGATATATCGCAAAACCTGCATGAACTGGAGCTTTTGACTAAATCAGGAATGTTAGTCATCATTAAATCTACTGAAGATGCTCGTGATAGTCTTACTAAAAGATGGCAAAACTTGCCTGTCATGTGCCTTTCAGAGCGTGAAAACTCGATAGAAGCCTCATTGAATAAACTCAGAACTTCGGGAATACTCGGGCTCTGATTTTTGATTCAAGTCTCAATTCAGAAAAACGCCAATTGATATTTTTTGAAAATTTTTTGATTTTTAACCGTTGACTTTGCGCAAACCGTCTTTATATAAAAGCGTGCTTTGAGGCTCATTCGGATTGAGAGTTTAGTGATTTCAGGTAGTTGCCTTTTGGAGGGGTTATGACTGAAGAAGAAAGAAAATACAGGGAAGAGCTTGAAAAAAACGGTGAAGAGACGATCGAGACAAACGACGACAGCTTTACCGGTAATAATAGTATTCTTCAGAGTCTTGCCGATGAACTCGGTGAACACGAAAAGTCGAAAAAGAAAAAATTTTTCAATAAATTCGGTGGTAAAAGTGAAGGCAAATCTCTGAAAGAAGTTAAAGAACTCGAAGAAAAGGTTGCAAAACTTGAAGAACAGCTCAAGCTTAAGGAAGAGAAAATTTCCGAACTTGAAGGCAGTGTTAAATCGCTTGTTGCTGAAAACAGAAACCAGAAGACGAGAATTGAAAACGAATTCCGTTCCAAGATAAAATTCGCTGCAGAAGATTTCTTTAAAGATTTTATAACTGTTAAAGATGATTTCGATAAGGCGATGGAGTTTGTTCCAAAAGGGGAAGAGGCCGAGAAAGATCCTTTTATTCAGGGGATCAAACATCTGGTTTCAAAATTTGAGAATGTCTGCGGTAAACACGGTCTCCAGTGCATCAGCAGTATCGGCGAAAAGTTCGATCCGGCGATACATCAGGCTATGAGCATGATAAATGTTGACGGAAAAGAGGCTAACGAAATCGTTGCAGAGTATGTAAAGTGCTACAAACTGCACGATAGAGTTATCAGACCGGCAATGGTCGTTGTTGCAAGCGGTCTTCCTGCTACAAAACCTGCCGAAACTGAGGAAAAAGCTGAAGAAATAGAAGAAAAAGCAGATGAAACACCGGCAACAGTTGAAGAAACTGCTGAACAACCGGAAAATACAGAAGAAAACGGTAATTGTTAACATTATAATTGGAGGAAATTATGGGAAAAGTTATCGGTATTGACCTTGGTACGACCAACAGTTGCGTAAGTATCATGGAAGGCGGAGAGCCTAAGGTCATCGCAAATTCGGAAGGTTCGAGAACCACTCCGAGTATCGTAGCGTTTACGGACAAAGGCGAGAGATTAGTCGGACAGCTTGCAAAGAGACAGTCGATTACGAACCCGCAGAGAACTCTTTATTCAATTAAAAGACTTATCGGAAGAAAGTATGAAGCTGCTGAAGTTATGAAGATGAAGACGGTTGTTCCGTTTCAGATTGTCAGAGCTGCAAACGGCGATGCATGGGTAAAAATCGAGGACAAAGAGTACAGCCCGCAGCAGATTTCGGCTATGGTCCTCAGCAAAATGAAGGAAACCGCTGAAGAATACCTCGGTGAGAAAGTAACCGACGCAGTCATCACGGTTCCTGCTTACTTCAACGACTCTCAGAGACAGGCAACGAAAGATGCCGGCAAAATCGCAGGACTCAACGTTCTCCGTATCATAAACGAGCCGACTGCTGCTGCACTTGCATACGGCGTTGACAACAAAGGAAAGGATATGAAGATCGCGGTTTACGACCTTGGTGGCGGAACATTCGATATTTCAATCCTTGAGCTCGGCGACGGTGTTTTCGAAGTTCTTTCGACAAACGGCGATACATTCCTGGGTGGCGAAGACTTTGACCAGAGAATTATTGAGTTCCTTGTAAACGAGTTCAAGAAAGAGCAGGGAATTGACCTTTCGAACGACCCGATGGCGCTTCAGAGACTCAAAGAGGCAGCTGAGAAAGCAAAACACGAGCTTTCTTCGACAATGGAAACCAATATCAACCTTCCGTTCATCACGGCAGATGCTACAGGTCCTAAACACCTTAACATCACGATGTCAAGAGCTAAACTTGAAAGCCTTGTCGAGGATCTGGCAAGAAAGACACTTGAACCGTGCAGAAAGGTTCTTGAAGATGCAAAACTTACCGTCAACGATATCGATGAAGTCATCATGGTCGGCGGTATGACAAGAATGCCGATAGTTCAGAGGCTTGTAAAAGAGTTCTTCCAGAAAGAGCTTCACAAAGGTGTTAACCCCGATGAAGTTGTTGCAATAGGTGCAGCAATTCAGGGTGGCGTTCTGAAGGGCGATGTAAAGGATATTCTTCTTCTTGATGTAACTCCGCTTTCACTTGGAATCGAGACACTTGGCGGTGTTTTCACGAAGCTTATCCCGAGAAATACCACGATTCCGACCAAAAAGACCGAGATTTTCTCGACTGCGGTCGATAACCAGCCGGGTGTTCAGATCAGGGTTTTCCAGGGCGAAAGAACTATTGCCAACCAGAACAAGCTTCTGGGCGAATTCGAATTGAAGGATATTCCGCCAGCTCCTAGAGGTATTCCGAAAATCGAAGTAAGTTTCGATATCGATGCTAACGGTATTCTTAACGTCAGCGCGAAAGACCTCGGCACGAACAAAGAGAACAAGATCGTCATTAAGGCAGGAAGCGGACTTAGCGATGAAGAAATTGAAAGAATGGTCAACGAAGCCGAGAAGAACAAAGAGGAAGATGAGAAGAGAAGAAAACTCATCGAAACCAAGAACAACGCGGAACAGTTGATATACACGACTGAAAAATCGCTCAAAGAATACGGCGACAAAGTTTCATCGGAAGATAAGGCTGCGATAGAGAATAAACTTCAGGAGCTTCGTGATGCTACTGCTACTGATGACGCTGCTAAGATCGAATCGGCTATAAACGAACTCAATCAGGCGGCGTATAAACTTGCAGAGGCTGTTTACAAATCTGCATCGTCAACCGCTCAGAATCCTGATGCCGGCGCAGGCGAAGGACCAAATCCTGGCGAATACAATCCCGGGAAGAACGATGACGACGTAGTTGATGCCGACTTCACCGAAAAGAAATAATGAGGGAAGTGCTTTTTTGGAGGCCGGGCTTCTGCCCGGCTCTCTTTTTATAACGGGATTGACGGAGAAATAAAGTTATGGCTGACAAGCAGGATTATTACGAAATACTCGGTGTTTCGAGGACGGCTTCTCCCGAGGAGATAAAGAAAGCTTTCAAAAAAATGGCGATGAAGTATCATCCCGACAGAAATCCCGGCGATAAAGATGCTGAAGAAAAATTCAAAAGGGTAAACGAGGCGAACGAGGTTCTTTCTGATCCCGAAAAACGTCAGATTTATGACCAGTACGGTGAGGACGGGCTCAAAGGCGGTTTTGCTGCCGGTGCCGAGGGGGCCGATTTCTCCGATATCTTCAAAAATGCAGGTTTCAGCGGTGGCGGTTTCAGCAACCTCGGTGATATGTTCGAAAATATTTTCGGAGGCGGCGGTGGACGAAGACGCGCCAGAAATATGCCGCAGCAGGGAACCGATCTGGCACATAAGATAACGATTTCATTCAAAGAATCCTACACAGGTCTTTCAAAGGAGATTTCGTTTGACCGTGCTTCGACATGTCAGTTTTGCAACGGCTCTGGTGCTGAGAAGGGAAGTTCAAGAAAAACTTGTCCGACCTGTAAAGGAAGCGGTCAGATCAGAAGTGGAAACGGTTTCTTTTCAATTTCGCAGACCTGTCCGACATGCCGCGGAGAGGGAACGGTCATAGAAAAACCGTGTACACACTGCCGTGGAACCGGATTCCTCAAAGAGACTAAAAAAGTTGAGGTCAAAGTTCCGGCCGGCATCGCAGACGGTATGCAGATCCGAATTGCCGGAGAGGGTAACTCAGGGCTTAACGGCGGTCCGCGCGGTGATGTTTATGTAGATGTAAGGGTCAAGGATGACGAGCTTTTTGTCAGAGAGGGTAACGATATTTTTGTTGAAGTTCCTATAACTTATTCTCAGGCGGCTCTCGGTGACAAAATCGAAGTTCCGACGATGGACGGTCCTGTTGATATGACTCTTCCGGCAGGAACCCAGCCCAGCACGAAGATGAGGCTCAAGGATAAAGGTTTTCCTGATGTTCACGGCCGCGGAAAAGGTGTCCTCTATGTAATTTTCAAGCTTGAAGTGCCGAGAAACCTTTCAGATGCGCATAAAGAGGCTATTTCAAAACTGAAAGAGTTCGAGAAAGAGATAAAAGAGCGCCCGACTCTGAAGGATTATCTCGACAAAATCAAAAAGTGGTTCGGTAAATAAATGTCTTTTTCAGAAAGAAACGAAATTGTTTTCGGTAAAGAGGGAGTTGAAAAGCTCAAAAATTCCACCGTTGCGGTTTACGGTCTCGGCGGAGTAGGGGCTGCGGCGGCGATGGCTCTTGTGAGAAGCGGAGTCGGAACGGTTAAGGCAATCGATTTCGACACTGTGAGCGAATCTAACCTGAACCGCCTGATTTTCGGTTTCAACTCAACAGTAGGAATGAAAAAATGCGATGTCTTCGCTACTGCCGCAAAATCGGTGAATCCTGATGTAAATGTTGAAATTTATTCAGATTTTATGCATGGAACGGATGCCGGTTCGATGGTTCTTGATGCCAATTTCCATATTGACGCGATCGACAGCCTGAATCCGAAAGTCAATTTGATAATCGGACTGCTTGAAAAAGGGGAAAGGTTTATTTCTTCAATGGGAACGGGTGGCAGGATTTGCCCTGAAAAACTTGAATTTGCCGACATCTGGAAGACCGATGTCTGCTCGCTTGCGAAATTTGTCAGAAAAAGGCTCAGAAACCGAGGCGTAAAACGCCATTTTCCGGTTGTTTTCAGTCGTGAAATCCCATGCAGTCCTGTTGAATCTGAAGAGAAAAACAGTGAAAATTCCGGAAGAATCCGCAAAACGCAGGGTTCAACGGTTTTTGTGCCGCAGGCGGCGGGACTTATGCTCGCAAGTTATGCGGTCAGGACTTTGATTCAGCCTGAAAATGAAAAAAAATCTTGATTTTTGGGGTTAAATGATTATCATACCCGCGATTTTTTTGTTCCATGATTTTTTAAGGAGTTAGAAATGAAAGACAAAATTCATCCGAAGCTTGAAGTTATAACAATCAAGTGTTCATGCGGAGCGGAATATGTTACCCGTTCCACCAAAAAAGAAGGCTACAACGTTGAAATCTGCGCAAACTGCCATCCGTTCTACACCGGTAAGACAAAAATCGTCGACACCGCAGGCAGAATCGAGAAATTCAACGCAAAATACAAAAGAGACACCTACGCTGGCAAAAAGTAGCCGCTTTTTTCAGTTTTATTCCCGTCAATTTCTTGAATAGAAGAGGTTGGCGGGATTTTTTTATCAAGAGGAACCGATGCTTGAAATCAAAGACAAACTTGCCGAGATTCACAAAAGTTTTCTGAATATTGAGAAAGAAATCGCGAAGCCCGAAACTGTCGGTGACGTGAAGAAATACACGAAACTTATGCGTGAATACAAGCGCCTGAAAAAAATCGTCGACAACTATCTCGAATGGGACAAACTCGAGCGTGAGATCGCAGACCAGAAGGAGATGCTTTCAATCGAAAAAGACCCGGAACTTATCGAGATGATCAAGGCCGAGCTTCCTGAACTCGAGGAAAAATACAACGCGATCACCGACGAACTCAACGTGCTGCTTCTTCCGAGAGATCCGCTTGACGAAAAAAGCGCGATTCTTGAAATCCGTGCCGGAACAGGCGGCGACGAGGCGGCACTTTTCGCAGAGGAAATCTACCGTATGTACTGCCGTTACGCCGAGCTCAACAAGTGGAAAGTCGAAATCATGTCGATCAGCACGGCGGAAGGCGCGGGAATCAAGGAAGTCATTTCCGAAATTTCGGGCGATGATGTCTATGGCAGGCTCAAATACGAAGGCGGCGTTCACCGCGTCCAGCGTGTTCCTGTCACCGAATCGCAGGGCAGAGTCCACACTTCGGCGATCACAGTCGCGGTTCTTCCGCAGGCTGACGAAATCGATGAAGTTCAGATCGACGAAAAAGATCTCAAAATCGATGTATACCGTTCAAGCGGCGCGGGCGGCCAGCACGTCAATAAAACAGACAGCGCGGTCAGAATCACCCATATCCCGACCGGAATCGTCGTTGCTATGCAGGATGAGCGCAGCCAGATCCAGAACCGTGCGAGAGCGATGAAGGTTTTGGAAGCGAAACTTCTCAAACTCGAGCGCGAAAAACGCGATCAAGAGGTTAGTTCGCAGCGCAGAAGCCTTGTAGGAAGTGGCGACAGATCGGAAAAAATCAGAACTTACAACTTTCCGCAGGGGCGTGTCACCGACCACAGGATCAAACTCACCCTTTACAGAATAAACGAAATCATGGAAGGTTCGCTCGACATGATCATCGACCCGCTTATCCATTATCAGAACGCACTTCTTCTCGGCCAGAGCGTCGAAGAGTTCTCCGGCAGCGACGAAGACGAGTAGCTTTTCTCTGAAATCACCGGATTTAAAAGATAAAGAATTGGCGCTGAAAGCAAAATACAGACTTTGTAGATAAGGAGAATTTATGAAAGACAAGTATTATGAACAAGCCGTAACCTGTGTGAAAGACCGTGTTCTCCCTGCACAAATGGAACTCTATCGGGCCTGCAACGGCGATCTGGACAGAGTTTACGGCGGGGCTATGAACGGAAACGGATACTTCGGGAAGGTGATCGAACCCGGCCATAAATACGAGCTTGGCTATGAAAAATGCACTTGTCCGAAAGTTTTGTCCGGTAAGGTTACTGACCCGGAGCAATGCGAATGTAGTAGACAAAGCATCCTGTTTATTCTCAGCTGTATGGAACCGGACAGCAAATTTGAGGTGGAGATTTTGGAAACTATATTGCGTGGAGCGGAACATTGCCGGTTCCAGATCAGAAAGGATTGAAAGAGACAAGTTCCAGTTTTAATAACGGAGTGACAAATGACAAACAGGCAAACACCCAGTCCTGAAGAGGCTTTCCCGAATCCGAAGATTCCAAGTCTCTGCTATATCAAGAATGTTGTGAAAAATCCGAATATCATTGTCGGGGATTTTACTTATTACGACGACGTGAACGGTGCTGACCAGTTCGAGAAACATGTCACGCATCACTATGATTTTATCGGCGACAAACTGATCATCGGCAAGTTCTGTGCCATAGCAAAGGGTGTCGAGTTTGTGATGAACGG
>DBYV01000045.1:735-3579 GCA_002310995.1 bacterium UBP6_UBA1177 | reverse complement strand
ACTTATCCGTTTTACATAATGGGCGGAAAGTGGGGAAACGCGCTTGCGCCGGTAAAGGAAGAACTGCCGCTCAAAGGCGACACTGTCATAGGGAATGATGTCTGGATCGGCCAGAATGCAACGGTGATGCCTGGTGTTCATATCGGTGACGGAGCTATTATCGGGGCAAATTCGGTCGTGGCTTCGGATATTCCGCCTTATACTGTTGCAGTGGGCAACCCGTGCCGGGTCGTAAAAAAACGCTTTGACGACGAGCTGACTGAACTGCTGCTTGAGTTCAAATGGTGGGATAAAAGCATAGAAGAAATAGATGATCTTATGCCTCTGCTTTCCTGCGGTGATCTGGAAAAAGTCAGAAACGAGCTGAAGGTAAGAATGAAAAAATGAGCTAGCTCAAAACAAGTTCCCGATTTTTCAATAATTTCTTAATCAGCGGCTTATAAACGGCATTGTCCGTGATTGTTGAAATTGTACAGACTTTTTTCCCGGCATCTTTAGAGGAAGCTCCGCAGTGATAGATCTTTTCGTTTTTCGTGCCGAAGTCGAGAATAACATAGCGGTCGTGAAAAATGCCGTCAGTTATTTTGAAAGAGAGCTCGATATGAGGATATTCCTTAATAAAATCATCAAGTTCCTGTTTATGTAAACCATGACGGATATTGTCTGAAAATATCGTGATTTTTATATTTTCCCGCACTGATTTGAGCAGAACAAGCGTTTTTAAGCTGATATAGTTGTCAATCACAAAAATTGTTTCTCTTGCCTCGCTATAAATCTGTTGGTAAGCGATGTCGGCTTCGACAGATTTTCCGTTCAAAAAGAGAAAATCCTTTTTTATCTCGCTGCTACTGAAATCTTCAATGATTTTAACGACATCAGTTTTGGTTGCCATGTTTTCTTTAATTAAGGCAATATCTTTGGTGTTTTGCGAAGTCTGGATCGCAAGTTTTGCAACATCGTTATAACCGATAAGATCTTCACGTTCGATGATGAAATCCTTCATCGTTTTGAAAAGCCGGATCAGAATTTTGCTCTGTCTTATTGCCAGATCGCCGCGAAGAACTGTCATCAGCATGTAAAGTCCCTGCTCGGTAAAGGCGTAAGGAAGATATTTGACATTGCTGCCGCGCCCTGTGTTCAAGGTCGAAATTTTCGACCTTGAACGTAATGATAATATTATTTCTAACTCCTCCCAAGTCAGCTGGAATCTGAAATCTTCATCAAATTTCTCAATATTATTCCTGACTTGCTCATTAAAACGTTTGGTTGTGTAACCATAAATTTCAGCCAAGTCAAAATCCAGCATCACCTGCATACCGCGGATTGTGTAGATTTTTGATTTTAAATCAGTTTCACTATGAATTATAATTTCGCTTTTCATGTTTTTGTCATAATAAACAATTTTTGCAAATTAACAATAATATATTTAGAAAATTTTATCAAATATTTTTTAGGGAATCCTTGTGTTAAATGGATGCGTTCCAGAAATATTGGATTTTCGTCCAAAATCAGACGAAAAACGGAGCGGTTCTCTGAAAAAAGCAACGGGTTTATAGAAAACAAGCGCTGATGACCTATGCAGCTTCATTTCGAAAAATACGCTGAATAAAATCAATTTTGTTTGACCAAAACAAATCAAAGTGTAGAATCAACCGCTTTTGAAGTTCATTCAGGTCTGAGTTTTTTAATAATTTTTTTAAAAAAGGAGAAAATCATGGCAAAGTATCGTATCGCTTGGCTGCCGGGTGACGGCGTTGGAAAAGAGGTTATGGAAGCTGCAAAGATCGTTTTCGACGGTCTTAAACTTGATGCTGAATACATTCACGGCGACATCGGCTGGGAATTCTGGTGCAAAGAGGGCGATCCGCTTCCCAAAAGAACGACTGATATGATGAAGACGACTGATGCCGCTCTTTTCGGCGCAATCACGTCAAAACCGCAGAAAGAGGCTAAGAACGAGCTTATTCCCGAGCTTCGCGACAAAGGTCTCACATATTTTTCTCCGATAGTCAGACTCCGCCAGGAATTCGATCTTTACTGCAACGAAAGACCGAACATCGCTATTCCGGGCAACCCGCTCAACCTCAACGGGAAGGAAGATATCAACATCACGGTTTTCAGAGAGAATACTGAAGGCAGCTATGCCGGTGTTGAATACGGTCCTGTAAGCGACGAGCTCAAAGCGGCTCTTGCAAAGGATTCGCCGAAGATGAAATTCTTCATGGATACTCCCGGAGAAGATCTTGCGATTTCGACAAGAATCATCACGAGAAGAGGCGCTGAAAGAATCATCCGCGCAGCATTCGAGCACGCAAGAAAGTTCGGAAAGAAGAAAGTCACACTTGTTGAAAAACCGAACGTTCTCAGAAAGACCGGCGGACTTATGGTCGAAGTTTTCGAGAAGATCGCAGCTGAATATCCTGAAATCACCGCTTGGTTCGACAACGTTGACGCAATCGGAATGTGGCTTGTAAAATGCCCCGAAAAATACGAAGTTCTCGTTGCTGAAAACCTTTTCGGCGATATCATCAGCGACCTTTGCAGCCAGCTTGTAGGCGGCCTCGGCTTCGCTCACAGCGGCAACATCGGTTCGAACTACGCTGTTTTCGAGCCTGTTCACGGCAGCGCACCGAAATACACCGGTATGTACAAAGTCAACCCGATGGCTACGATCCTTGCAGGAAAAATGCTCTGCACATACCTTGGCGAGCACGAAATGGCGGCAAGAATCCAGAAGGGTGTAGAGCTTACCGTCAAAGAGCGCAAAGTTGTAACCTATGACCTTGGCGGAACGGCAAAAACGCTCGAAGTTGCTGAAGAAATTCTTAAAAACGCACTTAAGTA
>DBYV01000045.1:0-674 GCA_002310995.1 bacterium UBP6_UBA1177 | reverse complement strand
GAGGAGCTGAAAAGATGTCTCAACTGCAAAACCCAGCCCTGCATGACCGCATGTCCCGTTAGCTGCAATCCGCGCGAGTTCATCCAGTATTCAAAGGCTGAGGAGTGGGACGAGGCAGTGGCGGCAATTACGCGTGTCAACCCGATGGGTCAGACCTGCGGCCTCATCTGCCCTGACAAATTCTGCATGAAAGCCTGCACGCGCTCGGGAATAGACTTCCCGGTCAACATTCCGAGAGTTCAGGCGACGATCCTGCACAATTTCAGGGTCGATCATCCCGAAAAAGTCTCGCTTCCGCACAACGGGCACACTGTTGCCATTGTCGGAGCAGGGCCTGCCGGGCTTGCAGCGACTGCGCTTCTTGTCAAAAACGGCTTCAAAGTTACGATCTATGAAGGTCGTCACGAAATCGGCGGCGCGCTCTGCATGATCCCCGAAAACAGGCTTCCGCACGAAGTAATTGAGCGCGATTACGAGTTTATCAGCAACAACGACCTTGTTACGCTGAAACTCAACGCAAAGGTGAGCCACACAGTCGAGCTTCTCAACCGTTTCGATGCCGTGATCGTTTCAACAGGAGAGCCCAACTGCCTTGAACTCAAGATCCCGGGAGAAGAACTCAGCGTTTCATACACCGATTTCCTCTACCATCCCGAAGATTTCCAGACGAACGG
>DBYV01000042.1 GCA_002310995.1 bacterium UBP6_UBA1177 | reverse complement strand
GACAAAAAAGAGAAAACTTTCGCATGGGCTACTGCCATCGGCCTGCAGCAGGTGGACGGGTTAAAACCTTCGGAATACCTTTACCAGACGGCAAAACGCAACATTGAAGGCGAGATCTCCTTCGATGATGTGAGCCGTCTCATCAATTCTTATTACAAAAACAAATCTTTCAGGCTCCAAAATGCTGACAACCGTACCGAGGAAGCTGACAAGGTTTCAAGCCGCATTGCGCAGATTCTGAGCGAACCTTCGTTCAATTTCAGTCCGTCGTATCTGATAGCGGTTCATAAACGCCTTTTTGAGGGGATTTTCAAGTTTGCAGGGCGGCTCCGTGACTACGACATAACAAAAAACGAGTGGGTATTGAACGGCGATACCGTTATGTACGGCGCGGCTTTAAGGCCGATAACGACATCTTTGCGCAGAACAGCTGGTATTTCAGAAACGCGCTTGTCAGGGCGAACTACACCAATCTCCAGAAAGGAATTTCCGAAAATCCCGTTTTTCTCGAAAAATTTTTCCGGAACTTTCTTTTAGACGAGCACAACGAGCTCAAAAACAGGGAAACTCATATCGACTACGCCAAATATGCCGGAAAAGTTTCGGAAGAAACTACGCTTAAAATTGATGAAAACTTCGTTGTAAAAGAAAAATCTTCGGTAGAAACAACCGAAAATTTCGGTACAAATGAAAAAACTTCGGTACAAATTCTTGAACTCATAAAAAATAATCCCAAGATCACTTTGCAGGAAATTGCCGAAAAAACGAACCGCTCGAAACGCGCAATCGAGATGCAGGTAAAAAAACTTCGTGAAAACGGCATTCTCAAACGTGTCGGAGCGACAAAAAACGGATATTGGGAAATTCTCTAAATCGTTTCCAGAAAAGCTTCGATTCTTGTCGCGACTCTGGCGTCGATTTTATTTGAAGGTTTGTCGAATTCCAGAGTGAGAAGCGGGATGTTGAGTCCTTTGCTTTCAAGGAGTCTGCGGAGGATTATGTCCTCGAGTTGCCTGTGGCAGAAGGACTGGACGTAGTGGATTATGCCGTCGACGTTGCGTTTTTTGATCTCGGCGATCGCTTTTTCGAAGCGGAACGAAGCAGAGTAGGGGTAGGTGTAGTTTATGTACTGTTCTTCGATCGTCGGATATTCGTCGAGCATTGCGAATTCGCGCTGGATCTCGTTATAGACGACTGTCGCCTTTCTTTCTTCGAGAAATGCATGTATTGGAACGATCGGCGGAACTCCGAGGTATGCTATTTTTTTGCGGTTCGGGTCTGCAAAACACTTTCTATGATCCAATTCCTTAATAAAATCATCGACTTTTGCTTCATATTCAACAGGGTCTCCGCAGAAATCTGAGGAGGAAACCAGAAAAAGGTGGTTTTCTTCGCCTGTCACGCTGCCAGGATAAAGATATGAGGTCTCATCTATTATTTTAAGTTTGCGTCTGAGAAAGGCAAGCTCATTCCAAGTGCGGACACACGATGCGTAATCAGTTCCCATAAATTCGGCAAAGCGGCTGATTTCACTGCGCATTTTGTCAATTTCGCGAAAGTAGGGGAAGTTGAAGATAAAAGTTCTGATCCCTGTTTCTGCCGCCACGATCTGCTCTAAAACCTTTGCATTGGAGCAGTCGCCTTCAGTCACGGCAATGAAAACATCGATATCCTTGTTGTGTTCCGGAGAGACCAGAACCGAATAGAGCCCTTTGATCCAGGCGCATGAACTTCCCGCAAAACCTGAGAACTCAGCTTTTTCGACAAGCGAGGAGGGGCTTGGGTCCGTTACAAAAATGTTGTTTAAATCTAACGGTCTGTATCCTGAGGCAAGAACGACCTCGACTGGAATCGTTGTTGTGAATGCTGCTATTTTATGCATTAAATGTTTAAATTAAAAAATTTGTTGAAATTTTCTCTAACTTGTTTGGCCAGATCGGTTTGTTTCATATTTAAAAGATTGGCCGCGAAGTCGTAAACGTATCTGACTTTTCCCGGAGTGTTCGGTTTTCCTCGAAACGGCACAGGAGCAAGGAAAGGCGAGTCAGTTTCAAAGAACATATTATTTACATTTGTATGATTGAATATCTCAATAACATCGGCAGATTTCTTGAAAGTCAGAATTCCCGAAAACGAGATCAGCCACCCTTTTTTAAGTATTTTTTCTGCTGTTTCAAGATCCCCTGTATAGCAGTGAAAAAGCACCTTTTTATCATCAAAACCGTATTCGTTGAGGATGTCGTAAATTTGGGCTTCTCCGCATCTTCCATGAATTAAAATGGGTTTTTCAAGTTCTATAGTTTGCTCAATCATGGTTCGAAGCATTTTCAGCTGGATTTCTTTCGGAGAAAAGTCGTAGAAAAAATCTAATCCGACTTCTCCTACAGCAATTATATTTTCCTTATTTTTTGCAATCCATGAAATATCTGAATCAATAAAATTTGATGATTCTTGAGGGTGAATTCCAGCCGCAGCGTAGAAATTTATGTTGTTTTTTAGAAACGTTTCCTTGACTTTTTGATGATACTCAAGTTCGGGTTCGCTTCCGCAGATGTCAACTACCGTATCGACCTGATTTTTATGCAGTTCAGAAATTATATCCTCCAGAGAGATGCCTCTTTCTGTAACTGTCATGAAAATATGTGCGTGAGTATCAATAAACATTTTGTTTATTATTCCTTATTTTGATCCTGGTTTTCCTTGCCGTCTTTTCTGGGCGGGAATTTTTTGAAATTTTTTCTGTTTCCGTGCCAGTTCGGATTCCTTTTAGCGTTAGGATTATTGGGGTTAGATGAATCTTTAGGGGCAGGTTTCTTGTTGTTTGGACTCTGCTGAGGTCTTTCCGGCCTTTCAACTTTTTCCTGATTTTCAAGATTCGACGACTCCCTCAGAAGCTCTTTCTCTTTGGCTACTATCGGTGTGATATTGTCAAGATCATGATCTGCAGTCTCGTTCTGAGGCAGATTTATGAACCAGCGTTCATTAAATTCGAGAGCCGATTTCGGGAATGTTTTTTCCTCAGCCTTTTCCTTTTTCTCAGGATTTTCAGGGAAAAAAACCGTAATATTTTTACCGATGGCATTCACTTTTTTAACAAAACCTTTGCGGTTAGAAGTTCTGTCGAAAATAGCGGTTTCTTCTTCAGGATAATCCTTTCTGAGCTCTTCATAAGTTGCGTTTTCATAGCCCAGACAACAGAAAAGACGGCCACAGATACCAGAAATTTTATTCGGATTAAGGCTGAAATTCTGGTCTTTTGCCATTTTTATTGAAACCGGGATGAAGTTATGCATGTGCTTGCGACAGCAGAGTGTTCTTCCGCAAGGTCCAAGCCCTCCCATGATTTTTGTTGTATCGCGGACACCGATCTGACGCATCTCAATGCGGCGTTTCAGCTCGTAGGCAAGACGCTTGATGAGTTCCCTGAAATCAACTCTGCCGTTTGCAGAAAAATAAAATATTGCTTTGGTATCATCAAGAGTGTATTTCACCTTGATAATTTTCATTTTTATTCCGAGTTCATTGTTTACACGAAGAATCACTTCTTTAGCAGCTTGAGCTTTGACCTCAAGTTGTTTTTCACGTTCAAAATCAGATGCATCCGCTTTTCTGATGAAGCCATTTTTTATAAAGTTTATCTTATTCTGACGTTTGTAATCATCCATACTTTTATTAAGGACTTCCGCAAGTTCCATTCCGCGTTCGCTGTACGCAACAATTATATCACCTTGTTTTAGCTCGTTTCCAGGGTTTTTCTGCTCTGGATAATAGTACCAGTAAACCTTTCCGGCAGGCTGAAACTGTATCGCGATAACGTCTTCGAAAGCGGGATATTCGTCAGTATAGTCGAAATAAAGCGCGTCTCCGCCGCCGAGAGGTGCGATCGGGCTTCCGGCTTTCTTGTATTTAGTGTTTTCCTCATCCTTGAAGCCGTCGTCATTGCGTTCAAGTTCCTGTAAAGTTCTGAACTCTTCCTCCGAAACGTCCATATTGCGGTCGAGTTTTATGAATTTTCTATTGTTATCCATAAGTTAGCCTCCGATTTATATTGTAAAAAAGACTGAAGCGTCAGGTGAAAAATATTGCTGATTCGACAAAAAAACCGTTATTTTCTGCGCGACTGACGGGTTTTTCTCCCTGACGCAGAAAGCCATGATCGCAAGTCTCATCCGTATCAGCATTTTTTTAAGGTAATCGGCTTTTTCTACCGAGACTGAACCGAGAAGTTCTTTCGACAGAATATCGGTATCGGTTATCTCGGCATATATTTTATTTATATTGGTTATCGAATTGAAATCGAGGTTGGAGCAAAAATATGAAAGTCGGTTCTTTTCTGCGGAAAAGATCTCGTCGCCGAGTTCGGAAGCCAGATCAGCCAAAAAAGGATAGTAATCGAAGATCTCCGAAAAACCGGCCTCCGTATTTGCGTTAGGAACGAAAATCGGGACTGAACGCGATAGAACAGTCGGGAGAATCGAATTTCGCTTATTTACGGCCAAAAAGAAAAACGTCCTTGCCGGAGGTTCCTCAATTTTTTTAAGAAGAGCGTTCTGGGACTGAATCGTCATCGCAGAGGCATCACGAAAATAGACAATCCGGTTTTCGGATTCAAAAGGCGCGTACTGAAGCGCGTCTTCAACTGCGTGAATATCATCAACTTTAATTGATCCTGTAGAGCCTTTGACAACGTTTATAAAGTCAGGGAACTGTCCATTGGAACAAAGCGAAACAAACTTTTCGTCATCAATCTGACGACGCGGTTTTATAAGTTTCTTCGCAAACGAAAATACTAAGGTATCTATATTTGAAAGAGCAGGCGAATGAAAAAGGATCGTCTGAGGCAGAGAATCTTTTTCCATGCAGGAAATCAATTTTTCAGATATTGCTAAAATCTGCGGAGAAACCACCGTTTTTCACCCTTTTTAGTTTACATAATATATGTTATGCGAAGTTGTCAATATAAAAAGAAAAGTCATTTCAGGTAGTTACCTATTCGCTTCATTGTGGTAAGTTTTTGCGAACCGTCAGGATTATTTTCCTTTCCGGTTTGTCTGAGCAGCGATCTGGTTTTAAAAAATTCCGAAGTCAGTCCGAAAGAAAAAATGATTTTTTTATATTCCGGAGAGCGACTTCCAAAAATCGCGTCAGATAAATTTTCTCCGACGATCGGAGTCAAATATCGGTCGAGATCCATTTTTCGTCCCTTGATGAAAAATACGCTGTCGAACCTTTTTTTCGCTTTTTCGTTTTTCAGATGGACATCGATCAGCACATTTTCCTTTTCGGCGTAATATGTCAAATTTTTGAAATCGGCCCACATTCCGCGCGCAGTCGTTCTTTTGGGAACCCACAGGATCCTGCCGACCGGCTTTTCGGGAATTCCGCCCAGATCGATCACGAGCTTTTCTTCTTTTTCGACTTCTTCTTCGGTCTGATCCATAAATTCAGCCGGAATATCGGCGTATCTTGTCGTTCTATAGACAAAACGGCCGTTCTCTTTTTCAGGATCGTTGAAGAAGCAAGGAGCGGTCTTTTTCAGGTTTCCGAGTGCCTCTTTTTTGTAGCCTGCTTCGGCAAAAAACAGCGAAAAAAGACTTTTTCTGCATATCGCGCACCCCGCATGGGAAAAGAAAACTATAGTTTTCGACTGCGCGTTGTTGCAGAAATCGATTATGCACGAAGGTTTCGCTTTCTGGATAAATCTGACAAGCTCGAAAAACGAGAATTCGTCCTCGAATGTCGTTGTTTTTCTCTCGTTCAAAGAGAACATTTTTACTTTATTCCGGTCACAGTCGACAAGATACGCCTTCCCCTGAGGATTGAAAGAATCGCTTTCGCACCACTCCTTTATCTGAACTGACAAATCTTCGTATCTGTCTATTCTTGCAAGTATGACTGTGCAGAACGGAACAAGCCTTTCAGCGTTTAATTTCATAATTTTTTACTTTTGATGTCGATAATATCCGCGACTTTGTTGATGATGCCGTTTACAAATGAACTGGATTCCTTGCTGCCGAATTTCTTAGCGATATCAATAGCTTCGTTTATCGTAGCCTTAAACGGAACTCCGTTGTTCTCGTCGATAAGTTCAGCCACCGACATTCTGAGAATATTGCGTTCGATGAGTGCGATACGCTCGATCCTCCAGTTTATCGCAGCATCCTCGATCAGCCTTTCGATCTCGTTGATGTTGTTTTTTACGGCATTCAAAAGATAGGTTATAAAAACACTCTCTTCCTCGGCTGATTCGTTCATTACCGGGGGTTCGTTCTTGTCGCTCCACTTCATCGAGGCGATGTTGAAGTAAGTCAGATATGAATCCACCGCCTCTTTTATGGACATATTCTTATTGAATTCAAGACTGTAGAGGATCTGGAGTGTCTTTTCCCTTGAGCGTCTTCTTAATCCCATAACGTTTCCCGTTTATTTTTTCAGTTTATCCGACAAATTAAGCATTTCGATGGCTGCAAGCGCGGCATCAAAACCTTTGTTTCCAGCCTTGGTACCCGCTCTCTCGATCCCCTGCTCGATTGAATCGACCGTGAGGACTCCGAAAGACATATAAACGCCTGTTTCAAGCGAAGCCTGGGCGATTCCTTTGCTTGTTTCGGCCGCGATGAAATCAAAGTGCGGAGTGCTGCCGCGGATGATGACACCTAAGCAGACGATAGCATCGTATTTTTTGGAAAGAGCCGCCTTTTTTGCCGCGAAAGGAATTTCGAAAGCGCCCGGAACCTTGATCACTTCAACGCTTTCAGCATAGTGACGCTCGAGACAGTCGATAGCGCCTTTCAGAAGCGATTCCGAAAGAAGGCTGTTGAATCTCGAAACGATTACCGCGAATTTTTTTCCTTTTGCGCTAAGATCGCCTGAAAAAGTTTTTACTTCCATCGTAATTCTCCATTAATTTTTTTTATCTGACGTAAAGATCGTGTGTCCCATCTTGTTCTGTTTGGTTTCAAGGTATTTTCTGTTCTCTTTCTGCACGCCGCAGACATTCGGAACATGTTCGGTTATTTCAAGACCATAGCCGGTCAAACCTTTGATTTTCTTGGGATTATTGGTGAGAAGCTTGATCTTTTTGACGCCGATTTCAGACAAGATCTGAGCACCGATGCCGTAATCCCTGAGGTCAACCGGGAAACCGAGCGCGATATTCGCTTCGACCGTGTCCAGACCTTCGTCCTGAAGGTGGTAAGCTTTGATCTTGTTTCCGAGACCTATCCCCCTGCCCTCCTGGCGCAGATAAAGGATGACCCCCCTACCCTCAGCTTTTATGAGCTCCATTGCGTTCTGAAGCTGGTATCCGCAGTCACAGCGGATGCTACCCAGAGCGTCGCCTGTCAGGCATTCGGAGTGAACTCGTGTAAGGACCGGTCTGCCGTCCGTAATGTCGCCTTTTATCAGAGCAACGTGCTCAAGACCGTCAAGTTTGTTGCGGAAAACCTTGATTTTGAATTCACCGCCCCAGCGTGTCGGAAGAACTGCGTCGGCGACCTGTTCTATCAAGGATTCAGTCATCAGCCTGTATGCGATGATGTTTTCTATCGTTAGAATCGGAAAATCATACTTTTTGGCGATTTCGATAAGCTGCGGCATTCTTGCCATCGTGCCGTCGTCGTTGATTATCTCAATGAGCGCGCCTGCCGGTTTGAGCCCTGCGAGTTTGGCCAGATCTACTGTCGCCTCAGTGTGCCCAGCTCTCACAAGAACTCCGCCGTTTCTTGCACGGAGCGGATTGATGTGACCGGGCCTTCCCAGATCTTCGGGACGGGTCGATTCGTCTGCAAGAGCGCGGATCGTCGAAGCTCTGTCAAACATCGAAACACCTGTCGTACAGCCGTGGCCGAGCAAGTCAACCGTTACCGTGAAAGGAGTTCCGAGGAGCGAAGTATTGTTATTCACCTGCATTTCAAGACCTAAAGCCTTGCAGCGTTCCTCGGTTATCGTCGTGCAGAGAACTCCGCGGCCGTTCTTTATCATAAAATTGACAGTTTCAGGGGTTATTTTTTCTGCTGCGACAACAAAATCGCCTTCATTCTCGCGGTTTTCATCATCGACAACTATTACGATCCCGCCGTTTCTGAACTGCTCGACGGCTCTTTCAACATTCTTTTTTACATTTTCGGAATCAACACTCACTTGAGATCTCCTTATACAATACTAATACGCGGGATAAATCCCGTTTAGTGCGCTTTCCTACACCAACTCCGCGATATTGTCCAGTTTTAACAGCATTTTTCGCGATATTTTTCTTAAAAATCAGAGAAACAGCTTTGCTTTTTATTTCAGAGCATTGGTATTGACTATAACAAAATTAAAAATGCCGTAATTCGGATCAGGCATTTCACTCTCCTCCCTGTGGTAAAGCTTGTGATCCGGATCGTCAGGACTTATGGTTTCGCTGCCGTAAACATAATATTCGTAACCTTCAGAATCCACGACCTGACCGTTGCTTACAAGCACAGGCGCATTTTCTCCGATTGTGAATTCCACAGGAGGATAGTAGACATAATCGTAATAAGGCTCATCCATCCACGATTCGTTCGTTTCAACACAAACGTTTTCACAAGTCGGTATTATTTTCAAATCGGCACTAATTTCCGGAGCAAGTTCGCTTATCCATGTCCCGTTTTTTACAGCAGCTAACAGTGTGCCGTCTTTGAGTCTTGCAACAGAACAGATCCCTGTCGGCTCGAAGCTGGATTTTGCAATGATCTCTCTTTCCAAAGGAAAAGCATCAAAAAGCTCTTTGTCATAATCACGAAATTCAATAGAGCATCTGCCTTCACCGCATTCTCCGGAAAGAATGCACTTGTTCTCATCGTCACAAGAGACGTTATCGACTTTGAAAGAGTCGCATCCGCAATTGATTTCGACATGTCTTGTCGGGTCGTCTTTTATACGGTAGCGGCATCCTTCTCCGCCGAGAGTTTCCTTCGATTCCTGAGTGCAGATCAGATTATCCTGATTCACATCTTCATCAGACACATCCTGATTTTCAATATTTTCAGAGTCGCCGTCGGTCTGCTCAGTATCATCGGTCGGCTCGGAATCCGAACTGTCTTCATCCGCTGTTTCCTGGTTTTCCACTATGTCGCTGTCGGTTTTTCCCAGCTCCTGCTCCTGCCCGTTCTCCTTCTTGTCTCCGCAGGCAACAAAAAGAAAAAGTGTAGCAATCAGCGCCAATAACAACGATTTTTTCATAACAACCTCCATAAAGTTAAAAAACCGAACAAACATATATTTAGTTACACAAAGTGCCAATTTTTCTGACCCAAAACAAAAATTTTTTCGGCAGGTCCGCACAATCTGGGACAAAGAAAAAGAGGAATGGTATTTTTCAGTGGTTGATGTCATCGCTGTTTTGACTGATTCAGACAGACCGAGAAAATACTGGAATGACTTGAAAAACAAACTAATTGCTGAAAGAAGTGAGTTGTCCGAAAAAATCGGACAACTGAAAATGTTGTCATCTGACGGTAAATTTTACAAAACAGACTGCATGACAACGGAGCAGTTGTTCAATTTGCTGTTTGACGAACACGATACAAAGAAAACAAACATTAAAGTTGCTATAATTATTGAATATTTTTTCATATTGACATCCATTAAAAGAAGTAAACTCCGTCTCAAAAAACCCGAGAATTATAGCAGAAAAACGCTTGAAAAACAGGGGGTTGTGAATTTAGAAATTCTGTGATTTAGATAAACAGCATCGAGCAGCCGTCGGATTTGTGCTAAACTTTATCTTTGCAGGTCACAATCTTATAGATTTTCAGCATCAGTTTTTCATATAACGCCGAAAATCTGTCTTTCCCGAAAATATAGACGATTAAAGCCGCAAAAACGGCACCGCCGATGAAAGTAAAATAGAGGTTTTTATAAAAATCAAAGCGGTAAATCAGAAGCGATTTCAAGAAAAAGAACTGCATTATGTAGGGAATCATTGAATTTTTTCCGATTTCAGAGGCAAAGAATCTTTTCTGCGGAGTGAGAACAAGAAGTGCGGCAATACACAGGAAGCCCCACGCAATATTTATAAATCTATACAGTATCCCTTCATCCCAAGCCATTTTGAGAGCTTTGTAGCTGTAGGAATTCAGATACAAGCCGTAGTGCAGCTTCACTTCCGACACATAAACAAAGGCTCCGGCCAGAACAAGAACCGATAAAACCGCATAAACCGGAAAAAATCTGCCGCTTTTTATTTTTTCCACGATTTCCTTTTCCTTGAATATGTTTCCAAGCACAAAAAACGGAAACAGAACCACCGTTCTTGAAACCGAAAGCGGATAGCCTATCGAGCTGACCATACCGGCAACAAGCGCAAAAACCACACTGATTACCAAAAGGAAGCGTATTTTATAAAGCAGCTGGAACGATATTCTCCAAAACGCGAGACTTAACAGATACCACAGAATCCAGTACGGAGCCAGATCCAAAGTTTTGCCTGAAAATTCATGGAAAACAGCATAGTGGAAAATCTCGAAGACCAACTGGAAAAAGAAAAGCGGAACTATTTGATTTAAAAGCACTTTTTCAAAGATTTTTCCGTCACCTTTCCGTGCGAAATATCCCGAAACAAAAACAAATCCAGGCATGTGGAACAAATAGATGAACTGATACGCTATTCTTGTCGATTCGCTTGCATAGATGCTCTGAAAATTTTCGATGAAATGACCGTAAACGACAAGAAAAATCAAAAGACATTTCAGATTGTCGAACAAGCTGTTCCGCTTTTCCACCGTGTTTTCCATGACTTTTTTCAATATGCCTATTTTGATACCGCGTCAGGTTTTTATTCTTTAGCTTCCGATTTTGCCAAAGCATAGATTTCGGGTGAAATATAAAATCCGTCGGCAATCATCTGATTCATCAGCGGTTCAACCTTTTCAATCAGTTTTACACGCTTGGCTTTTAAGAGAACGCCTAAAGTTCCAGTAACATTCAAACCGAGGAATTTTGCGGTTTTCTTCGCGGCTGAGTCGTCTATTATCAGCAGATCAGCTTTCGGGTTCTCCTGAGCAAGAATCATAACTTCGACTTCTCCGGCATGAAGTTTTGCTTGATACATCCGTTTTGCTGACTCGTCCTGAATTTTGCAGACATGAATCCAATCCAAATTCGCACATATTTCTTTGTTTATGGAATCATTTTTAAGCGTTACTTCGTCGAACACAGCCTTTGGTATATAAATTCCCGAATATAAATCTTTCAGCAATTTCAAATGTTTGATGTTGCTGAGAACGATGAGCGGCGTTGAATTTACAACGATTCTACGCATTTCTCATCTCTTCCAGGAATTCTTTTTTGTCGTCGAACTGAAATATGGAAATTCCCTGCTGTCCTAAGAATTTTATAAAATCTTCTTCAGTCATTTCAGCGATTTCCGCGCAGTAACCGATTGAAACATGATGATTTGTGTAATAATCAAGTGCTATCAGCTTTTTTGCATAGTCATTCACTTGAACAGCTGTCATGTGAGTATCATACAAGACCGCTTCCGGTATTTGAACTTCTATCCGGCACATTTAAAGACCTCCTTTTTTGTCCGCGGCAAATATTATACTAAAAAAATTTTTAATTGAAAGGGGGAATTTTCCTTTCAGTTTTGTTCAAACCGACATTCAAACCGACATTTTTGCGATTGTTTGACCGAAAAAAGAAACTTTTAGATGAACAGCATTGAACAGCCGTCGGACTTGCTTTCTTCTTTTTCAGCAGGAGCTTCTGAATCGGTTGCGGGTGTGGAATCACCGTCAGCGGTGTCTTCCGGTGTTGTACCGGTTGTCGGAGCTTCGGTATTTGCAGCGTCTTCGTCTTCCGGAGCCGGAGAAATAACATCGGTATCACTTTCGTCGGATCCTTCCTCTCCTAAATAAGCAAGCTGGACATCACATGTTTTGCAACATTCTTTGTTTTCACAACTTTCAGCCGCCTCAACACACTCGAATTTAGTCTTATAGATGTTTCTCATGACCTCGTTCAAACAGCAGTATGCAATATCTTCAGCCAATCCGCTTTCCCTGCCGACACTGTTTACCGGAGTATCGAGGATTGTTTCGATTTCTTCTTCAGTAACAGGTTCAAAGCAGGTATTTGTGAAAGTCATTTCATAAGAAACGCATGCATTGAGAATTTCAGAATCGGTGCACATCGTTCTTGGAGTAGTAGCTAATTCCATTCCACATTCTGTTTCCAAAGCTGCCGTACAGCCTTCCGCACTGAAATTTTCGCTTGTTCCTGTTTTAGTTTTAGCTCCGAAAACACCCAGCAGACAGGTGCAGAAATATTCGCCGTTTGCATGCAATGTGCAGTTTCCTGCTTCGTTTTCGCAAATGTAGTCAGCATCGTGACAATAATCTCCGTCAAGCTGAGCCAAGCATTCTTCATCATCCGGGAAAAAATTTGTTTCTTCCGCATAAGAAATTTCTTTACCGTTGCGGCAAGTACATTCAATGTTGAGCATCTCACCTGAACGCTCGAAACTGCACTTTCCACTGTCTGATTCACAGGAAACTTTTTCGTTTTCCGCAAAAAGTGTTGTCGCAAGCGCAAGCATTGCAACTAAAAAAAGTGATTTTTTCATAACAACCTCCATAAAGTTAAAAAACATACGGCACTCGCCAAAAAACACATATATTTAGTTCCACAAAATCCGATTTTTATTGAGAAAATTTTACCCCCCCCGAAAAAGTTGATAACTATTTGATTTTATTTGGAAATTTTTACATGAATTTTTGTGGTTTTTTGCTAGCAGGAGGTGGTAAAAATGCCTACGACAACACAAGTTCTTTGTTCAAAAGCAGAGATTCCAAAGTCGTTTTATAGTCGGCAACTCCTTTGATTTCGGTAATTGTAGTGATTCTGCGACCAGCATCCTTGCTGCTTGCTCCGCAGTGATAAAGTTTTTCGGTTTTTCTGCCGAAATCAACGGCGATGTAACGGTCGTGGATTCTGTTTGACGAAGCAATGAATTTGATTTTGACATCGGGATATTCGCTCTGAAAATCGTTGTATTCCGAAAGTTTGAGAGGTGATTTTCCTTTGTTGTCGCTGATAATCGTTATCTGAACGCCGTTTTTCGTGTGTGCAAGATGACGTAAAGTCTTCAATCCGATGTAGTCGTCAATCACGATGACGCTTTTTTCCGCTTTTTCATATATTTTCTGGTATGCGAGATCGGCTTTGAAAGGCTCTCCGTCAAGAATCAGGATTTCTTCGCTGTCGATTCCGGTATCGAAAAGCTTCATAAAATCGGATAGTTCGTCTTTTGAAACCATGTTTGCTTCGACATTCTGGACTCTTTCAGAGATTTGTTCCTGCTTGTGTTGGAGGAGTTTTAGCTCTTCGTAAGGAATCAGCGGTGTGTTCTGCCGGATATAGTGCGCGACTTCGACAAAAACTTTTACAATTATTATGCCCGCTTCAATGGCTCTGTCTGTGTGAAGAACCGAAGTCAGCATCGAAACTCCGTGTTCTGTATAAACATATGGCAGATATTTGGAATATTTGCCCTGCTCCAATTCTAAGATGCCAGTTTGGCATCTTAGAATTTCGTGATATTCGTCTCTCGTAATCTGGAAGCAGAATTCCTCTGGAAATCGCTTGATATTACGCTTCATTGCTCTGTTCATGGCACCGGTATCCACTCCGAAATATGCCGCAATATCTTTATCAAGCATGACACGCATTCCACGGATTTCGTAAATCTGTGTTTTTACTTTGTTTTTGTCTATCGGTTCAAATAAATCCAATTCATTTTTAGCAATCAAGTTCGACTCCAAAGGACAATCAATCGCCCAATATTTTATGATATAATAATTTTAAATCAAATATTTATAACGTATTTCGATTTGTATTTGCAAAATATCTTTTGCTTAAATTAAAATTTTTCTTCCTTCCTGTAAAGCAGAAAGTATGCTCCGCAGAATGTGAGCACTGCCGTTGCGCCGATGATCCCCTCAAGGGCAATGTCGGAGAGAGTGAAAACCTTGAACACAGCCAGAGCGGCAATAAAATCCATCACCGTATGCAGCAGTATCGCAAGCGGATATAACAAAAGTTTATTCTTCTCCCGGCAGGCATAGAAGACAATTATCGAAGCTCCGATATGGAACATTACGGCAAAAACACGTTCCGCTACACTCATTCCGAGATTCGCGACGGAAAATGCCGCAAGCTGTTCAGCCAGTTTATAGAGCGCATCAACCTTCTCCGGTGCCTTTGACATGACCTGACTGACCACTGTTCCAAATGTTCCGCTATTGATCATAAAGGCATAAACAAGATATGTAACGGAGGTCGCTCCGACGATAAGCATGACTTCAAAACAGCCGTGACCTATTCCGTAAGAAACGGCCGTTTCCTTATTCTTTCTGTTTTTGAGTACCGTTTTGAATGCAATAAGCCGCCCGGTCTCTTCAAAAAGTCCGGGGAAAAGTCCAGCCATAAAAGCCAGCAAGACCGGATGCGCGTTTATAAAGCGGCTTGCGGCATGCTGCGTGAGCCCCATTGCATCAGGAAAGAGCAGCAGATTCTGGATCGGTTTTTCCAGAACAAGCGCAAACAGAAGGAAGGTCACCGCACCGATGATAACTGTCGAGAATTTCTCCTTTTTTCTTATTGTCCAGGCAGTCGCGATCACAAGCGGTAAAAGTATCATGAGAATCGTTTGCGATGTAAGGAGAATTATCTGTTCAGTCCCTATTTTAGCGAATTCCATGATCTCACCTCTCGATTACCCCTTTCCCGCGATTATTCCGGCGAGAGCTATATCTTCGGGGTAAGTTATTTTGATGTTTGTCCGCTCTCCTTCGACGATGCTGATGTCGGCAAGGCCGTATTTGAAAACGATCCCGCAGTCGTCAGTCGCCCCTGCGAAGCCGTCTTTTTTGGCGTTTGCATGGGCTTTTTTTATGACGCTCGCCCTGAATCCCTGCGGAGTCTGCACCTGCATCATTCTGCTTCTGTCGGTAGTTGCCGCCATTTTGCCGTTTTCAGCTTCGATTATGGTGTCGGTCGCTTTGATCGCGGTGTGGACGGCATCGGATGAATCAAGAGCTGAAATGCAGTCGTCGATTATTCCCTGGCTCACAAATGGTCTCGCCGCATCGTGAATAAGAATTTTTGCATCGTTTTCGGCGATTTCCCCTACTCCGATCGATGAACTTTCAGCCCTGACCGCGCCTCCTGGAACGATTTTTGTCACTTTCTTGAAGCCTGAGTTTTTAACGATTTCAGCGATTTTTTCTATGCACGCGGGCTCGGAAACCACGATTATCTCATCGATCCCGCTGTTTTTTTCAAACGCTTCGATGCTGCGCCCGACTATGGTTTTCCCTGCAATTTCAATGAATTGTTTCGGGAAGCCGCAGTTCATCCGCTCCCCTTTTCCCGAAGCCAAAATCACGGCGTAAACTTTTCTACTCATCGTCTTTTTCCTCAAAATCTATGTTTTCGCGCGGATGTTTTTTATCGAATTCCCTATGTATCGCTTCCTGCTCGACATGGGTATAGATCTCGGTCGTGTTGATGCTCGAATGTCCCAGAAGCATCTGGACACTTCTGAGATCGGCACCTCCTTCAAGCAGATGCGTCGCAAATGTGTGGCGCAGTTTGTGGGGCGAAATGTCCTTGGTGATCCCAGCCATCACCGCGAATTCCTTTAGCTTTTTCCAGATCCCCTGCCTGGTCAGCTTTCCACCGCGGTTGTTCAGGAAGACATACTCGTTGAAATCCCCTTTTTTCATAAGCTGGTAACGCATTTTGTCGATGTATTCATGCAGATATCTCGCGGCATCGTCGCTGTATGGAACGATTCGCTCTTTGCTTCCTTTTCCGAAAACGCGCAGAAGCTGTCTCTGGCGGTAGATATTGCTGATTTTCAGATCAACCAGTTCCGAAACACGAAGCCCTGACGAATAAAACATTTCAAGCATCGTTCTGTCGCGGAATCCTGAAGGTGTAGAAGTGTCTACGACCGAAAAAAGGCGCTGAAGCTCGTCGTAAGTGAGGAAGACCGGAAGCGATTTTTTGAGTTTTACAGGTTCTAAGATCTCAAGCATTTCAGGGATGATGAAGTTGTCTTCAAGCAAAAACTTGAGAAATCCGCGAAGGCTTGAAATTGCGCGTGCCAAAGAACGGTCGCTGAAATCCTTGTCTTTCGAAAGATGGATGATGTATTCGCTGATATTTACCGAATCGGCCTGAGTGAGACAAAGTCCGCGCGAATCCAGATATTCAAGAAAATCGGTAAGATCGCGCTCGTAGGCTTCAACACTGTTCAGCGCCAATCTTTTTTCAAGTTTGATATGGTTCATATATCTTCTCAGAAGTTTGGAATCGCTTTTATTCATTTTAACCTAATAAAAAAGAAAATCATCAAGAATTTCAGCGGCTTTTTGATAAGAATCTGTATTTTTGTCGATATTTCCGTGGCTTATCTGTTTGAGAAACATCACTTTAAGTATTTCATCACACTCTTTATGGCGATAGATGAAAAGCATTATTTCGAGCATATCCTTGTCAGCCTCGGTTTCAGGTTTTATCGAAAAAATCGCTGCAACGAGCCCTTTTCTGAGAATTTTCACCGCTTCATCTTCACTCAAATCCCCTTCAGTCACCGTTTTCAATGCATAAGCGGCGTAACGCGCCCACTCCGGATCAGGCTTGTCTTCCGTACTCTTTTCAACAAGCCCGATGTAGTCAAGATCACCGCACTGCTCTATCATTCCTGCAAGTTTCAAAGAATGCGCGATCTCTTTTTTGCTTTCGTTGCTCAGGTGCTTCATCCCGAAAACCCAGTCGGTTTTCTCCGCGATGTAGGCGCAGGCCTCTTCGTTTTTAACCAAAAATGAGGAAAATTTCCTGATATCATTCTGCTTTTTTACAAAATCAATCCATTCCACAGCAAGTTTGACATCCTTAAAACTGAGCCAGCTTCCAGCGGCGTTTTCTATCATTCCGAATTGTCTCAACAGAATATAGCGGTAAAGCCCCGGTTCGCTGTCAGAGCCGTAGATTTTTTCGACAAAATTATAGACAAAAGAACTAAGTATCTCCTTTTCGTCCCTGTTCATCGCGACAAAACGGTTGAAAAGTTCCTTAAAAAAAGGGTCACTGTCAAGACTGACACCTTTTTCGATTCCAGAGAGAATAGCTTTAAAGGACGATGCAAGAATGAAAAAAACTGTTTTTGGCGTTATCCTGTTTTCACGTCCCAGCCTTTTGTTGCGCATGTTTACCGCCGCAAAATTGAGCACAAGCTCTGCCGTCAGTTTTCCAGAAAGATCTTCTATAGTTAGCGGCTCGCTGTCACCGTTTGTAAGAAGCGATCTCACATACCTCTCGTTCTCGCCTGAAATATCGGGATTGTCGAAAGAAAAAGTGTCTGTTCCAGAAGCGTGTTCGTTTATGTCGTTCGCTGCCATCTGCAAAAGATTGAAAAACTCGTCGTAAGGATTCGGAAAAGATGATGGATAGGCATTGAGGTTCAACATTGTCATCATCAGAGCCAGCGCTGGCATAAACTGGCGTGTTCTCAGGTAATAAAGATAGCGCACAGGAAGCTGTTCCTGCGAAAAAATTACAGAATTGAGATATACAGAAAGTGCTTCGGCGTCTTCGTAGAGAAAATCTGCTACCGTGTATGAGAAAGTCGCATAGGATTCTAGCGGAAAGATTTCGGGGACAATAAGCGAAGGCTCGCAGAACACATCTTTTTCAAATGCTGAAACCGATGAAAAAATAAGTGCCAGAAGTGCGAAAACAATAAATTTAATTTTTCTCATCCCTTATTTCAGAAAAAAGCCTTTCCTTAATGATTTCAAACTCTTTCTCGTCGATCTTGCCGTTTTCAAGAAGCATTACCGCCCTCTCTATTTTGGCTAAAAGCGGGTCCTGCCCTATCACTACCTTGATCTGGCTGTTAAGCATTGTGAAAAGGGCAAATTCATCAGGTTCCATGCCCAGATCATCCGCTTTTTCCACAATTTTTCTGTACTGTTCCTCAGTACACGGAATTTCAATCCTGCGTTGTTTCGTCATTTACTTCCTCTTCAAGATCCTGTATCCATCCATCAAAGCCAAATTCGTCAGCAAGTTCAGCCACTTGTGCATACTCATCTTTGTGCAGCTGACGATTGAGTTTCGGGTTGTCAAGAGCTTTATAAGCGGGGAAATACTGGCTCATTAGCGCTATTTTGAAGTCAAGCCCTTTTTCTCTGTAATCATTTAACACTCTAAGTGTTTCCAACGAGTTTTCAATATAGTTCGGCAGCACAAGATGTCTTATTATGAGCCCTTTCTGCAAAATTCCGAGATCGTTTTCGACCCACGGGATATTTTTTTCAAGGAGCATATCCAAACACCTGAGTACAACATCGGCATAATGTTTTATCGCGCAGAGTTCTTTCGCCGGTTCATTTGTAACATATTTCACATCAAAAAGAAAGATATCACTTATCTGCAGGATTATTTTAAAAAGCTCTTCTGTCTGCGCGCCGTTGCAGTTGTAAACTATCGGAACTTTGATTTCGTTTCTGATTTTTTTGAATGCACGAAGCACTTTTCCGAGATAATGATCGCTCGTTACAAGATTGATATTGTGCACTTTTTTGGCCAATAATTTGATTATATGGGAAGCAAACTCGTCTATCGAATAGATTCCGCCGTTGTTTTCCTGGCTGATAGGCCAGTTCTGGCAGAAAACACACTTTGCGCTGCAACCCGAAAAAAAGACGTTACCGGCACCGTTCCAACCGCTTACTGGGGGCTCTTCTCCGTCATGGACAGCAAAACTTGCGACCTTGATCCCATCCTCTACTGCTCCGCAGAAACGAGGGTTTCTTCCTCCGCACTTTATCGGGCAGCATTTTCCTTCTTTAAACAATTCGTCAGCTCTTTCAATAAGGCTGTCGAGAGTTTCTTCGGACATTTCAGTAAGTAAAGTCATATCTCACCTATTCAAAAATATATTCCAGTTTCAAGTCAAACCCGATACCGCCGTAATTCGATTCAAGCATATCCTTGTTTTTCCAGCCAAGAATCCCTTCAAAGAGTTTCGCTCTGTATTTCAACTCAATTATCTGGTCTGTCGTATCAGCAGGATTTGATTCAAGAAGAAGGAACAGATTTCTGTAAATCTCCTTTTCTGCGATAAGTTTAAGGACAGTTTTTTCATCATATTCTGAATATTTAGGTACAAGTTCGAATTTAGAAAGTTTAAAGTTTTTGCGTACTTCCGTTGTTATTCCCATTATATCGGTCGCAGCCGCGATAGCTAAATCGCCTGAGAATTCGTCTCCGATGTTTCCCCAAAGCAGAAGTGAGCGGAGTTGCTCTTGGTCAAGCTGAGGAGTGCTGTCGAAAGTTACGTCAAGTTCGCCGTTTATCGGATAGCCTGTAGCCGTCATCGTGATTCTGAAATCCTTGTTCGTGTCCTGGATTTTTGTCGTAACATTACGCGTCGATTCAAAATCGAGATACGGGTTTATGCCGCTGCCGTCAAACGAAATATTGCCGCGGGTGACAGTAAAATCGTTCTGTTTGTATTCCAGTTTTCCGTTTTTTATGACGATGTTTCCATTAAGGTCTGGTTTCAGGGTCGTTCCGCTGAGAACAAGGTCAAGAAAAAGGTCGGACTGAATCAGATTTGTCCTTATTCTTATATTATTTTTACCTGTGATTTTCAAATTAAGATCAATCGGATTGCTCTTGTCAAGCTGAGAACTTGCTTTCTTTTTGCCGAGTTTTGAGATCATTTTTATGAAATCACTGTCGAGGGAAAGCGGCTGGTTGTAAATAATGTTTTTCAGCTCGACGTCTCCACTCAGAGAGAACTGATCCTCCGAAAATGCGATAAGATCGAGATTGGCCGATACAGCAAAATCACCGGCAAGGGCGTATTTGCCGGTAAGATTGACCGCAGAAATGTTCAGCGAAGCGTTTTCTATCGGGCTTATTCCTTTTCCCTGCCCGGTAAGCGTGAGTTTTCCGTCTCCGGCATTTCCCGAAAGGCTTTCAAGAGTCCAGTTGTTGTTTTCGACAAACAGAGTTCCGTTGAAATTTTTCAGGACAATCCTCGGGTCCTGCAGGATATATGCAAAATCTACAAGATTTAATTTGCCGCTGAAATTGGAATTTTTATAGGAAACATCGAAAAGTATTTTTCCGTCGAGGTTGTTCGCGCGGTAAGTCTCCTTCGCAGCGAGCTTTTTCACGAAAAATGTTCCGTCGGCATGGAGATAGGGATCAAATTTCTCAAGATCAAGCCCGCCTTCGATATAAAAATCGAGTGCATCTCCTTTAAAATATGCCTTATCAGTCAATGAAAGTTTGGTGAAATCTCCCGCAATTTCAAATGGTTTTATATTTTGGACAAAGATGTCGGCTTTTTTTGCCTTAAGATCTTTAAAATCAATATTCACTTTCTCTCCGCGTACTGCCGCATCAAGCGAAAGTTTAACGATAAGATCATCATTCTTGTAGACAAAATTCTTTATTGAAGCATCGGCTTTGAGTTTTTCTTTATCAAAATCGGGAATTTCCGCCGAAAATTCCACATTTGTTCCGAAACCGCCGTTGACATAAAGTATTCCGGCGGCACCGGTGTATTTTGTTTCGATAAAAAAATCGCCGGTTTTTACACCGTATACCTCGAGTTTCGGTATTTCAAGCCTTCCGCTTGAGTTGGGAGAGGAAAGAAGCCCTGTCAGCTTGACATCAAGAGTCGGCTTTTCAAATTTGATGTCTTCATAAAAATCGAAATCCTCTGGATAGAAAGTATCAAAATATGCCGACATTTTGCTGTCCAGGTTAGCTTTTGTAAGTTCAGCATCGACTTTTATAGTGTTCCGGCCGTAAACAATCTCTCCTTTCGCTCCGAGATTTTCAGCATCCTTTTCAAACAGATTGACTTCTATCGAATCAGCTATTTTTATTTCTCCGGTCTCCCCTTTTTTTCTAAAATCCTTGATTTTCGCCTGTGCACTCAGCTTGGAAAGTCCGTTTTTGAACAGGCCCTCGGCCTGAAGCATCGCCGTGCCGGAAAAATCATTCGTGTCGACTCCGAAAAGCGCCGAAGCGTCCGAAAGTTTACCTTCCGCCTTGTTGATTTTGAAGTAAACGGGAAAGTCATCGTCGTTGAAATCGATCGTAACTATTGAATCCTTCGAAGAAATCGTCTTCTGTCGTATCTCATTGATAACTATATCGAAAACAAAATCCTTCAAGTTGATGTCAATGTTGCACATATCGGAATTGAATCCGGCCATGTGGCATGCCTTCCCTTTGAAGTTGCTCGTAATAAGCGGATTTTCGTAAAAATTCGTGACGAGAACTTCGATTGGTCCTTTGCCTTTGACATTGAACCCTGCGATCTGCTTTATATCCCGGCCTAAATCAATGTAAGAACCTTTGACTATCGGAATATGGAATCTCATCGTATCGGCAAAACCGTAGTATGAACCTTTCAGATAGAGATGTGACGAGTCGTCGGCAGTTTTCACCTGAGCGTCTTTGAGATCAACTCCGTCAGCTCCAATAGCCAGATGACCTGTGACATATACATCGCGCGGCAGATCAAGGAGTTCCCTGCTCATGACATCGAAATCTGTGACTACAAGGTCTGCAAACATATCTTCGGCACGAAGTTTGTCGATATCAAAACGGTATGAAACCGTTCCCGAAGCGATCATGTTTACAAGACCGGTCTGAGTCATTCTGCGCAGACAGTTGTCGAAGTCAAAGTCGTAAAGCCTTACGAAACCTCTGACATTTCTGTCTGCATACGGAAATTCGCCATCGAGTGAAATGTTAACTTTGTTCTTGTGAAAAAAGTTAAGCCTTTCAATGAAGGTTTTCGTCGGAGTCATCTTTATTTTTCCGTGAATATCCCAAGGTTTGAAACCTTCAATATTGAGGTCCGAAATCGAAATCAGAAGGTCTGTTTCCGGCAGCGCGTTCAAAATGTCGAGATTGAGTTTTCCGGCACTCTGAGGCTCAGGAGACAATCCTTGGTAAGTTTTGCTTTTCATAAGTCTAGGGATGTATGTCGCCAGATTTTCCATAGAAAAATCAAGGTAAAAGTCACCGCTCAGATTTATGTCGAACAGTTCTCCGAGTTCATTCAGCTTCATTGCAAGAGTTCCACCGAATAGATCCTGGTTGTCCTGAGGCTGTTCAGCATTTATAGAAAGGATATCCGAATTGATTTCAAGATAGTTGAGGGCGTAATTTCTGTCTTCAGCGGTAAAAGAAAAAGCCAGAGCAAGAGAAATATCCTTTTTCATTACCGAATTCGAAGCAATGAATACATCGGGCATATCTAGTCTGTAAAGTTCGTTCCCGGCAAAAGAGACTTTCTTCGTGCTGAAAATAACCTTCTCACCTTCCCTAATTTCAAAATCAAGATTTTTTATATTTATCTCCTCGAGAGGAAAAAACGGAACCTTACTTGGAAGTTCGAATTCTTCAGTGTTTTCAGTATCCTTAACAAAAAGTTTAGTATTTATGGATACTTTAGTGTCTATCATTTCAAAAGATTTGAGCGTGACATGGTTTTTGAAGAGTCCTGAAAACTTCTTACCTATGCGTAAAGAAACCGATTCGCTTTTAGCACTAAGCGAATCCTGATACGAAAAGACGAAGTTCCTAAGCGTGAAAGTGCCGTCAAGAGCCAGATAAGGCGCCTCAAAATCGTAAAAAATCCCGAACTGTTTCTGCAAAATAAAGGATGAAAGCGGATAAAAAGTAAACCTTATTAAAAATATAAAACCTATAAAAAGGAAAAAAAGTGATGAGAGAAATTTTTTTATCATCACGGCACCATCTTAAAAAATGGAGCGGGCGACGGGACTCGGACCCGCGACATCCGGCTTGGGAAGCCGACACTCTACCAACTGAGTTACGCCCGCAAAAGCCGCAGAACTATACAAGAGTACCTGTCAAAGTCAAGAAATTCCTTGTTTTTACATTCAATCCGTCAGATTCTGGTAAAGTCTTCTCTTTATCTTTTTTGTCGAAGTTTTTTCAAATTCCTGCGGATGGATTTTTATATCAGTTATCTTGGCGAAAGAAGAGGAAGCCTCGTTGAGTTTGACGCGGTTTTCCTGCATTATTTCGTTCAGTTTTTGTTCATCAATGTTATCCTTCGCAGCTTTGGTCATATCCGGATAGACAAAGGCTGTAAGTTTATGGTCTTTGGTTTCGACAACCAAAGATTCTATGACATACGGCATCGAATTCAGTCTTGCCTCAATCTCCTCAGGGTAAATGTTTTGTCCGGAAGCCGAGAGAATCATGCTTTTTATGCGACCTTTTATGTAAAGAAATCCGTTTTTATCAACAAAACCGAGATCACCTGTATGGAACCAGCCGTCGCTGTCAAAAGATTCGGCTGTTTCCTTTTCCATTTTGTAGTAACCGATAAAAACATTCTCGCCTTTAACGCATATTTCCCCGACTCCGTTCTCGTCCGGAGAATCAATTTTCAGTTCAAGAGCGTCTATCACCTTTCCGCAGCTTCCTACAGGACGACCGTCAAAATAATGAGAATACGCTATAAGTGGTGCACATTCCGTCATGCCGTAACCGACCGTAAATCTGACACCGCACTTTTTGAAAAACTCTTCGATCTGCGGATTAAAAGCAGCTCCGCCTATAAGAAGCTCAAAGTGGTTGCTGCCGAAAGCGTTGTTTATCTTTTCACCAATTTTTGAATAAATCAGCTTGTTAATAAACGGTATTTTTATCAAAGTTCCGAGAATCGAGCCTTCAAGAAGGGGAACGATTTTGGAGAGATATATCTTTTCCAGAATCAGCGGGACCGTTACGACAATAACCGGATTTATCTCCTCAAAAGCCTGAAGAATGACCTTAGGAGTCGGAATTTTTCCCAAAAAATAGATGTGAGCGCCGCGTGCAAACTGTGAAAGAAAATCGTAGGCACAACCGAAGCAATGTGCAAGCGGAAGGAAGGCAAGAACATTTCCAGGCTCATCTTTCAAAAGGTGGTCAACAAAAAATTTCACATTTACCATGAGTGCGTTGTGAGTCAGCATGACCCCTTTTGAAAAACCTGTCGTACCCGAAGTATAGACTATCGAAGCCTGAGTGTCGTTCGGTATGTGTTCAAGATGGAAATTTTCTTTAACCAATGGATTTTGTTTAAGTTTTTCATCAAAGTCTTTTATTTTCAGAACAGCATTTGCTTTTAATTCATCATCTTTGACATAGAAAAATCCGAAGTCTTCAAGGGATATCACTGCTTCGAGTTGTTCAAACGAAAGCCCGTTCACCTTATCAAAAACCGAATCGGATGCAAAAAACAGCCTGGAATCGGAATGGTTAACAATGTGGACTATTTCTTCAGGCGAGAAATCGACAAGAATCGGAACAATAACCGCCCCGTAAGAAACTGTTGCAAGATAAGTTATTGCCCAGTTCGACGAATTTCTGCCGCACAGAGCGATCTTGTCACCCTTTTTTATGTCAAATTTCTTAAAAAGCTCATGCGTTCTGACTATGCTGGCCGCGACATCCGAGTATGAACAGGAATCCCCGCCGTAATCACTGAAACAGGGGTTGTCCCAATTTTTAACAATTGATTTTTCAATGGTCTCGACAAGGTTTTCTTTTATCATTTTTCCTCTCAGTGGGGTGGGTAAAACTATCTGTCGCTCAGGAAACTGATACTCTGAACATTGTACTGGGTACTGTTCTGACGAAGTTTCTGCAAAGCCCTCATTTCGACCTGGCGGATCCTCTCTCTTGTCAGATTCATGATTGTTCCGACTTCTTCAAGGGTTACACCGCCCTTGTCAGCAACATCGAGAGCGCATGTCTCGCGGAGTTCCCATACTTCTTTCCCGGGGAAATTGAATTTGATTGACTTTGTTTCCGGATTTACATCAAGAAAAAGATGATACTTGCACGAAACAAAAAGGCAGGGCCTTTTCAATTTGAGACACTCGGAACGGTTTTTCGGCTTCTGATACGACGTGATGTCAATCAGATCCCAGTAAATCGAACCTTCTTCGAGTTTTCCCTTCTGTTCCGTGATAACCTCGGTATAAGGTTTCTCCTTTTTTTTGGTTTTTTCTTTCGGTGCCATAATTTCACTCCGAAAAAAGTTGGTAATGTTGTAATATTGTCAAACGGTTATTTTTTATCATATCGTTCACAAAAAACAAAAACGGCGCTGAATAATAGAACACATAAGAAACATGTCAACACTTTTTAAATCAACAAGCTAATTTCATTAAACATTTTTGCTGTAAAAAACCTTAAAAAAGCGAAAGATACTCTTTTCTGATTATTGTTTCGTCCCTTCCCGGCCCTACTGAAATTATAGAAACAGGAACACCTAATTTTTCTTCAATGAAAGAAATATAATCTTTGGCTTCCTGCGGCAGTTCGTCGTAATTTCTGATTTTTGCGATATCGCATTTCCAACCCTTTAACTCAACGTATTCAGGTTCGATTTTTTCACAGAACGCTATCGAAGCGGGGAAAGATTTAATTTTCCGTCCTTCAACATTATACCCTACAGCAACTTTTATCTTGTCAAAGTCGTTAAGGACATCAAGTTTGGTGAGTGCAATCGAGGTAATTCCGCTCATTTCGAAGACATATTTTAGTGCAACCAGATCAAGCCATCCGCATCTTCTCGGACGTCCGGTAGTTGTACCGAATTCGTAGCCGGTCTGTCTCAGTTTTTCGCCGTCGGTTCCGTGGTCTTCGGTCGGGAAAGGACCTGCTCCAACTCGAGTGGTGTAAGCCTTTACAAGCCCGATATTGTCCTTCACTTCGCTAAACGGAAGACCGCAGCCGAGTGCAAAATAACCAGAAAGTGTATTTGAAGAAGTTACAAAAGGATATGTTCCGTGGTCAATATCGAGCATTGCACCCTGTGCACCTTCCATGAGAACTTTCTTACCTTTTGCAAACTGCGCAAAGCTGAAATCCGTAGGTGCAATGTAGGGTGCGAGAACCTTTCCGAATTCGAAGTATCTCTCGGTAAGTTTTTCAGCATCGAAAGGCTCAACACCGTAAAGATTGACGAACATCGCATTCTTCTCTTTAAGCGCGGCTTTGATTTTTCTGTTCAGAAGTGCACGGTCAAGAAGATCTTCGGCACGGATTCCGATTCTTGAGACTTTATCTTCGTACGCAGGCCCTATTCCGCGCCCTGTCGTCCCGATTTTATTATCTTTTTTGGCAGCTTCGCGGCATTTGTCGAGAGCTTTGTGATAATCCATTATAATTGAAGTTTTCGGCGAGATCATCAGTTTTTCGGGAGTAACCGAAACACCTTTTTCCCTGAGTTTTGCCGATTCGGCAGCAAACTGCTCCGGATCAAAAACGACTCCGTTACCTACAAAACTGACGATGTTGTCGCGCAGAATACCTGACGGAATGGCGTGCAGATCGTATTTAACACCGTCAACGACTATAGTGTGTCCTGCATTGTTGCCGCCCTGATAACGGCAGACGATATCGACCTGCTCGGTAAGAAGATCAACGACTTTTCCCTTTCCTTCATCTCCCCACTGAGAACCTGTAACGATGTGAATTGTCATTTTCAGACTCCTAAAAATCAATAACGTAAAATTTTATTGATAAGCGTTTTATAAACAAGTTTTTCGGCTTCATTTATTTACAATCGAAAGCGCGGCAATAACAGATTTTACGACCAGAGCCTTTATTCGCAGAATTATGTTTGTAAGAGCCCCGATGTCGCCCGACAAACCCATTAAAGCAAAAATTATATAATTAGTTCCTTCGATAACACCTACTTTCATAGGAATAAAAGCTGTTATGTAATTACCTAAATTTATTGCACAATATGTTAATGTAAGAACCGGAATCGCATAGTTGTCACCGACAAAATAGTTACACAGAAGAAAAGTCACAAGCGAGACATACCTTGCGAAGAACTGAATTCCGAAAACAGTGTGATAGTCTTTAGGACGTTCTTTTTTAAACTGATTCAGATCCTTATCCATCTGTTCGGCTTTTTTAAGAATTTCATCCGCATTCTTTTTGCCGAAATATTTAAATACTTTAGCTACCTTGGCAAAGACATTCAATTTTAGAAGAATCATCATGCCGAAATAAGGTAGAAATCCCAGTACAGAGCATCCTAGAATCAGCCAGAATTTATTGAGCTGATAGTAATCATCAGGAATTATCAGGTAAAAAATCAATGAAATCAACACCATAGAAAACAACGCCGTTGATTTTGCAATTTTAAACACATAATTCCAGAGAACGACACCTTTTATCGAATTTTCGTAACCTGCGACATTATTAAGAAGCCCTATTTTTACCAGTTCGCCGACTTCCCACGGAACCAGATCGTTTACAAGACTGCCGAAGCAGTTGGAAGCCATGACATTTATAAAGTTTTTCCGCTGCGGAAGAGCAAAGCAGACAGCCAGAGAGTCGGAAGCGTGCTCGACAAATCCGATAAGCAGAAGAACCAAAGCCCCTTTCCAGCCGACACTCAGGAATGTTTCCTTTACTTTATCGAAACCGATATACCTTAACAGAAAGAAAAGCATCACCCAGGATGCTATGAACATCACTATGCGTAAGATTTTCTTGTAATTGATTTTATTAGACATTTTTTAGATTAAATTTCCACATACCTGTGATTATTAAACTCTTCAATTACACCGATCGTTTTTTCGGAAATCTCGTCTTCGACATAAAGATTTTTCATTTTGCTTTCAACAGCTCTCGCGAAAGCGACTATTTCATAACGGATTCCCTCACCGTCAAGCTGATAAAAATATCTTTTGTTTTCACTCTGATCTTCAAACCTTACTTCAAAATAATCGGTTTTCCACCATGGAGCCGGAACATATATGTATCCTTTTGTCCCGGTAACTATCAGCTCTCCTTCGGCTTTAGCGGCTTTGGCGACTTTTGCCGATGCAACAGCCTTGTCAAAAACGAAATCTATCTTCGTAAAACCGTCGTAGTTCAGCTCTTTGTTTATGATTTTTGTAGTTATCCGGCAACTTTTGTACTGCGTACCAAGCAGCTGGAATATCGGCAGCACCGCCGTAGGTCCCCATTCGCAAATACTGTTCTGCTTCGAGGCAAGGTCTGCATTTGCCTCGCCTGCCCCGCCATGAAGACTTGTGCAGACAGAATCTACCGAAACTATATCCCCTATCCTTCCGCTCTTTGCGACAACCAGCAGACGCGAGTAGGCTGTTGAATAAGCCGTTTTTATAGCGTCCGCAAGGATAAGACCATTTTCATGCGAAAGTGCCATCAATTCTTTGTATTCTTCGACACTTAGAGCTATCGGAGATTCACAGAGAACATGTTTTCCTGCATTAAGTGCTTTTTTTATGACATCGTAATGTGTATTCGGATGCGATGCCACATAAACAGCATCCACATCTTTGAAATCAGGACCGCAGTCCCTACTTTCCACACCGTTCACGAACTTTGTCTCGCGGATAAATTTGTCGCAGATGTTCCCTTCGCCGATTATTCCGATGACAAGCTTGCGTTTTTCAGCCCTGATTTCGGAACTTGAGACCCCTTCTGTCCTCGGCAGATAAACAACTTTGCAGAACTCGTTCAGATAATCGAATTTGCCGATCCAGTCAGATCCGACAGTGAAAATATCGACTCCCAAACGGCGGATATCGTCGATTTTCTGCCCTTCATACTCTTCGACGATGATCTCGTCGGCAAGTCCTGTGGCTTTCACGGCAGCGATACGCTCCATCAGTGACTGCTGGTTGTTGATTTTACCGCGTGTTTTATCGTAATCGTCGCTTGTAACACCGACTATCAGATAGTCTCCCAGCGCCTTGGCACGTTCCAAAAGTCTTATGTGACCGAAGTGAAGAAGATCGTAAGTACCGTAAGTTATTACCTTTATCATCTTTAGAACCTACTTATCCAGTTCAAGCAGAGCGTCAACAAAGCGCTGCATATATACTTTTTCGCCGATTGAAACACGCAGGCAGTTCCCGAATTTTCCGACACCCGGATATACTTTTATAAGAATTTTTTTCTCTTCTTTCATTCTGTCAACGATCGCCGCCGCATCGGTTTTCGGCTTTATAAAAATAAAGTTCCCGGCTTCCCCGACATGAGGATAGCCGTTTCTGTCAAGCCAGTCTACAAGGAATTTTCTTCCTTCCGTGAATTTCGCGATAAGTTCGTCCAGCATACCCGGAGTTTCGAGAACAGCCTCGGCAATTCTCATCGCAAAAGCGTTCGTGTTGTGCGGAGTGCAGAGTTTCTGAACCATTCTGACACCTTCCGCCCATCCTACGACATAGCCTAGACGGCATCCGGCCATAGAAAAAAGCTTGGAAAACGTGCGCGTTATGAAGATATGTTCCCCGTTAAGTGCGTATTTTATAAAAGTTTTCGGATAAAAATAGTGATAAGCCTCGTCAACAAGCACCGTTATCTCTTTTTCTTTCGCGACTTTCAGAATTTTTTCAAATTCAGCATCGGTATAGACGTTTCCCATCGGGTTGTTCGGGTTCAAAAGTATGAGAAGTTGCGTATCTCCGGTCATTTCGGCGATTATGTTGTCAACATCCATCGTCAGATCTTCGTTGTAAGGAACTTTCACGAAATTCCTTCCGTACATTTCGGAATAGACCTGAAACATAAAATATGAAGGAACAACACCGACAATTCTGCCGTTTTCGCTTGTAAATGCCTGAATTATATAGCGGATTCCCTCAGCCGAACCGTTTACAAGACAGAGATGTGAAATGTCAGTTCCCAGATGTTTTGCCAGAACTTCGGAAAAATGTTTCGTTTCGGGATACTGCGAGACAAGCTGCGGAGTAACACCGTCAAGCACTTTTTTAATAAAATTTTCAGGCAGACCGCCTGGATTTTCGTTAAGATCGAGACGCAGGAAGTCCTTTCTTTCGTTCTGATCAAAAATTCTGTGTAAATTTGCAACCTTGGAATTAAAAAAATACATAAAACTCTCCTTAAACCCGCACAAAAAACCGGATATATTACAGTTTTATCAGTTGTTGTCAATTTGAAGAAAACGCCTTTATCAACTCTGCAACATCGCTCTCTTTCGTTGCCCAGCTCGTGCAGATTCGGACTGCGGTCCGCTTTTCATCAACATTTTCCCAGAACGCGAAAGAGAATTTTTTTGACAGTTTTTCATAAATTTCATCGGGAAAAACCGGAAAAATCTGGTTTGTGGGAGAATCGAAAAGAAACTCTATTCCCTTGTTTTTTAAGGCATTTTTTATTTTCGCCGCCGTTTTTACAGCATGTTCCGCAAGTCTGAAATAAAGATCGTCGGAAAAAAGTGTCATAAACTGTATCCCGAGCAGACGCCCTTTCGCCAGCATTCCGCCGCGTTGCTTTATGATGTTGCGGAAATCTTTTTTGAAAGCATTGTTTGTTATCACAACCGCTTCGCCAAATAGTGCACCGTTTTTTGTTCCGCCGATATAAAAAACATCGCAGAGTGCTGCAATATCCGGCAGAGTCAGGTCGTTTCCGGATGCCTTAATCCCGTAACCAAGACGTGCTCCGTCAATAAAAAGCGGAAGTTTGTATTTGAGGCACACTTTGCGAAGTTCCGAAAGTTCGCGTTTGGAATAAACTGTGCCGTTTTCTGTCGGGAATGAAATGTAAACCATTCCAGGCTGAACAATATGCTCGTAATTACAGTCATTTACACATGATTTTACATATTTTTCAACTTGCTCCGCAGTCAGCTTCCCGTCACTGGAAGGAAGTGCGAGAACCTTGTGGCCGGTTGACTCGATTGCGCCGGTTTCGTGCACATTCACATGCCCCGTTACAGCCGAAACAACGCCCTGATGCGGTCTGAGTATCGCCGAAATGACAGTCGTGTTCGTCTGTGTCCCGCCCACAAGAAAATGGACATCCGGCACATTTTTTCCCCGTTTTCCTGCAAATCCGCACGCCGAAAGAATGAGTTTTTTTGCTTTTTCGCAGTATTTGTCGCAGCCGTAGCCCTCAGTCTGCTCGAAATTGGTTTTTTCAAGCATTTTCAGAATATTCGGATGACACCCTTCAAGGTAGTCACAGTCGAATTTTATCATTTTTCCACCTCACAAAAAGCTGTGAATAGTATATTTTCGGAAATGCTTGTCAATTTCACCTTTTCGTATTAAATTCCAGCGGTTTTTGATTTTTAGGGAAATTCTGATGTTTATTCCGACAACTAAAGAAGAGTTAAAAAAGCTCGGCTGGGAAAAGTGCGACATAATTTTTGTGAGCGGTGACGCCTACATCGACACATATTTCGACGGATGCGCGATTTTAGGCAAGTACTTGATAAAACACGGTTTCCGCGTCGGGATCATCAGTCAGCCAGACATAAATTCACCCGCAGACATAAGCCGTCTCGGAGTTCCTGAGCTTTTCTGGGGAGTGAGCGGCGGCGCAATGGACAGCATGGTCGCGAACTACACTTCTGCCGGACTTCCCCGAAAAGAGGACGACCTCACTCCAGGCGGAATCAACAACAAACGCCCCGACAGAGCTGTTATAAAGTATGTAAACCTAATCCAGCGCACTTTTACTGAAAAAAAGCCGATAACGATAGGCGGAATCGAAGCGAGTCTCCGCCGGTTCGCACACTACGATTCGCACACCGACAAAATCAGAGGCTCGATCCTCGCCGATTCAAAGGCAGACATCCTCGTTTTCGGTATGGGTGAAAAAGCGAATCTGGAACTTGCTAACGCAATGAAAAACGGCGGAAATATTGAACAAATCCGCGGGATATGCCGCATGGCGAAAGAGGCTCCGGCAGATTTTGTCAGACTTCCCGACTTTGAGGAATGCGCCGCTTCGAAAGACAAATTCCTTGAAATGTCAAAACTCTTTTTCAATTCGTGCAAACTGAAAAAAGGAATCGTCCAGAAACAGGCAGGAAGGTTTGTCGTGCAAAATCCGCCTGCAATTCCGCTCTCAAGCGCGGAACTTGACGAGATCCACGAACTCGATTTTGAAAGAGCGGTTCACCCCTATTACGCCGCAATGGGAGAAGTGAGGGCGCTTGACACGATCAAAAACTCGGTCCTTACGCACCGCGGATGCTTCGGAGCGTGCTCGTTCTGCTCAATCACCGCTCATCAGGGAGCCGACATAATTTCAAGAAGCGAAGAATCGATAATCCGCGAGATCACGAAAATGGCTTCAAAACCGGGATTCAACGGGATAATCGGTGACCTCGGAGGCCCCACGGCGAATATGTACGGCATGGATTTCGTCAAAGGCGAAAACGGCCACTGCGCTCTCAGAGAATGTCTTTTCCCGAAAGTCTGCGACAAGCTTCCTGTTGACCACTCGCGTCAGATCTCGCTTCTCAAAAAAGTCAGAAAAATCAAGAATATCAAGCATATATTTATTTCTTCTGGAATACGCTACGACCTTATTTTAGCCGACAAAGTCCACGGTCAGGAATATCTTAACGAAATTCTTACACATCACATTTCGGGACAGATGAAAATTGCACCGGAACACATAATCAAGGAAGTTACCGATTTGATGAACAAGCCCGACGGCCGCAACCTGAAGGAGTTCAAAGAACTTTTTGACAGAACTGTGCGAAAACTGAAAAGCCCGCTTTTCCTCACCTACTATTTCATCGCTGCGTTTCCGGGCTGTACCGAGCGGCATCAGATCGAAGCGAAAAAATTCATCTCAAGCGTCCTGAAAACCAACCCGAAACAAGTTCAGATCTTCACGCCTACTCCCTCGACGGAAGCCACCGCGCTCTACTGGACAGAAAAGAATTTCGACGGAAAAAAGATTTTTGTCGAAAAAAATTTCAAAGGAAGAAAACGTCAGAAGGAAATAATCACAGAAAGAAAAAAATTGTCGTGACGACGTTACGACGCGACGACGTGACGAAGACAACGTGACGACGAAACGACGTTACGACGCGACGACTAAATGATAATTTTTCTTGCCGCAGCGAAGCACGAGCATCGAGCCGTGAAGAAGATCAGATGTTGTAATCATCATATCGGCATTGTCAGCCTTTTCGTTGTTGATGTAGCAGCCGCCCTGTGCGATCATTGCCCTCGCCTTTCCTTTCGAAGGCTGCATCTTTGTGAGAACAAGCAGATCTGTAATATTTACGCCGTTTTCGAAGTCGCTCGCCGGAACTGTTGTCGTCGGAACGTCCTTAAAAATGCTGATGAGGTCTTTTTCGCTGAGTCCATGGAGATCGCCGCCGAAAAGTGCAGCACTTGCTGCCTGTGCGCTTTTGAGCCCTTCTTCTCCGTGCATGATCCTTGTCGCTTCTGTAGCCAGAAGGATCTGGGCTTTTCTCAAATGAGGCTCTTTTTTGTGCTCTTCGACAACTTTTTCGATCTCGTCAACATCCAAAAATGTGAATATTTTCAGCATCTTTTCGACATCTTCGTCAGTAATGTTGATCCAGTACTGGTAGTATTGGTAAGGCGAAGTCTTTTCGGCGTCAAGCCAAACAGCGTTGCCGGCGCTCTTTCCGAATTTTTCGCCTGTTGAAGTCGTCATAAGCGGGAAAGTCATACCGAAAGCCTTGCCTGCGTCATCTGGATTCATTCTTCTGATGAGCTCAAGACCTGCCGTGATGTTGCCCCACTGGTCGTTTCCGCCGAACTCGACCGTGCAATTTTTTTCCTTGAAAAGATGAAGGAAATCGTGCGCCTGAAGAGTCATGTAGCTGAATTCCGTGAAAGAAATTCCGTTTTCCGAAGCGATTCTCGTCTTTACCGAATCTTTTGTCAGCATGTAGTTGATCGTGAAGAATTTGCCGACATCGCGAAGCCAGTCAAGAATCGACATATTTGCCGTCCAGTCGTAGTTGTTGACGATCTCAGCGGGATTTTCGCCGTCGAATTTAAGGACTGTCCCCATCTGTTTTTTTATTGCTTCAACGTTTTCCCTAACCTTTTCAATGGTTTGCAGATTTCTTTCAGTAGATCTTCCGCTCGGATCGCCTATCATTCCGGTTGCACCGCCGACAAGTGCCAGAACTTTGTTCCCGCACCTCTGGAAATGTGCCAAACCCATGATCGGAACAAGGTTTCCGATGTGAAGACTGTTTGCAGTAGGATCGAAACCGCAATAGACCGTGACTTTGTTATTTTTCAAGTGTTCAATAATACCTTCGTCAGTAACCTGCGCGATAAAACCGCGTCTTTTAAGTTCGTCAAAAACAGACATTTTTTCCTCCAAAAATCAAAAAACGGGGAATATTACTTATGAATGGCAAAAAAGCAAAAACGACATAATAAAATAAAATTCAAGAATCCGTTTTAACGCGTATAATCAGCTGCTTTTTTGGTTTTATTTCAAAGGTGAGACTTGAAAAAACACCGTTTTCTCATAATCGCAATCGTGCTTTCAATATTGCTTCATGTTTTGATTTTCATTTTTGCGCCCGAATTAAAAAGTGAAATAAATTCAAATGATTACCTAAAGAAAATAACAAAAATTTCGATTTTTCGTGAAGAAAACAAAAGCGCGCCGGAAAATCGAAATGTCGAAATACCGAAACCTCGAAATATCGATAAGAAACGCGCGCCAAATCGAAATATCGATAAGACAACCAGCGCCGAAAGTCGGAATAACGTTATAACGGGATCACGTGATAACGACACAAAAAACACGGCGCCGAACGAAAAAAACAGCGGCGCCGAAAACCGTGACGACGTGACGACGGAACGACGTTACGACGAAAAAGGCAGCGCCGAAAATCGGAATAACGTTATACCGGGATCACGGGATAACGACACGGAAAACACGGCGCCGCGTGACGACAGCAACGACGCCCCGAAAACTGCCGGTGAGCTTGCCGTGATTCCAAAGGCTCTGAATCCGAAAACCCCTGATTATCCTGAAGTTCTCGAAGAAGAAGGCATTGAAGGAACAGTCACTCTCGAGCTTCTGATTTCAAAAGATGGAAAGGTGCTTAAAGCCAAAGTTATAAAAAGCGACCACGAACTTTTTTCGGAATCAGCTCTCAAAGCAGTAAAAAAATACAAATTCTCGCCTGGAAAACTTGCTGACGGCTCTGCGGCCCTCTCTCTAATAGAATTTGTCGTAAAATTTGAAATTTCGCTCTAAAACAATATAAATGCGGCTTGTTTTTTTCGCTTTTTTGATTTTTTGGAGGATTTTATGACTAAAACAAGAGATGAACTCAAGGATTCAATATTTTTCACAGATACTTTAAACGAAAAATCGTCACTTTTCGAGCGAGATTTACTTGAAACGCTTGAATACAACCAGGTAAAGGATAAAACCACGGTCAAAGCTAGAGACGTTTACATCGCACTTGCCACGACAATCCGTCATAAACTTATCCGCAACTGGCTTCGTACCCAGCACGAATACCGCAGAAACAAGGCAAAAAGGGTTTACTACCTTTCGATGGAATTCCTAATGGGACGCCTCATGGGAAACACTCTCATCAACCTTGACTGCCACGACGAAGTCTCGCGTCTTGCCGAAAAACTTGGCTACAATATGGAAGAACTCCGCGATATGGAACCCGACATGGGACTCGGCAACGGCGGTCTCGGCAGGCTTGCTGCGTGTTTCCTCGATTCGATGGCGACTCTGGGACTTCCGGCATACGGATACGGCATCAGATACGAATACGGAATTTTCCGTCAGGGCATCGAAAACGGTTATCAGGTCGAAGTTCCAGACAACTGGCTCAAATACACCTGCCCGTGGGAAATCTGCCGTCCCGACCTTGAATACAGAGTCCGTTTCGGCGGCAAAGTCGTTTCCTACCGCGATGACAACGGTGAAGAGAGATACAAACTCGTCGACACCGAGGATGTTCTGGCGCAGGCTTACGACGTTCCGGTTCCGGGCTACAAGACTCCGACCGTCAACAATCTCCGTCTGTGGCAGGCGAAAAGCACGAACGAATTCGACTTCCACTACTTCAACAGCGGCGACTACATGGCGGCTGTAAACGACAAAAACAGAAGCGAAAACATCTCGAAAGTCCTCTACCCCAACGACAACATGCAGCAGGGCAAAGTCCTGAGACTGAAACAGCAGTATTTCTTCGTTTCGGCAACTCTGCAGGACATCATCCGCCACTATAAAAAGAATTACGGAACCGAAAAATTCGATGATTTCCCGTCAAAAGTTGCGATCCAGCTCAACGACACACATCCGAGCATCGCGATCCCGGAACTTATGAGGATCCTCATCGACGAAGAAAAACTTGGCTGGAACGAAGCGTGGGAAATAACGCGCAACACTTTTGCCTACACGAACCACACGGTTCTTCCCGAAGCAGTCGAAAAGTGGGATGTCGAAATCATGGGACCGCTCCTTCCGAGACAGCTTCAGATAATCTACGAAATCAACCGCAGATTCATCAACGAAGCGCGTGATTTCCGCAATTTCGATGTAAAACGGATCAAAGATGTCTCGATTTTCGAGGAATCAGGCTGCAAATTCGTCAGAATGGCTAACCTCGCGATAATCGGAAGCCACAAAGTGAACGGCGTCAGCGCGCTCCACACAAAAATCCTGAAAGAGAGCATGTTCAAGGATTTTGACGAGCTTTATCCCGGCAAAATCGTCAATAAAACCAACGGTATAACCCCGAGAAGATGGCTTGAGAAATCGAATATTCCTTTGTCAGATCTCATCTCTTCAAAAATCGGAAAAAACTGGGTCTCGAACCTTGACGAGCTCAGAAAGCTTGAAGAATTTGCAGACGACAAAGAGTTCCAGGCTGCATGGGCTGACGCAAAGGCTCAGGCAAAAGAAAGGCTTAAAGTTTACGCTCACGACAAACTCGGCTTCGATCTCAACACCGATATGATGTTCGACGTTCAGGTCAAAAGAATGCACGAATACAAGAGACAGCTTCTCAACGTTCTCCACACGATTACGCTTTACAACAGGATAAAGAGCAATCCGAACGGCAACTTTGTCCCGAGAACGAAGATTTTCGGCGGCAAGGCGGCTCCAGGCTACTACATTTCAAAAATGATTATAAAGTTAATAAATTCAGTAGCTTCCGTTGTCAATAACGATCCGGCTGTCAACAAGTATCTCAACGTTTTCTTCTTCCCCAACTACTCCGTTTCGATGGCTGAAAAAGTCATTCCGGCAAGCGATCTTTCGGAGCAGATTTCGACTGCGGGATTCGAAGCGAGCGGCACCGGAAACATGAAATTCATGCTCAACGGCGCTATGACAATCGGAACTCTCGACGGCGCAAATGTCGAAATGCTCGAAGAAGTCGGTGCAAACAACATCTTCATTTTCGGTCTCAAGGCAAACGAAGTGAGCGAAATGAAGGTAACAGGCTACAATCCGCGTAACTACTACGATTCCGATCCCGAGCTGAAACAGGTTCTCGACATGATCAAAAACGATCACTTCAACTCGGAACCTGGAATATTTTCAAGGCTTTACGACGATTTGGTAAACTACGGAGACAACTACATGCTCCTCGCCGACTACCGTTCGTACGTCGATATGCAGGATAAAGTCGAAAAAGTTTATCTCGACAAAACCGCGTGGACAAAAATGTCGATTCTCAATACAGCAAGAAGCGGTAAATTCTCGTCAGACAGAACGATCCGCGAATATGCCGAAGATATCTGGGATATCAAACCTGTAAAATTCGAAATTGACTGATACTATCTGAAAATACTGTCGCCTACGAACTCGCGAAGAATTGAGTTTAAGGGAAGTGTCGAATCATCTATTTCTTCAAAGAAAGAGAGGAATTTAAGAAGCCTTTTCGCTTCACGGTATTCTGGAATATTAGTCGGAACCTGACGAAGAAGAGGTTCTGCATATTTTTTCAGGATACTGAACTCGCAGACGAATGTAGAATTAAACATCGCATCAGCGTTTTCCTGATACGGGAAAATATTCTTGTCCTCGCCGTTTCTAACTGAAGCCCATCGTTTTAAAGTGTCTATCGGCGAATGACCGCGGTACTGGAAATCGCGCACCATTCTGCGTATAAGTCTGCCGTCTGTTGTAGGAATTCTATTGTGATTATCGATATTTAGAGCCGTAAGCGCGCTAACATAAATCTTGTAAACATTGTATTTCGGGACATCAGCGTAAAGATTGGGATTTAGACCGTGAATGCCCTCGATTACAAGCACTCCGTTCTCTGGCAGAATTATCGTTTTGCCGTCAGAGCAACTTTTTCCGGTTTTGAAATCGTATCTCGGAAGAGTAACTGCTTTTCCGGACATAAGGTCGTTCAGATTTTTATTGAAAAGTTCGATATTTATCGCCGCAAGAGACTCAAAATCGTGCTCGCCTTTCTCGTCTTTCGGAGTTTTGTCGCGGTCAATGAAGTAGTCGTCAAGCGAAATCAGGAAGGGCCGTATTCCGTTGACGCGGAGCTGGACACAGAGTCTGTTCGCCGTTGTAGTCTTTCCACTAGAACTCGGACCGGCGATGGAAACTATTCTTACCATTTTGCGGCGGCGGTAGATTTCATCTGCTATTTTCGCCAGTTTTTTCTCGTGCAGAGCCTCGCAGAGAAGGATAATTTTGTTACTGAAACCGCGCCTTATCCAGTCATTGAGCTTCGCGCAGGTATCAAGTTCCAGAACGTCAAGCCATTCGCTGTGTTCCTGGATAATGTCAAAATATTTCGGGCTGTCCTGAAACGCCGGAACTGTGTCTGGATCATTCTGTGAAGGAATAAGGAGAACTATTCCGTTTTTGTAGTGCATAAGGTGGAATTTGTCACAGTACGAAGTCGAAGGAAGAAGATAACCCGAAAAATAGCCTACAGTCTGACCGAGCCAGTAAATATTGGTGCGCGGCTGCGTCCTGATTTTGAAAAGTGAAACTTTGTCTAAAAGATCCTGTTTCCTGAATTCCTCGATTGCCTGTTCTGTAGTAACATTCTGGCGCACAAAAGGCATATCGGCATCGATTATTTCTCTCATTCTTGCCGAAATACACTCGACATCGCCAGCCTCAAGCCACTCAAGCCCTTCAAACCAGCAGTAGTATCCGTTGCCGATGCTGTATTCGATATGAAGAATCGCATGCGGAAAAATTTCTTTTGCCGCCTTTATCATTACGAAAAGTATGCTTCTGAGGTAAAAAAGATAACCGTCCCTGTTCTCCATCGTGAAGAATTCGACTTTCCCGTCCCCGGGAATCTCTTTGCTCAAGTCGCAGAATTCATTATTGAAAACCGCTCCTATGATGCGGAATTTGTAGTATTCCTGATATTTTGGAGCGATGTCAATGAATTTCGTTCCCTTGGCGACAGATTCTGGCTTCTCACCTTCTGGAATTGAAATTTTCAATGAAAACAAGTCGTTAGTCATGATTTCCCTCTTTATTAATTTTTAGAAAAGTTCCTTTCCTGTCATTTCCGACGGAATTTCAAGCCCCATTATTTTGAGAATTGTCGGCGCGATGTCGGCAAGGATTCCGTTATGCAAATCGACATTTTTATAGTTGTAAATCGCGAATGGAACCGGATTTGTAGTGTGAGCTGTATGAGGAGCGTTCGTCGTTTCGTCGAACATCTGCTCGCTGTTGCCGTGATCAGCTGTAAGAATAAGCACTCTCCCCTCTTCTTCAACTTTTGCCATGATTTTGCCGACGCACTCGTCAATCGCCTCAATCGCCTTGACTGCCGCTTCCATGACACCGGTGTGACCAACCATATCGGGGTTTGCGAAATTGAGGATAACTAAATCAAATTTTTCAATATTTTCAAGAAGTTGATCAGTAACTTCATAAGCGCTCATCTCGGGTTTAAGGTCATAAGTCTGAACTTTCGGCGAAGGAACGAGAATCCTCTCCTCGCCGTCAAAAACGGTCTCTTTTCCGCCGTTAAAAAAGAATGTGACGTGGGCATATTTCTCGGTCTCGGCGATTCTGAGCTGCGTTTTTTTAGCCTTTGAAACGACTTCGCCGAGAATGTTTTTAAGTTCTTCATGCTCAAAAAGAACCGGGAACGGAAAATCGGCGCGATACTGCGTCATTGTCGCATACTGGCTGAAAGTGACTCTCTGCTTTCTCATAAAGCCGTTGAAATCGTCGAAATTGAGTGCCATTGAGATCTCTCTTGCGCGGTCGGCTCTGAAATTAAAGAAAATGACAGCGTCCTCGTCACGCATGACACCTTTCGGGAAGCCGCAGTCGTTCATTATTATCGTCGGACGGACGAACTCGTCGTATTCGCCTCTCGCGTATGAGTTGAGAATAGCATCAACCGGTGTTTCAGCGCGCAGACCTAAGCCAAGCGTGAGCGCATCGTAAGCCTGCTCTACCCTTTCCCAGCGGTTGTCGCGGTCCATAGCGTAGAATCTCCCCATAACTGTCGCGATTTCGCCGAGACCTTCTTTTTTCATCTTCTCGTCAAGCTCTCTCACATAGTTTATCGCGCTTTGAGGCGGCGTGTCGCGGCCGTCAAGGAAGCAGTGGACGACGACTTCGAGTTTGTTTCTTTTGCCGAATTCAAGCAGAGCGTAAAGGTGATCCATCGAGCTGTGGACTCCGCCGGGAGAAACCAGCCCCATGAGATGAAGCGTTCCACCGTGAATTTTGAGTTCTTTCACAGTCTCTTTAAGCACCGGATTTTCAAAAAAACTGCCGTCTTCTATCGATTTGTCGATTCTAGTGAGATCCTGATAAACGACTCTTCCGGCACCAATATTGGTGTGTCCGACTTCACTGTTTCCCATCTGTCCTTTCGGAAGTCCGACATCAAGACCGCTTGCAGAGAGCTGGCATTTCGGTGAATTTGCAAGAAGCCTGTCTATATTCGGCGTTTTCGCCGTTTTTACCGCGTTGAAATCACTGCTTTCCCTGATTCCGAAACCGTCAAGAATCATCAGCATTACTCTTTTGTCATCACTCATTTCTCACCTCTCAGTAAATCTTTATTATATCAGTTTTAGGATAGTATCTTTTAAGAATGAAGCTGAAATCGCGTCCTTTTTTACCGAGCGAAATGGCTCCCATCTGGCTCATTCCGACGCCGTGTCCCCAACCCATTCCTTCAAAAATCCATATATCACCATCTTTGTGTGCAAGGAAGGCGGAACTATATAAATTATCCAGTAATCTTCGGATATTAAGTTCTCCGTAAACAACAAGCGAAGAGAGTGTGCCGACAAATTCAGCCTTGTAGATCCTGCCGGAGACTCCGCGCTGCAATGACCTGATTTCCTTGAGTTTTCCTATATTTTTTCGTGATTTAAGAAGTTCATCGATTTTTTCCTGCGGAAACTCGACTTTCCAGCGGTGGCGCTTGTTCATTTTCAGGTTGTCCTCGCCGTAGTCGCTTGCAAGAAATTTTTGGAGGTCAGCTTCTTTGGAAAGGTCTAGTTGAAGCGGTTCGTCGCCATCCCATACGCCGGTCAGATAAGGTTTTTCTGCGGTAAACCAGACGTTTCTGATGTCTTCAGTCCTACCACCTGAACTTGAACAGTAAGGAGCCCGCGCAACATGAGTTCCGTTGAAAAGAAGCACCTGCCCTTCCGTCTCCTTTACCGCCTGAACAAATTTTGAATCGATTTTTCCGTCCCAGATTACTTTCTGACAGTGGACTTCACTGCAAATGTGCCATATTTCGGAAACGTGTCGCTTACCGAGCTGCATGAAAATATCGGTTCTTGCCGCAACAGCCTGTGCCTTGAGGGTTTCAAGCGGAGCAGACAAAAACATCTCACCTGGCAAAATCCGATGTAGAATATTTTCGACGGAATCTTCTATAACAAGTTCACCTCTTCCTTTTTCAGTCGGAGTGAGAAAATAGTTTCTGCCGTCTGAGTATGAATCTTCACCGGTCATGAAGCCTGGTTTAGGGTGAATCAGTATTAAATTCTGGCACTTATAGTTCTTTCCGTCATCGGTTTTCACATTTATTACAGAACCTGCATTGCTTTCGTGAACCGGAATCGAAACAATGCTATAGTCAGGAAACAACTCTCTGAATTTATTGAGTAATTCTTCAGCTTTTGACTTTTCAAAAAGCTCTTTTGAAACTATAAAGTATTCGCGGTTGTCGATGGTGGATTTGTTTATCGAAAATATCGCACCATGGACAAAAATTTCAGTTTCCATTCCGGTTTTTATGCTCCAGAGTTTCGACTTTTCGGCATGACTTTTAAGCTCGTTCTGGGCAAGTTCCTGAAAAGCAATTCTGTATTTCACTACTGCAGGAGTAAAATTTGAGACTGAAAAAATCAATGATTTAGCATTAATTTCGCTGTTTCCGCACTCAAAACTCCTTATATTTTCTATCTTCGTACCGTTTTCATAACTCTTCACATGAACTCGGATGTAGGGAATGTTGTTCTTAAAAGAAAAAGATGCGCTGTGAAGGAAGTCGAATTCCTTCGAAATATCGGCAAACAAAGCCGAAACAAGCATAAAACAAAGAAAAAAAACAATATATTTATGCACAATCACTCCGATCACTTGCTCAGATTCTTCTTCGCTTTCTGCCACAACTCCTCAAGCTCGTCAAGCGGTTTTCCCCCTTCGACAAAGGTCGGGTCGATGTTTTCCATCTCGTCGAAACGTGCTTTGAACTTTTCAGCGCATCTTTTGAGAGCCTTTTCGCTGTCAAGCCCGAGCTTTCTTCCGTAGTTGACAAGTGCGAACATCAAATCCCCGAACTCTTCCTCGACGTGGTCAAGGTTTCCCTGTTCTACAGCTTCCGCGAGTTCAGCCTTCTCCTCTTCGACCTTTTTCATTGTATCTTCGGCATTTTTCCAGTCGAATCCGACAGATGCGGCACGTGATGTGTATCTTTGCGAAATAAGAACTGAAGGCATGGATTTCGGAATTCCGTCAAGCAGATGTTTGCGGCTTTCCTTATTTTTTTTGATCAGATTCCAATTTGTGAGAACTTCTGCACTGTCCTTTACCTTCGCGTCACCGAAAACATGCGGATGGCGCGTTATAAGTTTCGCAGTAATCGCTTCGGCTACGTCCTCAAAGCAGAAAAGTCCTTCCTCGCTTGCAATTTGCGAGACAAAAACCACCTGCAAAAGCAGATCCCCCAGCTCTTTTTTGAGTTCAGCAAGTGTTTCAGGCTTACTTTTATCAAGTTCGTCGAGCGCTTCTACTGTCTCGAAAGCCTCTTCTATGATATACGGACGAAGGCTCGTCATCGATTGTTCTTTGTCCCACGGGCATCCGTTCTCGCCGCGGAGAGTCCGCATAACTTCAAGCAGTTTGCCTATGTTTTCAGTTTTCATAATTTTCTCCGAAAAGCTCTTTAAAAGCTTTGATGTAGCAATCTTTCTTAAAAGGAACGATCCTTTTTATCATCTCTTCTTTGGTTATCCACTCAAAAGAGACAAATTCCTCTGTTCTTTCGGCGAGTTTCCATCCGGAATCGGCAATTTTAATGTGAAAATATATCTGTTCCTGTCCGTCGTACTTACCTTTTTTTGATTTCCATGTAACATTGTGCGGAAAGAGATAGGAAACCTTTGAAGAATGGCCGACAATTTTCAAAAATTCGCTTGTTATTCCAGTCTCTTCCATGACTTCGCGCAGGACAGCCTCTTCTGCGCTTTCGCCATCGTCAATTCCACCTTGCGGAAGTTGCCATGCACCTCTGATATTACGTCTTTCACAAGCAAGAATAAGCCCCTGACTGTTCTCAATAACTGCTGCTGCATTCTGTCTCAAATTCACTTTACGCCTCTACTGTTTTCGTCCCGCAGGACACAACAAAAAAACCGCGGGAAAATAGCACAAAAAGGCTCGACTTTCAAATTATTTAACCGGGTTTTTGGAGGACTTTTCCTTCTCTCTTCAGTTTGATACGCAAGTTCTGCAAAGAACACAAAGTTTCAGTCTCGTAGCTCAATCTATTGGACGTTCTCTTTTTACTTGAAAATACTCCTTTTGTGACTATATTACCGCCCGTTTTTTAAGGTTTTTTACGGAGAAAACAATGGAAAAGGTTCTTGTCAAATCGATTTTCAGGGAAACTGAAAAATTTATGGGAAAAGATGTCGAGGTTTCAGGCTGGGTCAGAACGATCCGTGCAAGCAACGCTTTCGGATTCATCGAGCTCAACGACGGCTCGTTTTTCAAGAATATTCAGATAGTTTTTGAATCAAATCTGGAGAATTACAAGGAAATCGCGAAACTCGGAACGGGCAGCGCGGTAAAGGTTCTCGGCAAAGTCGTTGAAAGCGCGGGCGACAAGCAGCCTTTCGAGATCAAAGCCGAGAAAGTCGAAGTTGTCGGCACGAGCGATGAGGATTTCCCTCTTCAGAAAAAAAGACACACCCTTGAATATATGAGGACGATCGCACATCTCAGACCGAGAGCGAACATCTACAACGCAGTTTTCAGGATCCGCAGTCTTGTCGCTTTCGCGATCCACTCGTTCTTCCAGGAAAGAGGCTTCGTCTACGTCCACACCCCGATCATCACTGGAAGCGACTGCGAAGGTGCCGGCGAAATGTTCCAGGTCACGACTCTGGACCTCAACAACCTGCCGAAGAAAGATGACGGCAGCATAAACTACGGCGAAGATTTCTTCGGAAAGGCAACGAACCTCACCGTTTCAGGCCAGCTTGCAGTTGAAAACTACTGCGCGGCGTTCAGAAACGTCTATACTTTCGGCCCCACTTTCAGAGCCGAAAACTCATACACGCAGCGTCACGCAAGCGAATTCTGGATGATCGAACCCGAGATCGCTTTCGCAGACCTTCACGACGACATGAAACTTGCCGAAGACATGGTGAAGTACATCATCAACTTCGTTCTTGAAAAAGCTCCGGAAGAGATGGAATTCTTCAACAGCTTCGTTGACAAGACTTTGCTCGAAAGGCTGAATTTCATTAAAGATTCCGACTTCGGCAAAATCACATACACCGAAGCGATAGAGCTTCTTAAAAAGTCGGGCAAACAGTTCGAATATCCGGTCGACTGGGGCTGCGATCTTCAGACCGAACACGAGAGATACCTCACCGAAGAACTCATCAAAAAACCGGTTTTCGTCATCGATTATCCGAAAGAGATCAAGGCTTTCTACATGCGTATGAACGAGGACAACAAGACCGTCGCTGCGATGGATCTCCTTGTTCCCGGTGTCGGCGAAATCATCGGCGGAAGCCAGAGAGAAGAGCGTTACGACAGACTTCTTGCAAGAATCCAGGAACTCGGCCTCAAAAAAGAGGATTACTGGTGGTATCTTGATCTCCGCAGATTCGGTTCGAACCCGCATGCAGGATACGGCCTCGGTTTTGAGCGCATGATCATGTACATCACCGGAATGCAGAACATCCGCGACGTCATCCCATTCCCGAGAACTCCGAAAAACGCAGAATTCTAATTATTTTCCAAGATTTTCTTCGACCATTTTTTCAGCAGCAGCCAGGAAATCGGCCGATTCGCTGTTTCCCATCATACGGGCAAGTTCTTTGACCCGTCCCGCCTTGTCGAGAATCGATATTTCCGTTTCGACATCACCCTCGCCTACGCTCTTTCTGACAACGATGTGCCTGTCTGCAAGAGAAGCTGTCTGCGGAAAGTGAGTGATCACTATTATCTGGTTTTTAGTTGAATTTTTCTTCATTTCGAGTGCCGCGCTGCGCGCTGTCTCGCCGCCTATTGAGCTATCGATCTCGTCAAAAAGGATGACTTTGTCTTCCTCGTCGTCAATAAGTTTGACCGAGAGAAGAAGACGCGAAAGTTCGCCGCCAGAAAGCGAAGTGATGTCGAACATTTTGTCTGTTCCGATCGTGTTTATCTCAAACTGAGCCTCGTCAAAGCCGTTCTCGCCGAGTTCATCAAGTTTATTCAGCGAAATCGAGAAGCGGACCCCTTTCATCCCGAATTTGATGAGATATTTCAAAATGCTTTCTTCAAGCGGTTTGAGGGCTTTCAGGCGTTTCCCGTGCAGTTTTTCCGCCAGAGCCGACGCTTTTTTTGTCAAAGTTGCGAGCTCTTTCTCAGATTCTGCGATTTTATGCGGGATCTTGTTCATCTCGAAAAGTTCTTCGTTGAGAGAATCGAGTTTTTGCATGAGACCTGCCGAAGTCGAAACTCCGTGCTTTATGAAAAGCGAAGAAAGTTTATCAAATCTTGACTGGATTTCATCAATATTATCAAGAGGTTCATCGTATTTTGAAAAAAGTGCCGAAGAAGTTTTGGCAATGTCGTCAAGTTCTATAACTGCAGCCGAAATCCTCCCCGGGATATCGCCGATCTCATCAAGTTCCGCAAGGTCTGATGCGGCAGAATCAGCACTATTAAGAAAATCGAGCGCATTTGAAAGCGAATTTGCAAAATCGGAACTGTATTTCACGATTTTGGCGAGGTTTTCGATGAATTTGACCTTTGAAAGAAGCTCGGACTCCTCATTTTCATAAGTTTCAAGCTTTTCGATCTCGTTTATCTGAAACTCAAGATAGTCCCTTTTCCCGATATCGTCCTTCGATTTCAGCTCTTCGATCGTTCTTCTGAGAGTCAGGATCTCATGATATAAATCTCTGTATTCATTAAGAATTTCCGAAGTTTCAGCCTTAAGATCCAGAATTTTCATACGGTAGTCTTTTTTGAAAAGCTCCCGGTTCTCGAACTGGCTTCCGATCTCGATCATCTCTCCCAGCAGTGACGCGATAAAGGCGGAACTTACCGGAACATCGTTAAGATAGACGCTGTTTTTGTCTCCGAAAACGCGCCGTGCCAGAATTTTGTCGTTTTCGGGCTCGATATCATTCCCTGCAAGAAGATTTCTGATTTCGTTATCCCCCGCTTCCAGAGTGATTTCGGCGCAGATCTCACCGCTCTTCCCCCACTTTCCGAGAAGCGATTTCGTAATTCTTTCACCGCGCAGAGCCTTCATAGCCGAAACAAAGAGGCTTTTTCCGCTTCCAGTCTCGCCCGTAACGGTCGTAAGTCCCGAAGAAAGCTCGATATTCGACTTCTTTATAATCAGAAAATTCCTTAAAAATATGTTCGAGATTTTCATTTTTGCTCCACTATTTCCCAGTGACCGTTTTTGTCAGCACCTACGCGGCGGATAATGCCCTGTTCCTTGAGTTCGGCAAGTTTTCTACTTACAGTTATACGAGATTTGCCGGTTTTTGTTGCGATGTCCTCATAAGATGCTGAAGGATTCTTTCTTATGATTTCCAGAATTATTTTTACAGTATCATTTACAGTATCATTTACAGTATCATTTATCGGCTCATTGTTCTGATGTTCAATAATTTTATCTATTTCTTTTGAGATTATTTCCAGCATAAAATCAATAAAAGCCGTGCTGTCCGCATCTTTGTCGCTCGAAGTCAGCGCGGCATAATATTCAGCCTGATGCTCTTTCACGAGCGTTTCAACAGGAATCCATGCAAAAACAGGCTTCCACTCTTTCAAAATCACCGTCTGCCAGAATCTGCCCATCCTGCCGTTTCCGTCCTGAAAAGGATGAATAAATTCAAATTCATAATGGAAAACACAACTTTTTATAAGCGGATGTTCGCTGCTGTTTTTGAGCCATGCGAAAAGATCAGCCATCAGAAACGGCACATTGCCTGCCGGCGGAGCAACATGGACGACTTCGCTTCCGTCAAAAATCCCGACACCGCCGCTACGGTATTTTCCGTTTCTATCGACCAGGTCAGCCATCATCAGTTTGTGCGCCCGAAGCAGGTCTTTTTCTTCATACGGATTCAGTTCAAGAAGCAGATCGTATGCCTGAACCGCATTTTTGACTTCCTGAATTTCGTTCGGTGCACCCAGAACACGCTTGCCCTCGATGATTGCAGTCATCTGCTCTATCGAAAGGGTGTTCTGCTCGATTGCAAGCGAAGAATGGATTGTCCGGATGCGGTTTTTCTTGCGCAGTTCGACATGAAAAGGATTGTCGGAAAGCGCAGTTATGATTCCGATTTTTTCCGAAATCTCCGAAATAAGATTTATCGCTTTCGCCGTGATCTCAAACGGTGGTCTGAAACTCATTATTACTCCCTGCCCGCAAACATATCCTTCAAAAACTCTGCGACTTTCATGTTTTTTGATTCGCCGAGCGTGTCGATTATTCTGTAAAGTTCGTCTTTGTCAAACCAGATCCCGTGTTCTTTCGGGCATGTGTCGATGATTATTTCGCTTTCCGAGGTTGAAACGCCCACTTTTTTCATCGGTTTTCCGCAGATGGGGCACGGGCGTTTCTTCTCTTTGCTTGAATTTGTAACATCTTGAAAAGATTTAAGAATTTCAGCCGACTTTTCAGAATCGCCCATAAGATATTCAAGTTCTCCGGCATCGAGCCAGATACCGCCGCACGAAAAACAGTAGTCGATTTCTATTCCGTGAAGCTCAAGAACGGCCATATCGCAGCCACATACAGGACAAACAAGCATTTTTTCCTCCTAACTCGCCCGGAATCTGTTGAAGCGTTCAGCAAAAAAGAGTTCGAAAACTCTGTTGCAGAATTTTATATATTCATCGTCGCCCGATGCAAGGATATTTTTCGTAAAAATTCTTGCCTTTTCGACAAGTTCGCCGTGACGGACAGCCAGCATGAAATAGGCATCGTTTTTGAATCCGCTCTGCTCAAGACCGGTCAAAGCTCCAGGACCGCGTGTTTTGAGATCGTATTCAGCGATTTTGAAGCCGTTTTCGGTTTTTGAGAGAAAATTGAGGCGGTTGAAAGCCTTTTCACTGATATCACTCCCTGCGATAAGTGCGCAGAAAGATTTGTCTTTTCCTCTGCCCACCCTACCTCTGAGCTGGTGAAGCTGTGCGAGCCCGAACCTTTCGGCATTTTCTATCACCATGAAAACTGCATCGGGAACGTCAACACCTACTTCGACAACGATCGTTGAAACGAGAAGATTGATTTCCCCGTTTTTGAGCCTGTCGATGATAACGCGCTTTTCATCTCCTTTCATTCTGCCGTGAAGAAGTGCCGCTTTGTCACCCAGCACTTTGGAAAATTCCTCATAAACACCTTCAACGTGCTTCATTTCGGATTTCATTTCTTCGTTTTCGCTCTCTTCGACAAGCGGGCAGACCCAATAACCTTTCTTGTTCTGATTCTTTATGATTTCAGTAACAAAATCAAAGACTTTCACTCTGTTTTCAGCAGGAACGAGCCTTGTCGTGACAGGGATTCTTCCGGGAGGCATTTCGTCAATTACGCTGATTTCAGTCGAGCCGTAAACCGTGAGTGCCAGAGTCCTCGGAATCGGAGTTGCGCTTACGACAAGAACATCGGGATGAGTCGATTTTGACTGGAGTTTCATCCGCTGAGAAACGCCAAAACGGTGCTGCTCGTCGATAATTATAAGCCCGATATCCTCCATGAATTCCATATTCTCGAAAAGAGCATGGGTACCAATCAGAAAATCTGCTTTTTTCGCGTTTTCAAGCCGCTCCGCCTTCTTTTTTTTGCCAGTGACTCCGCCTAAAAAAAGCTCGATTTTTATGTTTTCGGGAACCATGCTTGAAATCGTTTTGTAGTGCTGCGCCGCTAAAATTTCAGTCGGAGCCATTATCACGCTTTTGTAGCCGCTCGCAATAACGTCAAGGCTCGCCAAAACCATGACAGCCGTTTTTCCGCTGCCCACATCACCCTGCAAAAGTCTGTTCATCGGATAAATTGAAGAGAGGTCGCTCCTGATTTCGCCAAGAACGCGTTTCTGAGCCTTTGTCAGCTCGAAAACCATGTTTTTTTCGACACTTACGCTTAAATCAGACTCGGTTTTTATGCGGCGTTTTTTGTCGGTACGCATACCGATTGCCGAAAACTGAGAACCAAACTGGAAAAAGAAAAGCTGGTCGAAGGCAATACGCTTGTGCCAGCGCGTTTTGAAGTCGTTCAGTTCATCAATATTTGCGCTCAGATGCGGAAAATGAAGGTTCATCAGCGATTCCACAAAGTCAGGAAAATTAAATTCTTTTTTCAGGCTTTCAGGAAGCCATTCTCCGCGGTGCTCCGACAAAGTGTTCACGAGCATTCTGGCAGTTCTCAGCATAAAAAGATGCGAAACGCCGACGATATTTTTGTAAACCGGAATGTAACCGCTGAGAAGAGTTTTCCAACCTTCGTCGAACTTGAAAATTTCAGGATTTACAAGGTTTATTGCGTAGGATTTCTGGCTCACTTCACCCGAAACGAGAACTTCATCACCTTCTTTGTAGAGATTACAGTAGATCATTCCGAGTTTGCCGAAAAAAGTGATGGTCACAAGAGCACCGTTGAGATCAACTTTCAAGTAGGACGGAATCTTGCCGAAACCGCGTTTTACCGAAACGACCTTTGCTTTGAAGGTTGCCATCTGACCGCGCTCAAAGTCCGAAAATTTGGTTACAAGAAAGCGCGTTTCGTAACTTTCGGGAAGGTTTCCGATTAAAAAATCAAAAACTTTTCCTCCTAGAGCAGCATTTATTTTTTTCAGTTGAGTTTTTGAAAGATCTACCGCCGATTCAAGCGGCTGACTTAAAAAAGAAAATAATTTTGAAATATCGGAATTTTCCGAAGGATTAAACATACTTAACTTCGAGTATTTCGTACTCTTTAGCACCGCCTGGAGTCTGAACAACCACATCGTCGCCAAGCATTTTACCGATCAAAGCTCTTCCTTTCGGGCTTGCAATTGAAATTTTGCCGTGTTCAGGATCACTTTCAACTTCACCGACAAGTGTATAGACAACTTCTTCGTCGGTATTTTCATCAAGCAGTTTGACTGTTGCACCGAAAAGAACTTTGTCTCCGCTCAGCTTCGCAACATCAATAACTTCTGCATCAGCGATAACACCGTCAAGGTATTCAATTCGTCCTTCTATAAAGCTCTGTTTTTCGCGCGCCGCATGATATTCAGCGTTTTCGCTAAGGTCACCGTGGCTTCTCGCCTCAGCTATTTTTGCTATAATTGCCGGTCTTTCGACTTTTTTAAGATGTCTTGCTTCTTCGACTATTCTTTCGTAGCCGCCTTTTGTAATGGGAAATGACATTTTAAACCTCCAAAAAAACTAAAAAGCAGATGATTATAGCGATGAACTCTTCTGAATCAAGTTTTATCGTTTTTTGAGCTCTCTGAACAGAGCTTTGATATAGCTTCATTGACTGCCTTAAAAAGCTCGGACTGTCTTTTGTCTTTTTCCTTCAAAGCGTTGATTTCATTAAGCAAAACTTCACTTTCACCGCGCGCAGCAGGCCCTGTGATTCCTTTTATGCCGTCACGGAAAATGTTGTCGATAGATGAGTTTACAAGCTGCCGAATAAGTTTTTCAGCCACCTCTTTTGAAAATCCCGAAAATTCGAGAATTTTCAGAGCCTGAAAAACAAAATACTGGGTGAAATTTCCGCTCATGACTGCCGATGCGTGATAAAGCTGATCAGGATTTTTGCCACAGTAAACGAAATCAAGCCCCGTTTTTTTCAGCATCTCTTCAAAAACAGGGTTTTTCTCGCCCCAAAGAGTAAAAAGTATTTGATTTAATTCAGTTTTTGTATTTATCGAAGAATACGGGTGAAGCAGAAAAACGCGCTCACTCTCAATTGAAAGAGCCGCTGAAAAATGAACATCATAAATTCCAGGGTTTTTCTCCAGAGTTTCCTCAACAAGCGGTTTTACAGCCGATTCTGGAACTGCAAGAAACAAAACACCATCTTTGCAACAAGGTGCCTTTTCAAGAATTTCGTGTTTGATTCCGCGCACTTGCAGAAATTTTGAAAGAGCAGTTCCTACATTCCCCTGCCCGATCAGCAAAACATTCATTTTTGAGGATTACATTCCCTGAAGTTTGCCTTTGAGGTCTTCGCCGCCCAGAACATGAGCGTGGAAGTGAGGAACAGCCTGACCTGAATCCTTGCCTGAGTTTACGACTACGCGGTAGCCGCTTTCAGCCATGTTTTCCATAGCCGCAATCTTTTTTGCAACCGAAAAAAGAGACGCAAAAATCTTCTCGTCATCTTTTTCTATTTCATTCACCGATTTGATGTGCTTTTTCGTGATTATGAGATCATGAACTTTGCAGAGCGGGTTGATGTCGCGGATAACGATGAAATTTTCGTCTTCGTAAAGGCGCGGCGATGGGATGTCACCTTTTACAATTTTGCAGAAAATGCAGTCACACATTTTTAACTCCTTAAAATTATTGTTTTTTAGGGTCAAGACTGGTTATTTCGAACTCTTTTGTACCTATTTTTTTGTAAGTTCCGGCACAATTTGCTGGAAGATCACCTATAAAAACCGTAGCGCTGTGAGTGCCTACACCCAGTATTCCGGCAAGTTCCGCATCAAATGGAATTTCAAAACCGTGGTTGTCAGTTCCGCCGCACTGTGTAGGGTCGCTTTCCGATTCGGCATCAACACTACGTTCAGCCGAAACGACGGATTCGTTTTTGTTTTTGTGGTATCTGACTTTGACATGAACTTTTTCAGAATATGCGTCAGGATCGCAAGCCCAACCTGTGATCTTGCCGTTTTCAGCCGATTCAAATTCGCCTTTTGGCTCGTTGTTGGTTGCAGCGTAAATCGTCAGATTATCGACAAAAAGACCGGGACCTTCGACAGAACTGTCACTTTTGAACCTCAAAGCAAAAAGAAATGTCTCGGTTTTGCATGATTCGGGAATCGTCCATTCAAGTTCCGTCCATTTTTGTTTTGAATAAGTACACCTTTTGGACAGGAAAGTATAACCATCGTCAAATTTAGGATCGACCCATGAATTTTTAACGCCGTCCCAGCATGTCGATTCCAAATAGTCATAGTTATTGTTGTCGCATGAAGTTATCCAGTTTGCTCCGCGGACATAAAACTTTGCTTTTACCTTGCAGTGACTGCACTGCGACAAATCCGTAACTGGAAGAACAGAATAATGATTTGTGTTTGGGTTATAAGTCGAATAGTTTCCGAAACTGTAGTTTCCGCCGTGCGTCAGAACAGGTTCAACCTCAGCGGGCAGCGAAGTCGCCGGAACGACATTCCAGTAAGGATTAGCATATGTCGCGTAATTCGAAAATCCCTGAGTCGCACCATCTTCCCAGTCGTATTTTCCGCCGTGAGGAAGTTGCGCTATCGCAGCTGCGCATGCTGCCGGATCTACAGGGTCTTCGACATTGATACCGGAATCGCCGCTGTCAGAAGTATCGGCGGTATCAGTTGTGTCAGTTGTATCCGTGGTATCCGAAGTATCAGAAGTATCAGAAGTATCCGTTGTGTCAGATGTGTCAGCTGTATCCGTAGTATCCGAAGTATCTGTCGTGTCCGAAGTGTCCGATGTGTCGGCAGTATCAGCAGTGTCTGTTATATCCGTAGTATCAGAATCGTCACCACCTTCATTACCGTCAGAATCGGAAGTTTCCGCGCTGTCATTGTCGGATTGAGATTCAGAATTTCCGTCATCGTCAGGTTTTACAGAATCCGGCAGTTCGGAATCATCGTCATTATTGCTGTCTCCGTTTTCCGAAGAGCTGTCACCGTCATTTTTATCACCGTCAGGAAGCATGTCGTCAGAAGTTTTGTCGCTGTCCGAATCTGAAGGATCGATTGCAGCACCGGCATGGACACAAAAGCCGTCGAAACAGGAATATGAAGTGTCAGGACAATCAGAAACGGTCACACATGGAATAAGCGGCTCGTCACTGTTAGAACAGGAAACAATGAATAAAAATGCAACAAAAGCAAAGAAAAGGCTTTTTTTCATGGTACACCTCCTTAAAAAAGCGCTAAATTTTACTCATAGAGCGCATTTTTACAATAAAAAATTGGAGTAAAAGCTAGGTATGCGTTCAGTCTGCCTCATTCTGAACGAAGAATCTCTGCGATCTTTCACATTCTTTAAGATGACAGGGATGTTTAAGCTGTTTTCAACATGACATGAGAGATTCAGAATTCTTGTTTTTTTCTCAAAAATTCCTAGAATTTACTGTTTTTTTTAATGAGGAGGCAGAAATGAAAAAACTGTTTATGCTTTTTGTTGTTTTTGCAACGTTTTTTATGTTTGTTGCGTGCGACAATAATCTTAAATTTATTGACTCATCCGATTTGGGAGACACCGCTGACACGACTGACACAGTTGACACATCTGATAGTGCCGACACATCAGACACATCGGACACGACTGACACAGCCGATACCGCCGATACAGCTGACACTTCCGACACAGGAGATACAACCGATACCACCGATACAGCAAACACTTCTGATACTTCTGACACAACCGATACCGCCGATACAGCTGACACTTCCGACACAGGAGACACAGAAATCCCAATAGAACCCGATCCTAACTACAATTCCCCTTACGGTTCTCTTTCTCTCGACTTCGCGGTTGATCAGATCAGAAACGCGTCCGATGATGATGATAGTTACGCCGGTATAGTTGTCTCAGCTTTCGCAACCGGAACATACGGCAACGGTTCGGATTCAGTTGTACCGAGTGATGCTGACGCAATTCAGTCTCTGGCCTACTATTCTGAAGACGCACAAAGAGGATCAAGCATTCAAGTTCAGCAGTTTCCTGTTTATGTTCAAGGTGATAATTATTTCGGAGGCAACCCGTTAGTAATTCTCGATATTCCTGAAGAATACGCAGGTATCGGCACTTTCTCGACATCTATCCTCGATGAATACTCGCAGAGTGTTTTATATGTTGTTGATCTAAACTGGAACACAGGCATGATTTCATGCATTCATGCCTTCGGCGAAGGTTCTATAACCATTATAAAGATAGGTAACATCTCCAATCACGGTCCTCTTTCTTTTAATGGCGAAATTTCTCTTTACAGCCCGAAAAATTATAACGGCAACGGTGATATTTCATCCATGATCAATGGTATAACAGTTTGTGATCCGCAAGGAGAGATTGCTCTTCCTGAATGCGGTCCTGGAAGTGCAACACCCTGCGAAGACCCCGAAACAGGCTACATCTGGTCTTCAAAATATTACGGGAACTTCGATGCTGCAACAACATATTGTGAAAACAACACCGAAGGCGGTTTAATGTGGAGAGTTCCTACCATCAGCGAACTCAGAACTCTCATCCAAAATTGTTCTGGTACGGAGATGCCAAACGGCGCATGCGACGTCCGTGATGAGAACGACGAATACTGCCTTTCTAGCGACTGTCAGGAAGAATCATGCTATTCATGCAGTGAAGATCAAAACGGCGGGCACAGCATATTCGGTGAAAAGGGCTGGTTCTGGTCATCATCACCCTATCTTGATGAAGATGAAAGCACTTGGGTAGTTGATTTCCTTGGTGCAGATGTTTACGCCAACGATAACTCAGACGAAGGCTATGTCCGTTGCATCAGCGATGACGAATAATAATTAAAAAAAATTAGTTCTTGTCTTTTCCTCAAAAATCCTTAAAATTTGCCGTTAAAATTTGCTGTTTTTTTTAAAGGAGAAAAAAATGAAAAAATTATCTATGCTTTTTGTTGTTTTTGCAGCGTTTTTCATGTTTGTTGCGTGCGACAACAATCTTAAATTCACACCTGCCGTCGATAACATTGATACCGGCGATACGGGTGACACAACTGATACGACTGATACGGCTGATACCACAGACACGTCGGACACAACTGATACGGCTGATACCTCAGACACATCGGACACAGCTGATACGGCTGACACTTCAGATACCTCAGACACATCGGACACTTCCGACACGGATACCGGTGATAGCGACACAAGCGCAGGCTGCAAAGACATTTTTATGTGCATATTTGGCTGCGCAGAGAACGATCAGACATGTGCTCAGGCTTGTTATACCAATGCTCCTGCAGCTGCTCAGGCTGAGTATGACGCATGGGCTGCCTGCTTCTCAGGAGCTTGCTCAAATAATCAGACTCAACAGTGCTCCGTTGAAAACTGCCCGACCGAATCGGCAAAATGCGGCATTTCACAAGAAGGTAAAGAAGGCAACCAGGATTATCCGGCTCCGTACGGTCATGCTGATATAAATGTCAACGTTAACTATATTATTACCAATGGAAATCAGCTTACCCAGGACATGGTAAACATGTCCTATTTCGCAACCGGTACTTTCGGAACCAACGGCAATCTCCAGCCGGCTGATGCTCAGGGTGCTTACTACTATGCAGCACTTCAGGACTATGCGGTTCAGATTTTCCAGACTCCTTTTGCAAACAATGGTCAGACAGCTTTGAATCCGGCTGTTATCCTTGTAATCAATGTTAATGCTGCTGCTGTCGGCGAAATTACAGTAGGTTTAGAATCGACAGATGCAGCTCAGCTTTTTGTTGTTGATCTTAACGGCAATTCTGTTGACTGCTACCACGCTTTCGGTGTCGGTACTTTGACCGTAAACACGATGAATACTGCTGCAGGAGCTGACGGCAAAATCGTTATCACAGGTTCTCAGCTTGAACTCTACAGCACAGAAAATGCTCCGATATACGGCGGCAACATCACAAGCCAGCTGGGTTCTGGTTTCACCGCATGCCCGGTTCAGTAAACTTTGACGTCGGAGAAATTTATGAAACTGGCGAAAATAAACTGGAAAAATTCGATATATCTCCTGACAGTCACACTTCCCGTCTTTCTCATTGATTTTTTCACCAAAAACTGGGCTCTGACGCTTAAAGGAAAAGAAGGAATCGTCGTTTTCGAGAGCTGGTGGAATTTCATCTATGTTGAGAACAAAGGGGCTTTGTGGGGACTCGGCGCGAATTTTCCAGATTCGGTAAGACAGCTGATTTTCTTAGGTTTTTCTACACTTGTCACACTTCTTGTGCTTTATCTTCTGCTTGCTTTCGCCGAAACTAAATTCATGAAAATCATCTACGGGCTCATCATCGCCGGAGCGTTCGGCAACCTTTATGACCGCTTTTTCAGAGGTTTCGCTGTAATCGACTTCATCGACTGGCACGCAGGAGAAATTTATCACTGGCCTACTTTCAACATTGCCGATGTCGCAATTGTTGTAGCCATTTTCCTTCTCGCATTTGAACTTCTTTTTCTCCAGCCGAAGCGTCAGAAAGCCAAAAAAGAGGCAAAATAATGCATCCGACCATATCAATCGGTGATTTTTCCTTTTCATCATTTTATGCTGTCGTCATTTTCTGCGTCATCGTCGGCAATATTCTCACATGGTGGGAGATCAGACGCAATAAACTTGATATAAAAATGGCACTCAAAGGTGCTGTAATCACTACGACAATGGGTTATGTCGGTGCAAGGGCAATGCACGTCGTTTTTGACGGATTTCTTGATATTTATGTTCAGAAACCGCTTGCGATTTTCGCTTTTTGGAAAGGCGGCTTAGCTTTTTACGGCACTGTAATTTTCGGTCTTCCAACCGCAGTATGGTGGTTCACAAAACACAAAGCGCCTCTTATGAAATATCTTGACTGCTACATTCTGGGGCTTGCTTTCGGGCTCGGAGTCGGACGTTTCGCATGCTATCTCAACGGCTGCTGCTTCGGCGAAATTTCAGCCTCTCCTTTTGCAGAAACATTCCTGAGATACGGCCTCAGTGCAAAAAACCAGTTCGCAAGAGACATTCTGCTGAATTTGAAAGATCTTCCTCTTCCCGTCCTTCCGACGCAGTTAGTCTCGACTTTCGTAACCTCATCAATTTTCCTTGTTCTCTGGTTCTACTTCCGCAAACACAAAAAAAAGGACGGAGAACTTCTTGGGCTCTGGCTCACAATGTACGGCACCTTCCGCTTCATAATCGAATTTTTCAGAGCCGATGACCGCGGACTTTTCTTCAACAACATGCTTTCAACTTCGCAACTCGTCGCGATCATCACTTTTACGATCGGAATGTGCATCCTGATCCTCCCGTCAGAAGAGACTTTGAAAGAAAAAAAGAACAATGATAGAACAGTACAAAACTCTCTTTGATCCGACACAACCAATTGAAATAAAAGAGAAAAACAGCCGTTTTATTTCTCAGTGCTTTCCTGTTTTGACAAAAGAGGAAGCCGAGGAAAACGTGAAAAAACTCTGGAAAGAGCATTACGACTGCACGCACATCTGCTTTGCCTATCTTTTAGGTGAAGGAGAAATCGCAACTTTCCGTTACAGTGACGACGGCGAACCTTCCGGCACGGCAGGACTACCGATATACAACGAAATTCTGCGGAAAGAACTTTTCAATGTTTTGGTTACAAGTGTCCGTTATTACGGCGGAATCAAACTAGGAACAGGGGGTTTGACAAGAACTTACGGCGCATCAGCGAGAATTGCTCTAGATTCTGCAAAAATCGAAACCGTAATCATCAAAAAGGAACTTTCCGTCGAAGTCCCTTTCGATTTCACAGGAATCGCAATGAGCTATATCGGCAGATTTGAAGGTTTAGAAATAAAATCAACAACTTACACAGAATCAGGAAGTACACTCACTGTCAGAATCCCGATTGCTTCAGTCGATAAATTCATCGCTGAAATGATTGAAAAAACAGGCGGAAAAATCAAACCTGTAATCGTAGGTTAGACCCTTCAGCCTCTCTTCGAGAGCCAGCTTCCCTACTTCAGGGACGCCTAACGGGATAATTTTGAACAAAGCAGCGCGACAGCGTAAACCGCGCCGGAAATAAGAGTGATAACCGCTCCTGTTGGCAGATTCCAAGTGTACGAAACAAAGAGCCCGCTAATGCTGAAAATGAAACTCAGAATTATGGAAAGAATAATTATTCCGCCGACTTTTCTCTGAAAAATAGCGGCAGTTGCGGCAGGAAGACTCATGAATGCGATTACCAGAATCAGTCCGACGACTTTCATCAGAACGACGACAGTGAGCGCTATAACCGAAAGCATGAGAATATAAATCAGTTCCGATTTCACGCCGTGCAGAGTTGCGTTTTCGCCGTCAAAACTGACAGCTTTGAACTGCCTGAAAAAAAGTGCGCTGATTAAAATTACAAGCACCGCAAGCACCGAAAGCGCCGTGATGTCCCCTTTCGAAACAAGGAGGATGTTACCGAAAAGATAGTTGTTGAGATTTACGGCATATCCAGGAGTCAGATACATAAAAATTATTCCGGCCGACATTCCGCAGGCCCACATCGCGCCAATGACCGTGTCCTCATGCTGGGAAGCTTTAAGCCTGACAATTCCTAGCAGAAGAGCGAAAAGAAGCGCCGTGAAAACAGCTCCGGCAAATGGCGAAATGCCGAAATAAACCGCCGCCCCTACTCCTCCGAGAACTGCGTGAGCTATGCCTCCGGCAATAAAAGTTATTCTGTTGACATAGACAAAAGTGCCTGAAATTCCGCAGGATAGTGCCGCAAAAAGTGCCGCAATAACTGCATTCTGCAAAAATGAATATGTCGAAAGCGCACTAAAAAAATCCATTTAAATCCCGCACTTATGATGAATCATCGTTGTTTTTCCGCTGTATGCGTGATGCTCCTCTAAGCAACACATCTCGTCTTTCGAATGGTGCTCGACAAAAATCTTGTTCACACAGCCGATTTTATTCACGAAACTCGACACAAAGCCAATATCGTGCGACACCATGACGATCGTGATTTTTTTGTTCATATCTAAAAGCATCTCGTAAATATCCTTTTCGACCGAACTGTCAACACTCGCGACAGGCTCATCAAGAAGAAGGATCTCGGGATCGCTCACAATCGCCCTGGCAATCAGAGTGCGCTGTTTAAGACCACCCGACAAATCGCCGAAACGGGCTCCTGCGCGGTCCAGAATCCCAAGCTTTTTCATCGCATCGGCCGCCTTTTCCTTTTCGTTTTTAGTGTAAAAAGGAAGAAATGAAGTCGATTTAATCAAACCCTGAAGAACAACCTCTTCAACCGTTATTGGAAAAAGCCTGTCATGGGAGGAAAACTGCGGAACAGAGGCTATTTTCTTGAAATTCCTGCCCGGCTCCTCACCAAAAACTGTGATTTTGCCGCTTGTTGGCTTGATAAAACCGAGCATAAGGCGGAGAATCGTCGTCTTTCCGCCGCCGTTAGGACCTATTATCGCAAAAAAATCCTCTTTGTGAACCGAAAAAGTGACATCGCGCAGAATCTCGTTCTTTCCGTAAAAAAACGAAACTTTGTCAAAATTTATGACTTCAGGTTTGTCCAAAATTGCCTCTCTTTTTTTCCGCAGCCTTCGTTATTATCGATTCGCCGCCTCGAAATTCGATTCGCGCCATCGATATTTCGAAATCTCGATATTTCGACATTTCGACAGGAAAACGGCGCATCGAAACAAAAACCGCCGCACTATACTCAATTTTTTATGAAATGCGAGAGAAGATTTTACAATTTTCTTATAAGCCAGACGGCTCTTCCCAAACATTTTATCGAGCTGTTCATAATTATGTCATTATTTTTCTTTCTCGGCTTGTCGTTGGTCAGCTTGGCAAAATCTCCGTCAACAAAGCGTTTGAGTTCATTTTTTGATTCGATTTCGAAAAGATATACGCCGTAATTTTTCAAATGAGCATCTGAGACATCGACCAGAACTTCGTCGCCTTTCATAAAACAAGGTTCCATATTGTCGTTAGTCACTTTAAAAAGAAACAGTTTGTCTTCACCGATCCAAGAACCAATCTCGCCTATAAAAGAAGCAGTGTAGCGGCTTCTATTTTCACCAACAGATAAAGACGTTTTTCCAAAAACACTCTCTTCCCCTTCTGACAGCCATTCAGTTTTTACACCGTAAATCCTTTCAAGCCCGAAGATGACTTTTGCATTAGCCTGCATCTTTCCAGATTCGATAGCACAAAGATAAGATTGTGAAATTCCTAAACTTTCTGCCATTGATTTTTGCGTAATGTTAAGTTTTTCACGCATGATTTTTATTTTGTCGCCGTAATTCATTATACAATCTCCTAAAAACTCAATGTAAATAAATAGTTGAACAACAGCGACGCTATCGTTGCGCTAAAATATAAATAAGAAAAATATAAATCAAGATATTACAAAACAGAAACGTTTTGATTATGATTTAAAAAACTATTTTTGAAGAAGTTCGATTCCCTTCTCTATTCTCTTAAGCGAATCCTCTTTTCCGATTATCGCCGCGATGTCGCTTCCGCCGCCCGGGGTAAGCTCTTTGCCGCTGAGTGCGACACGCATCGACCATAGGAGAACTTTTTTGTTGATTCCTGCTTTTTCAGCGATATCGACAACTTTGTAGTAAAGTTTCTCATGGTCCCAGTCTTCGAATTTTTCAAGTTCCGGCTTGAGAAGAAGCAACGCCTGGAGTGAATTTTCCTTGTCAGTCTTCATCTTTTTATTGATGTAGAGATCGGCCGAATATTCAGGTAGTTTATCGACAAAATCAAGCTGAGGGATGACGTCGCTGAAATATTCCGTTCTCTTGTGAAGTCCTGCAGCAATAACATCGAAGTTGACATCCTCGCGCTTTACAGCCTGCTTGATGAAAGGCATCGCGTGCTTTAAGAACTCGTCCTGAGACATTGCGCGGATGTATTCACTGTTGAGCCAGCGGAGTTTCACTTCGTCAAAAATTGCCGGTGATTTGCCTATTCCGCTGATGTCAAAAGCCTCGATAAGCTCAGGCAGAGTAAAGATTTCACGGTCGTTTCCGGGGTTCCAGCCGAGAAGCGCGACATAATTCAGAAGCGCGTCCTTAAGACAGCCTTTGTTAATGAAATCGGCATAGCTTGCATCTCCGTCACGCTTTGAAAGTTTACGCTGAGCGTCCCTCATAACAGGCGAAACATGAACATAATGCGGTTTTTCCCAGCCGAAAGCATCATAAAGCAGGTTGTATTTCGGGGTCGAGATCAAATATTCGCTTCCGCGGACGACGTGGGTAATTCCCATAAGGTGGTCATCAACAACGTTTGCAAAGTTGTAAGTGGGATAACCATCTGATTTTATTAAGATTAAATCATCCATTGTTGAATTTTCGACTTCGATATCTCCGTAAACTTCATCGTGGAATGAAGTCGTTCCCGAATCGGGCATTTTCTGTCTGATGACATAAGGAATCCCGGCATCAAGATTTTTCTGGATCTCCTCTTTCGAAAGGTTGAGGCAGTGCCTGTCGTACTTTGTCTGCTCGTGATTCTCCTCGCAGTGCTTTCTGAGGTCGTCAAGGCGCTCTTTCGTGCAGAAACACCTGTAGGCATACCCTTTTTCTATCAGCTCCTCGGCATATTTCATATAAATTCCGGCAGCCATTCTCTCGCTCTGGACGTAAGGGCCGAAATCGCCGCCTACATCTGGACCTTCGTCGTGGTCAAGACCGGTTTCTTCCAAAGTTCTGTAAATCAGATCAACAGCACCTTCGATCTTTCTTTCCTGGTCAGTGTCTTCAATTCTGAGAACGAAAGTTCCGTGGTTTTTTCTTGCAATAAGCCAAGCATAAAGAGCCGTTCTGAGATTTCCGACATGCATATATCCGGTCGGACTCGGAGCGAATCTTGTTCTTACCTTTTCAGTGCCCATAAAATTCTCCTAAAAAAATCAAACAGTTATCAAAAAAGAGCAATTAAGCTCCCCGAAAACAAGGAAGGATATTACTTATTTTTCAAAAAAAATATAAAAAAGTCGGTTAAAATCTCACAAAAAACAATATTGCTTTTGCAACTGATTTTGATAATATCTCCGGCTTTGTTTTTTTAACTTGTTTTTTAGGAGGAAAAATGAAAAAGGTTATCTGTTGCTTAGTTATGGCTGTTTCGATGTTTTTCTGCGCATGCGGCAACTGCGGCAACGCTGAAGGAAACACAGTAACCAAAGAAAAAATCGATTCCGACAAAAATGTTAAATATGGCTATGCTCTCGGAAGCGATGTCGGCAGAAATTTGAAAAGACAGAATTTTGAGTTTGATGTCCAAGCTTTTGTTGAAGGCTTCAAATCTGCTTTCACAGGTACAGAGTCCAAAATGACTGAAGAGGAAATCGGCAATGCTCTTCAGGAATTCCAGACCGAAATGATTACAAAAATGATGGAAGAAAGAGCTAAAAAAGGTGCTGCAAACAAAGAAGCCGGTGAAAAATTTCTTGCTGAAAACAAGACGAAAGAAGGTGTAAAAACAACTGAATCGGGCTTGCAGTATATCGTTGAAAAAGAAGGCGAAGGCGAAAGCCCTGCTGCTGAAGACACTGTTGAAGTCCACTACAGAGGTACACTTCTCGACGGAACCGAATTCGACAGTTCCTACAAAAGAGGCGAACCTGCAAAATTCCCGCTTAACAGAGTTATAAAAGGCTGGACAGAAGGCGTTCAGCTTATGAAGAAAGGCGCTAAATACAAATTCTTTATTCCGTCGGAACTTGCTTACGGCGAAAACGGCGCAGGCGAAACAATCGCCCCCAACTCAACACTTATTTTCGAAGTAGAACTTCTCTCTTTTGAAAAAGCTCCCAAGACAGAAGAAAAGAAATAAAAAATCCGATAGTTCTAAGAACTGCTTCCGTTGATATAACCTGAAACAATATCCTTTAAAGTAGCTTTTCTTCCGATATTATCCTCTGTTTCTATCAGTCTCTCGTTAAGAACAGGGCCTATTACTTTGAAATCGGGTGATATCGTCGAAGCTCCAGGGAAAAGCCTGTGTGAAGAAAGAAGTTTTTCCGTTTGTCCTGCAAGAACAAGGCTGCCGTTGTGAAACGCCGCTACAAAGTTTGCCGAATGTTCGAAATCAGCTATTTCATTTGAGCTTACTATAACCGTCTTTCCTTCCTTTGCTTCATTTTCCACAAGTTGGATAAATCTCGCTTTAATTTCTGAATTGAGATACTGCAAAGGTTCATCAAAGATCATAATGTCCGCATTGCTTGCCAAAACCAGGGAACTTCCGAACCAGCTTTTCATGCTGTCTGAAAGGTGACTAATCCTGCTGTTTTCAGCAACTCCAGCTTCAGACAGTAGTGAACGGAATTTTTTTATATCAAAACCTCTGTAAAGAAGCGTCCATACAGTGCAAAGATCAGCGGTCTTCAGTCCCGGAAAAAAGTTGCTGTTTTCATAGGCAAATCCTCTCAAATCACCTGTTTTAACGACAACTTTGCCTGAATCTGGTTTTAATTCGCCTGCGAGAAGCCTGAGTAAAGAACTCTTCCCTGCTCCGTGATCGCCGACAACAACAGAAAGCTCTCCGGAATTGAATCCGACGCTTACATTGTCTATCACTCTGGCTTTTCCGAATATTTTAGTCACATTTTCGAGAGAGATTACCATTTTTCTCTCCTCCCGAAAACAAACATTACGTAAGAAATTGCAAGCAAAGCAAGCGATACCGCAAGTGCAAGCGGCTGATTCTGCTGATATATCGGACTGAACTGCGATGAAACGGCAAAAAATTCAGGAACAATAAATGAAGAAACAAGATCAAAAAGAAGCAGTAACATGGGGAGTATCATCATAGGACCTATTTTGAGAGCGTATATTAGTGTTATACCAAAGTAAAAAGCATAAAAAATAAAATATTTCAGAAATTCGGGTGAACTACCGCGGTCAAAAAGAGCCCATCCGATTGAAGTCGCCGAAAAAATAATCGAGAAACCAAATATAAATGAATAAATAAAGAGTTCTGTCCTTGAGAACGGAAGCGAGAGAAAAAACCTTATTTTCTTCTCCGAAACAATTGCAGGAAGAAGTCTCGAGGAAAGAGCAAAAATGAAAAGAAACTTCAAAGGTCCGGGAATCATCAGGGCAAAAAAAAGAAAAGTGTTTATGCGCCTTCTGCCGGAAGTTTCGCAAATCAGAAAAGCCTCGAAACGTCTGAACAACGAAAAAATGAAAAAATCCACCTTAACCTGCCAATAAAAATCAATCAATAAATTATTGTTGAGGTCAAAAGTAAATCAAGAAAAAGATAAAAATTGCAAAAAATCAAAAAATCTGCAAAATTCTCCGGTTGCATTTCGTTTTGAACGGAATTCTGATTTGTTTTTTTATTTTCGATAATTTTAGGAGAAATTTTTATGTGCGGAGTAGTTTCAATCGTCTATGCTGGCGACATCGTCAGTCTTGGAACCGAAGCATCCAATCTGCTGAAAAAACTTGAATACCGCGGTTATGATTCGACCGGCGCGGCATTTATAAAAGAGGACGGCTCGGTCGCTCTCAGAAAAAAAGTCGGCGCACCTTCGAAAGTCGTCGAGCAGCTTGAACTTGCCAAATACGGCGGATTCAAATTCATAGGTCAGGTACGCTGGGCGACTTACGGCGCAGTTACCGACGTAAACGCTCAGCCTCACGAGGTAAACTGCCTTATCCACATGGTCGGAGCGCACAACGGAAATGTCAGCAACACCGACAAACTCAAAGTTTTCCTTTCCGAAAACGGTCACGATGTCCTTTCCGACAACGACGGCGAAATGGTCGTACACCTTGTTGAACATTTCTATTCGGCGCTCACTGCAAAAAAAGCTCCGAAAACAAACGACGAAAAGATCGCCCTTATGATCAAAGCAATAAGAAAGGCACAGAAAATGATCGAAGGAAGCTATGCGGCGTGCGTCACCCTTCCCGAACTTCCAGGTGTTTTCGCAATTAAAGCGGGATCATCGCTCTATGCGGGCAAAGGTTCGGATGCTTCCGGCAACTTCATCGTCGTTTCGAGCGACCTTACTTCGATCCTTTCGAAAACAAGGTTCCTCATTCCGATGTCGGAAGGCGAAGGAATCTATTTCGACAGCGAAAACTACAAACTTTTCTCTCTCACCGAGGACAAGGAATGGGTTCCGAAACTCACAAGAAGCAGACTCAACATCGCCGACATCCAGCTTCAGCCGAAGTATCACTTCTTCATGGAGCAGGAGATCTACTCTTCACCGAAAAACATCGAAAATCTGATGCTTTACTATTTCAATTCCAAAGAAGAAAAAGAGCTTTACTCCGTTTTTGAAGAAAACTGCGACTCGGCGCGCGAGATCCTCTACTCTCTCCTCGCCCTCTACGATCTTTACGACAAAAAAGAGCTTTCGGCCGAATTTGAAAAAATCAGAGCACTTCCGACTTTCCGCGCAATCTGCGAAAAAGCACTCGGTTTTGCACCGAATCCCCGCCACTTCAGCTTCCGCTCTGAGGAAAAAACGCTTCTTGAAGAGCTTTACTCTGCTGACGGCGCATTCTTCAAAGAGCTCTGGCTCATCGATTCGATGCTTATCTGGAAAAAGAAAAGAATGATAATAAAATTCCGCGACAAACTCGTTTCGGCTCTCAAAGCGACGAAGAAAAACGGCGGAAGAATTTTCCTCATTGCAAGCGGAACTTCATACCATGCTTCCCTTACGGGCGCATACTTCTTCAACAATATGACAGACATTTCGCTCATTACATCGAATCCGGGAACTTTCAGGTCGTGCTACATCAACTCGCTTTCCGACAAAGATGTCATCATCGGCGTCAGCCAGAGCGGTGAAACAAAAGACCTGGTCGATATTTTCAATGAAATCAGAAAAATGAGTGACAAGACAACGCTCATCACGATCGTCAACAACGAGAACTCGACTCTTCCTCAGGAAAAAAGCGATTTCTACCTTCCGATCATGTGCGGTTCCGAAATCGCCGTCGCTGCAACAAAATCGTTCATAAGCCAGATCGCCCTTTTCTACATCCTTGCTGCGCTCGTTAAGAACAGCGAAGAAAAAGTCATGAATAATCTCAGTAAAATCAAATACTTTATGGATTTTACGCTCAAAAACATAGACGTTCCGGTGGCAGATGTCGCATACAAACTTTTCATGCGGCCTTCGATCCACATTCTCGGAACTTCGCTCACCGGAATTGCAAAGGAAGGTGCGCTTAAAATCAGAGAAGTCGTTCTCAACCACACTGAAGGTTACGATGCAGCGGAATTTAAGCACGGTCCGAACACAATTCTGGGCAAAAACACAATTTATTCCCTCACTGACATGGAAAAGCTTTTAGGCAAAATGATCGAAATGAGCGAAAAAATGTTCTCAAAAGGCTTCTTCTCCGAAAAAGAGGGAAATTCGGAAATCATCCGCGACGTAATCAACATGACAAAGAACTTGAAATTCCGCAAAATGAACGAAGATTTTGTCGAAAAATCGTTTGCATCGCCTGAAGAACGCGCCCTCACAAAACAGATTGCCGACCTCTTCAACGAAAGTGTTGACATTGAGGAATTCTTCTCGAACTATCCGCTTGTTTTCGTCTGCCCGCCTGACGAAAGAGACAAACGAATCACAATTTCGCAGATTCACACTCACAAAATCCGCGGCGCAGACATCGTTCTCATTGCTGAAGATGACGAAGACCTTAAAAATGCGGCTCTCGGAGTTCCTGCAAGCGCAAAGAACTACTGGTCAAAATTCATCGAACTTCCCAGAACTGGCGACAAGAACATTTTCGTCTTCGAAGCGGCTGTTGTTCTTCAGCTTCTCGCACTCAAGATGAGCGTTGCCAAAATGAAATATCTTAACCGCTCGGAAATCCAGAACCACGGTGTTCACCCCGACGTTCCGAAAAACGTCAGCAAATCAATAACAGTCGATTAATCCCAATCCCAATAATCTCAATCTTATCGTAACGACGTGACGATGTAACGCCGTTACGTATAGAATGTGTCAACGATTAAATTGGACGGCGCGAATCGTTATAACGATAAAAAAATGCCGCCGTTTCAAATAACGGCGGCATCAAAATTTTCAGGATTTTAAAGATTGGATTTGATTTATTGGATTGTTTTACCAACCATAACTACTTGGAACTGAACTGCTTACAACGTAACCTGTACCGTCATTCCATTGAGGTGTAAGTTCGCACTGGTCACTTGCGTAATTGCCGACCCACTTGATTTGTACAACTTTCCAGAAATATGGACTGCTGGTAAAACCAGAAACCTGTGGTTCTACACCGTAAGTAGCTCTCAAAGTTCCGCCACAGTAAACATTTATTACCGGGTGAGTTACTTTTGAACCTGAATAATATTTTACGCCTACTCTGAAAACATCGTTGTCATTCGGATTGTCGACATTGATGTTTTCAGGAATACCTACTTTACTTATGTTGTCAATATCAAGACGCGGATTTCTCATGGTTCTCAAATTTCCGTTTCTATCATAGTTCTGAGTATTTGCGTATCCCCAGTTCGGTCCAGAAGAAGCATCGAATTTACAGTTACCGAAATAGCAGGCAAGACCGCTGTTTGTTGCCCATTCTGACGTAGTTCCGTTTTTGCCCAAATGCAAGTCTACATCGACTGAACCTGTAGTATCCCAGCAAAGCTCAATTCTGAGACCATCCGAAACAACTCTCATTACCCATTCACATTCATAAACTTCGCCGTTTGTACGAGTGACTTTGAGGTGAAGTTTGTAGCTGCCGGAAAGTCTGAATTTTACTTTAAACTTAGAAAAACCTACTCCGCTGACGACTGTATTCTGAACACCGTTATCGGTATTTATATCCCCGACTTCTTCCAAAGTTTTGCCGCCTTTGACAAAAGAGTTTACTGTATTGAGAACTATGTCGCACGGACCTTTTGTCAAAGTCCACTCCCAAGTAGCCGTATCGGCGTCGTTGAACTTGTGGCCCGTATCGTAAATTTGATTGCCGTCGATTATTTTATAAACAAAAGGCTTTGCGGGAACTGCGTTGACATCGAATGCACAGTCAATAGGCGGAGCACAGCAGAGTTTGTCGTCTTTACATCCGTTGCAGTTGTTGTCGGCATTATCGCACTTATCAAGCGACGGGCTGATTCCGCCTACACATTCTCCCCACACACCTGTAGAACCGGCTCTCATGGTAACTTTACATGTCTGAACACCATCCTGGCAGGTTCCGACATTTCTGTAATTTTTCGGACCAAGGAAACAAGGCTGAGTCTGACCAGCTGTACACGGACAGCCTTCATCGACTGTACCGTCACAGTCATCGTCAAGACCGTTGCAAAGACCAGCTTCGTTTTCGTCTATATCAGCGGACAAGCATTCAGCATGCATTGGAACACAAGTGTCATTGCATACCTCAGCATCAACCGGAATCTGATAAGCATCATCGTAGTCTCCTGTGTAACCTACATCAATACCGCTATCACCAGTATCAGTGGTATCACCCGTATCCCCGTCATCCCAGAAAAGAATGCAGCTTCCTTTTTTATTATCGATATTTCCGTCACAGTCATCATCGATATTGTTTTTGCAAAGTTCTTCTCCAGTCTCATTAACAGGTTCAACTGCGCCTTCGCATTTTCCCCAGGTTCCGTCTTCCTTACAAGTGCTTACAGCAGCTTTGCACGGCCCGACATTTTCAGTTACTGGATCTCCCTGATATGCACATTTTGTGGTTTCTCCTGGTGTACAGTCGCCGCCAACCGGATCATTTGTTTCAGCTGAATCGCTGTCATCCGTTGTTTCTGAATTTCCTCCATCGGAACCACCATGTCCGCCGTCCGGCAACTCGCCGCCTTCACCGCCTTCACCGCCTGAAGAATTTTCCGAAACACAATGCCCGGCAGAACATACCTCACCTACATGGCAATCCAGGTTGCTTTCACACACTTCACTGCCGGAAGAATCATCTGAACCTCCGCAAGAAACAAAAAACAACCCTGCAATCGAACAGAGCAGAAAAACAAGTAATTTTTTCATAATCACCTCCAAAACAAAAAACACAATCTCGATATTTTACTCATTATAATATTTTTTTAAAGGTATTTTATCAAAGAAATCAAAAAAAAACTATTTGACAGCTTCGTAGCAGCTTTCGCAGATTCCGGTGATCTCGTCGGTATAGTCGTGAAGTTTTCTCTTTTTCCAGCAGCGCGGGCACTTCTCGCCTTCAGCCGTTTTTACGCCGATCCAGAGATCCATATCTTCGACTTTCTCAAGTCCTTCCGCAGAAGCCGCTTTCTTGAACTCGGAAACTATGAAGATCGATTCAAGGTTGTCGAGTTCGCTATCGAGAATATGATTGTTTTCGTAGTAAATCTGGACACTTGCATCAAGCGAATGGCCTATTGTCTTGTCAGCTCTGAGAACTTCGAGCTTTTTCTGAACAGCATTCTTCGCATCAAGGACAGTCTGCCACGATTCAAGGAATTTCGCGTCATCGTCGTTGAAATTTGATTCCGGGAACTGCTCAAGGAAAACGCTTTCCTTCTTTGCACCTTTCAAATATCCGTAAGCCTCTTCGCATGTGAAGCTGAGGATCGGAGCAAGAGCCTTGACGACATCGCTCAGAATCGAGTAAACGACGCTCTGCGTCATTCTGCGTCTCTTATCGTCGGCGCGCATCGTATAACGGTCTTTGATGATGTCGAGGTAAACCGCGCTCATCGGGATCGTGAAGAAGTCGAGCATTTCGTGGTGGACGCGGTGGAACTCGTAGTTTTCGTAGTATTCGCGGATGTCTTTAAGTCTTTCCTGCCAGGTAAGATAAGCCCATCTGTCGAGAGATGTGAGCTCTTCCTTCTTGAAACTCATAGTCTCAGGGTCGAAATCGTTGACGAAACCGAACATGAATCTGATCGTGTTTCTGATCTTTCTGTATGCCGTAGCGCAGCTTTCGATGATCGAATCGCCGATCCTGTTGTCGTCGCTGTAGTCTTCGCAAGCGACCCAGAGTCTGAGAATTTCCGCGCCGTATTTGTTAATCTTTACCTGCGGATCGATGAAGTTGCCTTTGCTCTTCGAGATCTTTTCGCCTTTCTCGTCAACGATGAATCCGTGCGTGATGAGGTTTTTGTAGGGAGCTTTTCCGTTGATGAGAACGCTCATTTTAAGCGAGGACTGGAACCATCCGCGGTGCTGATCGCTTCCTTCGAGGTAAAGGTCTGCCGGGAAAGTAAAGCCTTTTCTGCCGTCAAGCACTTTCGCCCAGCTTACGCCGCTGTCGAACCATACATCGAGAATATCGTTTTCCTTGCTGATGTGCGTGCCGCCGCATTTCGGGCATTTGAAACCTGCCGGCAAGAATTCCGCAGCGGTTTTGTCGTGCCAAACCTGGATTCCTTTTTCGGAAATTTCGTCAGCGACTTTGTGTGCGATAGCTCCGTCAACTATCTTTTCGCCGCAGTCGTCGCAGGAGAAAGCGATTATCGGAACGCCCCAGCTTCTCTGACGCGAAATGCACCAGTTCGGAGCTTTTTCAAGCATTGGGACGATTCTCTTTCTTCCCCACTCCGGGAACATGCGGACTTTCGCGATTTCGTCAAGGCATTTCTTGCGAAGCCCGGTGTCGTCCATCGAAATGAACCACTGTTCGGTCGCTCTGAAAATGACCGGTTTGTGGCATCTCCAGCAGTGCGGATAGCTGTGGTCGATCATTTCGCCAGGTTTGTTGAGAAGATATCCTGTGTTGTAAAGGTATTCCGTGATGACGGGATTTGCCTTAAAAACGTGCATTCCGCCGATTACAGGGATGTTTTCGTCGATGATTCCGCTTCCATTGACAGGAGCGTAAGGCTCAAGGCCGTATCTGAGACCGGTGACATAGTCGTCAGCACCGTGTCCCGGAGCGGTGTGAACGCAGCCGGTACCTGCATCGGCAGTGACGTAGTCTGCATAGACGATTATCGATTCGCGGTCGATAAACGGATGTTTCGCCTTCATTCCTTCGAATCTCATCGCGTCGAATTCCGCGACAACTTCGGGATTTTCGGCTCTGACAGCGTGAACGAACGAATCTTTGAGAACGCTTGCGACGATGAAGACTTCGCCGTTGTATTTGACTGCCGAATACTTGAATTCGGGGTTAAGCGCGATCGCAAGGTTTGCCGGAAGAGTCCACGGAGTCGTCGTCCAGATAACGAAGTTCACCTTTTCCCCTTCAAGCTCTTCGAGTTTGTCGATAAGCGGGAATTTTACATAGATCGAAGGCGACTGATGGTTGTCGTATTCGATCTCTGCTTCTGCAAGTGCCGTTTCGCAGCTCGTGCACCAGTAAACCGGTTTTTTCGCCTTGAAAAGAGCGCCCGATTCAGCAACTTTCGCGAACTGATGAGCGATGCAGCCTTCATATTTCGGGTCGAGAGTGACATACGGATGATCCCAGTCAGCCAGAACGCCTATGCGTTTGAAGCCTTCGCGCTGAGTGTTTACCCAGTTCATCGCGAACTTCTTGCACTCTTCAAGAAACTGGCTTTTCGTCATCTCTTTGCGCTTCGAACCGAGCTTTTCGGCCGTTTTGAGCTCGATCGGAAGACCGTGGCAGTCCCAGCCTGGAATGAGGGCGGTGTAAAGCCCCGTCATATTTTTGAACTTTACGACAAAATCCTTGAGAGTTTTATTGAGAATATGGCCGTTGTGCAGATTTCCGTTGGCATAAGGCGGGCCGTCGTGAAGGACAAAAGTCGGTTTTCCTTCATTCTGCTCCAGAATTTTGGAATAGATTTTATTTTCTTCCCATTTTTTCAAAATTTCGACTTCTTTGACCGGAAGGTTCGCCTTCATCGGAAAATCGGTCTGCGGCAGATTTAGCGTCTTGCTGTAATCCATAATAAAAACTCCTTATTAAATAAGCATAAAAAAAACGCGGAATATTAGTCTTTTTCGATTTAAAGTCAAGGGATAACCGTAACGGCGAAACGATGTAACGGCGCGACGACAAAAATCCGTGATTTTTTATTTTTTTGAGTTAAAATCCGGCGTTTTTGGATTGATTTTATGTTTTTTAGGAGGAAATCATGACTTTCGTTCTAATTTTCTTAGTAGTTGTCGTAGTTTGTGCGCTCGCACTTTTTGGGATGTACAACAAACTTGTCGGTCTCAGAAACATCGTCAAGAACTCGTGGAGCCAGATTGATGTCCAGCTCAAAAGACGTTTTGACCTCATTCCGAACCTCGTCGAGACGGCAAAAGGCTACATGAAGCACGAAAGCGAAACTTTTATTAAAGTCACCGAAGCCCGTGCTCAGGCAATGTCGGCGATAAACAAAGGCGACGTCAAGGAAATCGGTGCTGCTGCTGCGAACCTCGACAGCGCTCTCGCAAAAATGATGCTCACTTTCGAAAATTATCCCGAACTCAAGGCAAATCAGAACTTCCTCGCTCTTCAGGAAGAGCTTACTTCGACTGAAAACAAGGTTGCTTTCGCGCGTCAGGCTTACAACGATGCCGTTATGGGCTACAACAACGCAGTCGAAATGTTCCCGACGAACATAATTGCAAGTATGTTCAGTTTCAAACAGTCCGATTTCTTCGAGATCGAAGATAAGGCAGAAAAACAGGCTCCGAAGGTAACATTCTGAAATTTCAGGCTTTTTCATGTGGGAACTTATAAGAATAAACAAGCGTAAATCGCTTTTCGTGCTGATTTTGATGTTTATTCTCATGGTCTCGCTTTCGGGTGCGATCGGAGCGGGTTTTTACACTGTAGACTGGGTTACGGGAATGCTCTGGGGCGCTTTGATCGGGATTCTTCTCTGGGCAATTCAGTCGGCAGTAGCCTACTTCGCTGGAGACGATATCGTTCTTCACTTTAATATGGCAGTCGTTGTAACGCCCGAAAGTTATCCACAGCTTTACAACATCGTAGAAGAAATGAAAATCGCGGCTGGACTTGCCGTAATGCCTGAAATCTACATTGTTCAAAGTGCAGGACTCAACGCCTTCGCAACAGGAATCAGACCCGAAAAAACGGCGATCTGCGTCACAAGCGGACTGGTCGAAAACCTCACACGCGATGAACTTCAGGGTGTAATCGCCCACGAAATGAGCCACATTCTAAACCGAGATGTTCTTTTCATGACATTTGCCGGAGTTATGCTCGGAACGATCACGATGCTTTCAAACGTCATGCTCAGAGGCACTGTTGTTGCAAATTCGAATAACAGAAGATCACGCAAAAAAGGCGGATTTTCCGGCGGGCATCCGATTGTAATCCTGGTTATACTCCTTTTTGCGATCGTCGCACCGATCCTTGCCCGTATTTTTTACTTCACAATATCGAAAAAACGCGAATATCTGGCTGACGCCTCTGCGGCAAGACTCACCCGCTACCCGATCGGACTTGCCTCTGCATTGCAGAAAATAGCAAAACACTCTTCTGTCGATTTTGTCAGCAAGATCACCGCGCCTATGTTCATCGTCAATCCGCGTTTCGCAGGAGGCGACGAAGATTCTATTTTCGCAGCTTCAACTCACCCGCCTATTTACAAAAGGATCGCTATTCTGACGCAGCTTCAGAACGGCGGAAAAGTTTCACTTGAAAATTATCAGAAACTTTATGAAAAAGAGCTCGAAACTTCAGGACTTTTCTCGAAAACTTCGCTTGAATCCGACAAATCGGAAGCTGTAAGAGCCGAAAGCGCCGAAAAAATCACCGAATTCACTGAATCGAGAAAAGAGGTCGCCGACGTCATTCTCGCAAATACCGGTTTCAAAATCCTGACATGCGAATGCGGCCTTAAAATCAAGCTGCCGCCGACTGATCTGCGCATGAAAGTCGTCTGCCCGAGATGCAGAAAAGAACTTTCGGTTTCGGGAGAGAGTGCCGCCATGACCAGAAACGGCGAAAACGAACTCGTTTTTATAAGAAAAAACAAAAATTCGTGGGAATCTTTCAGGTGCCAGTGCGGGAATTTCACTTTCCAGCTTTCACCACTCTTCCGCGGAACTTACGCTGTCTGCAAACGCTGCGGAACAAAAGTCAAAATCGAATATCCAGAGTAAACTACTCCGAAATTTTCGCTTTCAGATAGTATGATTTGAGAACTTTGTAAACGATAGGCGCCGCCGTACTTCCACCGTGAGCACCGCTTTCAACAACGGCAACAGCAACAATTTCAGGATTTTTGTACGGGAAAAATGCCGCAAAAAGAGCGTCATCCTGCATCATAAACTTCTTTTCGTCCTCAGTCTGATCGACACTTCTTCTTTCAGCGTTCGAAACGACCTGACTTGTTCCCGTCTTTCCTGCTGCGTCAGGAATCGTGTGGTCGGCATGATGGAAAGCAGTTCCTCCCGGCTCGTTCGTAACAGACCATAGTGATTTATTCACATCTTTGAAATGATTCTGCTTGATGTTGAGAACGCGGACAACTTCGTTTCCTATCTCGGTCGTTGTGCCGTCTTCATGTATGATTTCGTCAACGATTCTAGGTTTTACGATTACTCCTCCGTTAGCAAAAGCGGCGTATGCCACTGCTAGCTGAAGCGGAGTCATTCTGATGTCGCCCTGTCCTATCGACATGTTCATGAGCATTCCGTTGTTGATTCTCATTCCCGGATAGTTCATCGCAAACCAGCTTCGTGTCGGCAGAATTCCGTTTTCCTCTCCCGGAAGATCAATTCCCGTTGCCGTTCCGACTCCGAAAAGTGCAGCAAAACGGGTCATTTTGTCAAGTCCGAGTTCCTGCGAAAGATAGTAATAATAAATATCGCAGCTTGCTTTCAGAGAATTGTGGAGATTTACAAAAGCATGCCCGCCTCTGTTCCAACAGCATTTTGTGTCGCGTCCGAACGAAAGACAGCCGCTGCACAGATAAGTCGATTTTGGCGTTATCACATTGTAGTGAAGAGCTGTCACTGCCGGAATTATTTTGAAAGTGGAACCGGGGAAATACGTCTGCCTGATAACCTTGTTAAGCAGAGGGTGAAGTATGCTCTGGCTGTATTCGCGCCATATTTTTTCAGGAATCCTTTTTCTCGAAAAAAGGTTGGTGTCGTAGGACGGACCCGAATAAAGCGCTAAAATTCTTCCGGTTTTTACTTCCATGACAACAACTGCTCCACTAAGTTCACCCAAAGCAGACGCGGCAGTTTCCTGAAGGTATGAAAGAACCGTAGTCTTCACGGAATCGCCTTTCAAAGCGTGTTTTGTTCCAGGAATAGCTCCGTCGATATTTTCAGGAAGTTCGATTTTTCGCCCTAAATAGTCAATGACATGAAAAGTTTCGCCGTATTCACCGTGAAGTTCGTTTTCATACCACTTTTCGAGCCCAGTCTTTCCAGTCGAATCCTCAGGATCGTAATTTCCGTAGGTTTCAAGTTCCGACTGATTTATCTTCGAAACATAGCCCGTTATGTGAGCCGTCGTTTCACCGTAAGGATAAACACGCCTGTATGATGAAGAGATAATTGTTCCTGCAAAGTTAGTCAAGTATCCAGAATAACTAAGGATTTTCTTTTTAGGAATTTCGTCTTTGACAAGCAGCGGAAGATATTTACATCTGCCTATGCAATCCGAAAGCCTCGACAAAAAACGCTTTTTTTCATTCTTTGAAAGCTCTATAAGCGAGCTGAGTCTGTCAACCTGTTCCTCCATCTGATCACTTTTTGCAAAGAATATCGGAACTATCGATATTTTGAAAGAAGGCTCGGTTGACGCCATCACTTTTCCGTCGGCAAAAAAAATCTCACCGCGAGCCGGAAAAATCTTCTCGCTCAGAATGAAGTTGTCACGCGACCTGCCGTAGAATTCGTCACCGTGGATAATCTGCAGTACAAAAACCCTGACAAGAAGGGCCAGAAACGAAAAAAATATCACATAAACCAAAGGACGCGTCTTTTTGAAAATATTTTTGACTTCGTCTGCCTGATTAAGAATTCTCACAGCCAAGTCTCCTTGTAAAAGAGAGCATCCACTTTAGGCTTAAAAACAACAAAAAGAAAAATCAGCAGAAATGCCGAAAAAACCGAAGGAAAAATGAATGAAAAAGCTGATATCTCACCAGTAAAAACGTATGTATAAAGCAGTCTGTCGATATTGATTATCAATGAGGCAATTATCGCGTTGATAAGGGCCGTTAGGGAATAATCAAATGCTGTAGAAGCAAAAAAAGCAACCGTAAGGATATAAATCTGCGCTGCGGCTGTCAGAACAAAAACAAATGGAAGCGGAGAAGCAGCCTGAGAGTAGATCAAAGTCGCCAAAGCCGTGTAAGTTATTCTTTTTCTTGTATTTTTTTCGGTATACAAAATCGTTGCGACTATCGGAAAATGGGGAAAAAGAAACTGAGAAACTTCCAAAGAATAAAGAATAAAAGAAAAAATCGCGAACGCCAGAAGCAGTTCAAAAACGAATTTGAAAGAAAGAGTCTTCACAAATCACCTGCGAAAAGCACCGAAAAAATCGGCAAAACAAAAAAGTGGCGATCCCAACAGGAGTCGAACCTGTGACCTGTCACTTAGGAGGCGACCGCTCTATCCGTCTGAGCTATGGGACCGTCTTAGGTAAATACGGCAAAGGATCAACCGCTTTCGATTTAACTCTTATCTCGAAATGAAGATGCGGACCGGTTGCCTTTCCAGTCTGTCCTACAAGAGCTATTTTATCGCCCTTTTTGACATTTGCCTGCTCCTTCACCAGATTTTTCGAATTATGCGCATAAATCGTAAAGTTACCGTCGGAATGAGAAATAATGACAGTCAGACCATAACCGCTTCTTTCGCCGACAAAAACAACTTTACCTGCCGCCGCAGCGTAAATCGGAGTTCCTTCCGGGCATCCGATGTCTATTCCGCTGTGATGTGTTCCCCAACGCGGACCGAATTTTGAAGTTATAACCCCTTTCACCGGCCAGACATATTTGCCTGGTTTCCCGGGATTTGTCGCAACTGGAGCGGAACCTTTAGCCTTTTCAGGAGCTTTGGCAACTGGCTTTGCAGCCTTTTTATTCTCATTCCCTTTTCCATCTTTTTTCGCATTTGAATGAGCAACGGAAGCCTTTCCGCCGGATTCCAGCGGAGCAGCCACACCGGGAACGAAGATGTAGTCTCCGACCTGGATCTTTTTTGCGTCGGGGATATTATTGTTTTTCTCCAGTTTGTCAACAGTTGTTCCGTAAAGCTGGGCTATGCTGTAAAGAGTTTCATTCTTTTTGACACGGTGATAGACACCGAAAGGGGCTGCGCATGAAAACAGAAAAAACACCGAAAATATGAACAAAAGAAACTTTTTTATATCACTCTCCAACAAAAAACGCGGAATTTTAACGATTCTTCCGTTAAATTCAAGAAGAATAAAAGAAAATTTCCCTAAACTCCCTAAACTCCCTAAACTCCCTACTCCCTAATGAAAAATCTTTGCTTTGCTCTGAATAACCGCTATAATCAAGCGTTGTTTTTTTATGGGGTATCAAAAAATGAGAAAATTCGTGACTTTATTCTTTCTTCTTTTAGTTTTTTCTTGTTTTCTTTCAGCCAAGGAACCTGTTCAGGTCGCCATTCTCCATAACGACGGATACACTCTTTATCAGGAATTCAGACCGAATGACAACACCTATAAAAATACCGCCCGCGACATGGAGGTTCTCGCTTCAAAGCACAAAAACAAGGTTTTTTCGCAGGCCGCATCTTTGGTAAAAACTATACAAAACAAGTGCAAAAAGTACTATGATATAAACACAAAACTTATTGAAATACTTAAACAAAAATGGTCTAAGCCCCATTATGCCAACATGGATGAAGCGTGGAAGGAAACCACCTTTTCAAAAGACAGAAAAAAAGTTCAGGATATCCACAGACTTTCACTCGGTATGCAGCAGGCCTACAACGACTGGAACGAGGCCCGCAACAAAGCTTTTGAGAAAAAGGAAATCACTGAAATTATTAAAGATCTTGAAAAAGCAAACAACATTCTAAAAACCACAATTGACGGAGTTCTTGCCGAAGAACAACCTGCAATGGATGCAATTGCAAAAGAATTAGAAATAATGAAAATGTCAAAATAATCAAGGAGTTGAAATGTTATTTAAAGGTAAAGATGCGGCTGACGGAATAGTTTCAAAACTTTTAGAGGAAGATTTTACAGGTCTCACTCTCGCGGTTTTTCACCCCCTTAACGACGGAGCTGCCGAAAGCTATCTCAAAACAAAAGAGAAATGGCTGAAAAAAATAAACGCAAAAATTGAAGTTGTTCCGGTTGACGGAAACATGACTCATGACGAATTTTTCCACAGACTTGAAACACTCAACAAAGATGTTTCGATAACCGGAATTATGGTTGAACTTCCTCTTCCGATAAAAATTCCCGAAAAGGAACTTTTAACCGCAATAAATCCTCTCAAAGACGTTGACGGAATAACATATTTCAATCAAGGCAGAATCTTCACATCGAAGAACGAAGACCTGATTCCATGCACAGCTGCCGCTTCGATAAAGCTGCTTGAACATTATCGAACTGATTTTGCCGGCAAAAATGTGCTGGTTATTGGGCGAAGTTACATCGTTGGGCTTCCCCTTTTCAAGCTCTTTTTGAACAGAAACGCCACTCCGACAGTCGCTCACAGAGGAACTTCCAACTTGAAAGATTTGATACATAACGCAGACATTATCGCAGTTTGTGCAGGAACTCGCGGAATAGTAAAATCAAGTGAAGTGAAAGACGGTGCAGTTGTCGCAGATGTAGGAATCCATGTCACTGAAGACGGTAAAGTTGTCGGTGATATGATAATTGACAATGAAAATGAAGAAAACCGCATATCCTACTCTCCCGTTCCCGGTGGAGTCGGCACAGTCACAAACGCAATGCTTCTAAGCAACCTTGTTCAATGCCGGAAGTTACAGCTGCAAAAATAGGCGGTTTTTCAATGAAACAAAGATTCTCTCAAGTAAAATCGCTCAAAACAGTGGTATCGGATTCTCAGAATAAGTTTATGATAATACTAATGAATTGGCAGAATATCGTCGGAAAAAGCAATGTAAAACTGATGATACCGCTCGAACTTAAACAAAAAACGCTCGAAATCGCCATCCCTAACAACATTGTCCTCGCTGCCGCTTCAAAATTTGCGGAACTTATTATGAAAAAGGCGAATCTGTGCTTCAGAGAAGAGAGCGTCTTGAAACTTAAATTCGCTATTCAACCTTCGTTTTTCAAAAAGAAAAGAAGCGAATCTGCAAAAGAAGAAACACCGGTTATAGAGCTTTCAGAAGAAGAAATAACTCAAAAAAAACAAGAACTTAACAAAAAATTCGGTTTTAAAGGAAAGATTGCCGAATGTGCCGCAAAAATTGAACTTTTAAATATGAAAAGAGGACAAAATGACAAATGATCTAATCATGGATTTCAGATCTTTGGCAAAACTCATCTCAAAAATCGAAAACAACAGAACAGGTTTTGAAGACGATCTGATGTCGCTCTACAAAGAAAATTCGGAAACTGTAACGATAGGAATCACAGGCCCTCCAGGAGCGGGAAAAAGTTCTTTAACAGACAGAATCATTAAAGAATACCGCAACTTAGGCAAAACTGTCGGAGTAGTTGCAGTTGACCCGAGCTCCCCTTTTTCTGGCGGTGCAATACTCGGCGACAGAATAAGAATGTCGGATCACGCTTCAGACCCGGGCGTTTTTATCCGCTCGATGGGAAGCAGGGGAAGTCTTGGTGGTCTTGCTCCAGCGACAATTGATGTCCTCAATCTGATGAAAAGCGTCGGATTTGACGTTCTCATCGTTGAAACTGTCGGCGTCGGACAGAGCGAAATCGATGTCATGAGCATTGCAGACACCGTTCTTCTGGTTTTAGTTCCCGGACTCGGTGACGATATCCAAGCTTTGAAGGCTGGAATCATGGAAATTGCCGACATTTTTGTCGTAAACAAGGCCGACAAAGACGGAAAAGAAAAACTTATAGCTGAAATCAGCATGATTATAAACCTCAACAAACACCGTTTTTTGTGGGTTCCGCCGGTAGTCGAAACAATTGCGACCGAAAATCAGGGAATCGGCAGACTCATGGATTCGGTTGCCGACAGAAATTCGTGGCTGAGAAGCAACGGACTTGATGTCAAAAAGGACAAAATCATCAATCAGTTCAAACATAAAGCTATGGATAGAATCGGTTATGAAATTATGAATCTTCTTAATTCAAAAGGAATAATCGAAGAGTGGACTCAGGGGATCATCGACGGAAGGACAAACCCCTACTCCGCCATGCATGAGCTTGATAAAAACCTTGAAATCATTTGGAAAAAAGATAGCAAATGAGAGTCATGATCGTCGAAAAACCCTCCATGAAACGCAAAATGGAGGCAGCACTCGGAAGCGAGGTCAAGGTTGTTTCAAGTGTCGGTCACATCGAATCGCTCCGCGACCTTGAGTTTTACCTTCAGGATCACTTTCAGAGCGGAAAAAAGCCCTTCTGGCGGGATCTTCTGCAATTCTTGCCGTTTATTCCCAATGATTTCAAGCATATAGTCACAAACAAGCAGGTTTTTGGAGAAATCGAAAGAGCCCTCAAAAATGCTACAGAAATCATTTTGGGAGCCGACCCGGACCGCGAGGGAGAACTTATTCACCGCAACATTCTTGAACTTGCGACAGAAAACGGCTCGGTTTTGACAGACAAAATCACAAGGATCTGGCTTCACAGCGAGACTGCACCCGAAATAAAGAAGGCGTTCGAAGCAAGAAAAAGCTATACCGAATACGAAGGCTACTACAAGGCTGCAAGAACGCGCGAAATTGTCGACTGGCTTATAGGAATCCAGCTTACGATTCTTTACAGCGTGAAATACGGCACTCCCGGGAAACCGGTGAGCATCGGCCGGGTACAGACATGGTTACTCGCTGAAATCATTAAAAGATTTTTTGAAAACCGCGATTTCAAACCGGAGCCTTTCAGAACTTTCAGCTTCGTTTCAAAAGAAGGTGTAACTTTCCAGATGGTCGATGAAGACGACCGTATTTTCAAAACGACAGATCTGGCTGAAGCTGACAGAATCGAAGCGGTACTTCAAGAAAAAAACTTAACAATTACAAGTATTAAGAAGAAAAAATTCGTAGAATATGCGCCGAGTCTGTATGACCTCAAGGCTTTGCAGAAAGATGCCGCTACACGTTACGGGATTTCCCCTGACGACACGCTTAAATATGCTCAGAATCTTTACGAAAAATACGATTTAATAAGTTACCCAAGAACCGATTGTTCAGTTTTAAGCGAGCAGGAGGCAAAAGAACTGCGCCACGCGATGAATCTTGTTTACCGTTTCGACGACTACAAATCGCTTGTCATGGCAGTAAAAGCACAGAATCCTAACCTTGAACTCAATTCAAAATATATCGGCAAACTTGAAGGCCACTACGCGATAATCCCGGTCCTCTCCTACGACAAAAATACCGTTCCCGTACTTTCAGGCGGCGAAAAACTGATTTTCGACCTCATCGTAAAGCGTTTCTGCGCGACTCTTCTCAATCCGGCGAAAGGCGACACGACCGAATTTCACGGAAAAATCGACGACTGGCTTTTCCTTGCAAAATTTAAAAACTACACCGATCTTGGATACCTCGAATTCATAAAGTCTGACAAGAAGAAAACTAGCGACGACGCGGAACTCTCAAATACTGAAAACAAGGCGGCACCTGTTGAAGAAGAGCAAATAATATCAGTAAGTTACAAGAAAAATGATTCACTTACCGGTCATATCGAAATGAAAGAGGATATGACAAAACCGCCAAAACTTTTCAAGGACGCCTCCCTCCTCACACTCATGGAAAAAGCGCATCTCCAGATCAAAGACCCGCAGCTCAAAAAAGCGTTGAAAGAAGCAGACGGGATCGGCACGGCGGCGACAAGGGCGTCATTTCCACCGCTTCTCATGAAACGCGGCTACATTGTGAAAAACAACGATGGAAGCTACGTTCCGACAGAACTAGGAATACAACTTTACGACATACTTCCGGAAGAACTCACAATCCCCGACTTTTCAGCCAATCTTGAGCAGGAACTATCGGGATTCATTAAGAAAAAAGCTTTAAAAAGCGAGACTGAAATCATATCTGAAACTGAAGTTTTTCTTAAAAAAGTATTCGAAAAAATAAGACGCAACAACTATGTTTTCAACACAAACACAAATTCAGCCCCGATAAAAAAAGACTACAACAAGCTTTCCGACAAACAGCGCGCACTCATCGAAAAAAATGCTCCGGCAGAAATTAAGGAAGCGCTTCAGAACGGTGATTTCGTCAAATGCAACCAGTGGATTGACGAATTTTTCGAGTCAATGAGAAAAAACTCTCAACCTAAACCTGCTCAAGAAAAGAAATAAACTCCTGGTATTTTCAAGAATATCTTCCCGACTAAGTGTAAAGGAAGAGAGAGAATATCGCATCAATAGCGACAACCATGAATATCGAAACAACGACTGATTCCGTAGTGGCGCGACCGACAGCATCTGCTCCGCCGCGGACATTTAGCCCTTTAAAGCTGCCGACAGCGAGAATTACCCATGCGAAGGAAATACTTTTCATAGTACCCCAGAATATATCCTTCATTTCAATGGATTCAATAACATCAACCACAAACGATCCAGGTGGAATATTGTATGCCGAAGCGATCAGGAATCCGCCAAAAATTCCGGCGATATCGGCTATCAGCGTGAGAACCGGCATAACGGTCGTGAATGCCCAGAATTTTGGAACCAGCAGGAATTTCAAAGGCTTGACACCCATCGTTTTGAGAGCATCAACTTCTTCCATAACGACCATTGTCCCGATTTCCGCGGCAATCGAACTTCCGGTACGCCCGGCAATAATTATCGCCGTGATAAGCGGTCCGAGTTCTTTAGTCATAACCATTGTGCTCATCATCGCAATCATGCTCTGTCCGCCCATTTTGGCAAGCTGGATCGCCGCCTGCAAAGCAATTGTAAAACCGATAAGAAACGCGAGCAGGAAAACTATCGGAACAGCTAAGTAACCGATATAATAAGCGTTTTTCGTAGTGTCATTTTTAAGTATGAACTTACGGTTAAATATTGATTCCAGCGAATAAAAAATCATGTCGACCATGATGACAAAAAAGTAGAAAATAACGTCCCAGAGTTTCAGAAGTCTTCCACCAAGCCTTTCAATACGCGGCTCAGCAGGTTTCTCCTCGCTTTCTTTTTCGCTTTCTGCATCATCTTTCAGATAAAAAATATCGTTTTTCAGTTCTTCCGGAACGATCAGCTGATCAGGATGATCTTCGGAAAGCTGTCTGATAAGCGCCTTTGTTATCGAATTGAGCTGAATATTGCTGTCAACTTCGAACGTAGCGCCATTTGCAAACTGCTTAGAAAGCTCAGAAAAGACAGTCTTACTGTTTTCTATAGTTAAGTTATCGGGAATATTGAGTTTTTCAGTCATTTACTTTGCCATATCTCTAACGTAATCCGCAAACTGCATGAGAATTTTCATCCATTCGCTTTCCTTAAACGCCGAAGAAAGCGCTGCTTTTGCCTTTTCAGTCCTCTCTACGACTGCTTTGCGCGCACCATCCAGCCCCATCAGTGTCGGATAGGTCATTTTGTTGAGTTCAGCATCGCTCCCGACAGGTTTTCCGAGTTTTTCAGTTGTCGATGTTATATCTAAAATATCATCCGAAATCTGGAAAGCTATTCCCGCTTCGGCTGCAAATTCTTCAAGCGCCTTAACCTCTTTTTCATCCGCGTCGAGCCATGCAGCTGCACCTGCGGTAGCGGCTATAAAAAGCTCAGAAGTCTTGTAATAGTTGATGGAATCAAGCTTTTCGGCGGTCCTTTCGTTTTCGGGGATCGTGCAGTCATAAATCTGTCCCAAAGTCATTCCTCTGCCGCCTACAGCCTTTGCGAAGTAGCGTCCTGCACGCTTGATGTTGCCTTCGCCGAATTCGAAAAGAAGCGAAAAAGCGTCGGTATTTAGCGCGTCTCCCGCCAAAATCGCGATATCTTCACGAAAAGCTTTATGACAGCTCGGTTTGCCGCGGCGCAGATCGTCGTTGTCGAGCGCCGGAAGATCATCATGGATAAGTGAAAACGTATGAACGAATTCAAGTGCGCAGGCATAAGGCATTATGAGCTCTTTCGGCTTGCCGAGCATGTTGCAGACAGCTATCGAGAGAAACGGACGCAGCCTTTTTCCGCCGGCACTAAGGCTATAATTCATCGCCTCGTGCAAAACTCCGGGGATGTGAAGCGAGTCGAGATAAAACTTTAAATATTTCTCTATATCTGCCTTCTCAGCATTGATAGCTTCCAAAAAAGTTAGCTCTGACATTTCAGCCTCCGCAAAAAATCAAAACCGCCGTAAAATAGCAGTTTTGAAAAACTATTCCAGTATATTTTTTATTTCTTCGATAATTTTGACGAAACGCGGCCCAGGCAAACTCCAGAAATCCTCGGTTTTGATGAAAACCTTACCGTTTTTAACTGCGTTTATGTCAATTTCGGCCCAACTTTTTTCCAAAAACTCCAACTTTTCAGGCGAAAGATTAGAAGCTGTGATAACATCGATTACAATATCCGGATTAAGTGCAATTATCCCTTCCAGCTGGATTTTCGGATAAGGCATATCTCCCTGATAGACATTTTTCGCGCCGCTTAACGTTATGATTTCATTAAGAAAGCCGTCTTTACCAACAATATAGGCATCTTTAATCGAAGTACTTTCGTAGTCACGTCCGACAAGAATGAGGATTTTCTTTTTTTCTCCCTCTTTTTCGGCTTTTTTCAGGTAAGGCTCGAATTTAGCCTTGAAATTTCTCCCCTTCTCTTCGATTTTGCAGTTTTTAGCAACTACATCTATCGAATCGACAAAGCCTCTGACGGTAGACTGCTCTACGATAACAGTTGGAACTCCTAATGATTTTAATTTTTCGGCAAGCTGCCCGTATGCGCTTAGCACAAACACTGCATCAGGTCTCAATGCAGCAACTGCCTCGCTGTTTATGTCAAAAGCCTTTCCTATCTTAGCTTTCCTTTTCGCCTCTTCAGGGTAAAGACAATTTTCAGTAACTCCAACTATATTGTCTCCAAGCCCAAGTTCAAAAAGCGTCTCGGTTATGCTCGGAGCGGTACTGACAATCCTTTTGCACGAAACTTCGCTTTCATCTTTCGGCTTGTTCTGCTGGCTGCATGCTATAAAAACAAAAATAATTAGTAAAAGAGAGATTTTTCTAATCATTTTCGGCACCTTTTTTCAATTTCTCGACTAATTCCTCTGGATTCGCACACTTCATAAATCCGCTCATGACACAAACTCCGCTTGCGCCGTATTTAAGCGCTGAAACAGCATTCTTTTCGTCTATTCCACCTATCGCATAAACTGGAATTTTTACCGCACCGCAAACATCTTTCAAAGCATCCAGGCCTCTCGGTTTGAGCCCTTTTTTGCAATCGGTCGCAAAAACATGGCCGAAAGTTATGTATGACACACCAAGTTTTTCAGCCACGATGGCATCTTCAACCGAGTGACAGGACACTCCGATTTTACCAAAAAAGTTCTTTTTTTCATCGCTCAAATCCTTAAAAACAGTGAGCGGAAGATGAATTGATTTCACACCAAGTTCAATCGCAACGTCAACATAAGTATGAAGAATCGCTTCGACTTTGTGCTTTTCACAAATTTCAGTGAATTTTTTAGCCAAATCAGAATATTCACTTCCACTCAAATCCTTTTCACGCAGAATTATCGCCGTTACGCCGCTGGAAGCGATTTTTTCGATCCTCTCAAAAAAATAACCCTCGCAGAGATGTCTGTTTGTGACGCAGATTATACCAGTCATCGAACCACCTCCGTTTTCAAACAACTCCGCACTAAAATTAAATTAGACTTCCCTGAAATCGAACTTTTCCAACTGATCCCAGTTTCTGTTTTCGCACCAGTAAACTGTTCTTTCCGTCACGTCATAAACCATTGATACGACTGTCGGGCACACTGTTTGGGAAACTTCCTTGAGTATTGCGAAACAGTCTGCAACATCAAAATCATCGTTTGCCGCCTCAAGCATGGACAGAGCTTTCTGATAGCGGTCCCAGCCCATCCACGGATGAGTTTCGCTGTCCATTTTGTAAGGCGAAAAGTTCGTCATCACTTTGTATTTGGGCTTCTCGAAATACATGCAGCCCTGCCCCGGGACTATCTGCAAAAGATTTCCCTCATTATCGGAAAGCGACGACATGAAGGTAACGCCGGGCACGCTGCAGACACTGCCAGATTCAGCGATCTCCCTGATTTCCTGAAGCGTTTTTTTCATAAGAAGAAGGTCAATATCAAGCAGAATAATATGCTCTTCCCCGCCAGCGGGATCGCTCCTTTTGTCAAAAGGCCAGCATGTCGGCATTCCCACAAAATCACCGCGCGAATTCGCCCCGAAAAGCGGCATCCAGCCTTCTTTCGCGTCGTTTATTTCGATATATACGCCGGTTTTTTCCTTCCGAACGCGGTATTCCATCTTGAGAATATCGAGATTCCATCCGACTATCGTCTTTTTTCTGTTTGAAATGATACTTGTGCACATAAATTCATCCTTAATTCATCGTAGCGATTCGAAACTGATCCGCAGATTTCTTAATAATTCCGCTGACATCAGCCCCTTGAATGTCAAGCCCTTCAGCTTTTATGCAGAGAGTGTTCTTTATTCCGAAAAGGCCAGTGCAGAGCTGTTTCACATAATCGTATCCGTAATTGTTTTCGGGTATGAATCCTCCGGCTGTCGTGACGTAGATCAGCCTTTCTGCTTTGCACAAACCTTCGGGAATACCAGCTTCATTATAGGCAAAAGTCAGTCCGTTCACGCATATCGCTTCGATATAGCATTTTAAAATCGCCGGAAAAGAGAGATCCCAGTAAGGAGCGGCAATGACAATCTCGTCCGCAGCACTGAACTGCCTGGCAAAACGGAACATTCTGTCCGAGTAATCGCCTTTTTCTATGAATCTGTCACGCTTTGAAAGCTCGTCATAGTTGAGAGGTCCAAGATCTTCCTCAAACAGATTCACCATTTCAAGTTCCCCGGATATCGTCTGAAGCGCTTTTTTTGCAAGCATGAATGTTCTTGAATCCGGTCTCACACATGCATTGACAAAGAGTATCATCTACTTCGCCCCGTAGATTTTGTAGTAATCCTCGATCCTGGATTTCATTTCATCGTCAATGAGAACTTTGCCGTTAACTTTGCGGCCGTAGAGGTATCCGACGACTTCCGCCATGTTCACGATTGAGAAAGTTTTCATTCCGAAATCGTCTCGGATCTCATCAAGGGCACTCTTTTCGCCCGTTCCGCGTTCCATTCTGTTGACCGAGACTGAAAGTGCCGCAAGTTCGATATCTGCCGCTGCTTTGAGGAGCGGAACTGTCTCGCGGATGCTCGTTCCGGCTGTGGTTACGTCTTCAATTATGAGGACTCTGTCACCTTTCTGAAGTTTGTGGCCGATGAGGTTCCCCCCTTCTCCGTGATCCTTGACCTCTTTTCTGTTGAAGCAGAAGGAGACATTCTTGCCGAATTTCGAGCTGAGAGCAATAGATGCCGAAACTGCAAGCGGGATCCCTTTGTAGGCCGGTCCGAAAAGGACATCAAACTCCCCTTTCGTGTTTTCCATGATTGATTCAGCATAAAATTCACCGAGTTTCGCAATCTGCTCGCCCGTTCGGTATTTGCCGGTATTTACGAAAAACGGGGTTTTTCTGCCGCTTTTTGTGACAAAATCGCCGAAAGTAAGAACTTCACACTCAACCATAAAATCAATAAAATCATGTTTGTAGTTATTCATTTTGACCTCTGAAATTTAAATTACAACTCATATTTGCCTCCAATGTATTTTTATCTGTTGAGTTCCGCGATGATTCTGAGACCTTTCAGGGTAAGATCCCTGTCAAATTCGCTGATATAGTTTGAAGCAGAGGCGATTGCACCTGCAAGTCCGCCTGTTGCGATGATTTTGGGTTTGAAATCGACTTCTTTCAAAGATTCCTCGATGACACGGTCAACCATTCCGACAAAACCGTAGAAAACACCGCTCGTAAGTCCTTCGAGTGTCGATTTTCC